>NZ_JBIVQA010000007.1:0-353944 GCF_044754985.1 Sphingomonas sp. NPDC092440 | reverse complement strand
GTAGAATTCGACCAGCGCATTCACCCAGCCAAACGTCGCAATGTCCGCGATCTAGAACTCATCGACAATCCATTCGCGGCCCTCCAGCCGGTGATCCAGGACCCCGAGAAGACGCCTGGATTCATCAACAAAGCGCTGCCGAGGTCGCTTGTCCTCATAGTCCTTGCCGGCAAATCGCAGGAAAAAGCCTAGCTGTCCGAAGGTCGGCCCAACGCCCGACACCTGAAAGAACACCCAGGCCAGGGTCTCGTACCGCTGGGCGGGTGTTGTTGAGATGAGCTGCCCCGTCTTGTCGGCCAGATAGATGAGGATCGCACCGGTTTCCCATATGCCAATGGGCTGGCCGTCAGGGCCAGCCGGATCGATGATCGCGGGTATGCGGCCGTTGGGATTCAACGACACGAACGCTGGGTCCTTCGACTCGTTGTTCGAGATGTCGACGAAGTGGGGCTCATACGGCAGGCCAGTCTCCTCCAGCATGATCGAAACCTTGACGCCATTGGGCGTGGGAGCGGCGTAGAGTTGCAGGCGATCGGGATGAGATGCCGGCCAGCGCTGCGTGATCGGAAAGGACGAGAGGTCTGGCATAAATCTGCGATCCTGTGCTGCGATGGCGACTGAATGGAACCGCCCGTCTCTCTGAAGCAGGGTTCGGCGACCGCGTCGTTGAACGACGCGGTCGCGAAGATTGCGAACCGGACCGGTGCAGCGGCAACGGCAGTGAAGCCTATTCCGCTGCAGTCCCGGCCGCGGGCTGCACGTCGTCAGCCTTTTGACGCTTCGGAAGCACCCAGCCGGGACGGACGAAGTGGCAGGTGTAGCCGCCCGGCCGCTTCTCCAGATAATCCTGGTGATCCGGCTCGGCCTCCCAGAAATCGCCGACCGGCTCGACCTCGGTGACCACCTTGCCATCCCATAGCCCGGAGGCATCCACATCGGCGATCGTATCCTCGGCGACGCGCTTCTGCTCCTCGTCGACGTAATAGATGCCCGACCGGTAGGAGAGACCACGATCATTGCCCTGGCGGTTCTTCGTCGTCGGATCGTGGATCTGGAAGAAGAATTCCAGGATGTTCCTGTAGCTCGTCACCGCCGGGTCGAACATGATCTCGATCCCCTCGGCATGCGTGCCGTGATTGCGATACGTGGCGTTCGGAACATCGCCGCCGGTGTAGCCCACACGAGTCGAGACGATGCCGGGCCTCTTGCGGATGAGATCCTGCATACCCCAGAAACATCCGCCTGCGAGAATTGCGCGCTGATGCATGTTAATCCTCCTCTACCTGATCGAGATATTCACCGTATCCCTCGGACTCCATCTCGTCGCGCGGGATGAAGCGAAGGGACGCTGAGTTGATGCAGTAGCGCAGACCGCCGCGGTCGGAAGGACCGTCCGGGAACACGTGGCCCAGATGGCTGTCGGCGTGTACCGACCTGACCTCCGTCCGGACCATGCCGTGTGCGCTGTCCCGCACCTCGTTCACGTTTGCGGGAACGATCGGCTTGGTGAAGCTGGGCCAGCCAGTACCCGAATCGAACTTGTCTGTTGAAGCGAACAGCGGCTCTCCCGACACTATGTCGACGTAGATGCCAGGCTCCTTGTTGTCGTTGTGCTCACCCGTGAAGGGCCTTTCGGTCCCCGAATCCTGGGTAATCCGGCGTTGCTCGGGGGTCAGGCGGTCAACTGCTGCCTGTGACTTCTCAAACTTCATGATAGTCTCCAATACTTAACCTAGAGAGCTAGGCACACTGTCATTTATCTTTGCAGTCATTGCGCCGACTATCGCAGTGCGCCTCAGATTTATCCAATACGCTGCGCGTATAGTTTCCATAGCGCCGAAGCTCTTCACGTCGTGATTCAGTTCCACTCGTACCGGGTTGCCAGCTGCGCGATGTTCCGTATCTCGACCGTTGCCGTGGAGCCGGATACTGTCGCGATCACGACTTCGCGCTCCAAGACAAATCCGTCGATCGGCCGAGTGACGAGGCCTTGCACGGTCGCCGATCGTTCCGGAAGAATGCATATGGCGTGGCCGTCAGCGACGACCCGTTGCACCCAGTCCTCGCGATCTGATCGAAAGCGAGGTCGCATGAGCAAGTCCCGTCGCGCGAAGTGATCGAGGATCCGATCGCGAAACTCGCATTTCAGGCGATCGACGAAAGGAAACTCGAGCAGGTCTTCGCCGCTCACGATCTCGTTGGCAGCCAAGGGATGGTTTGCAGAACAGCCGAGCACGAAGCGCTCCCAAAATAGAGGATGCACATCCAGCTTGCGTTCCGGTCTTGTTTCACGCGGCATGATGCACGCGTGGTATTTTCCTGAAAGCACCTCCGATGTGTCCTCGTTCGACTGGAGCGAGTGCAGCTTGATTTCGATGGATGGCATCTCCGCCAATGCGCTCTCGAAGAATGCCGTAAATTCCTTTGGTCCGACGGTGGGCGCGACGGCGACATCCAGCACGCGGTGCCCCCCCATCGCCCAGTGCTCCGAGTGATTGCGAACGCTCTTCATCGCGACCACCATGCGCCGGAATTCTGCCTCGACGTCATGGCCAAGGCCAGTCAGGCGGCTGTTCTTCCCGTCGCGATAGATCAGCGGCCCGCCAAGCTCATCTTCCAAGCGGCGGATCGCGCGGGTCAGACTTGGCTGTGACACACCGCTCAAGCGAGCGGCCGCTGTGAAATTCAGCGTCTCGGCCAAGTTGATGAAATAGCTGACTTGATTGAGTTCCATAGTCCTTTGGCCCATGCGCCTGACTGATGCCGCTTCCGTGAGACCGTCGGTGGAAAGCAGGCCGCAGAAGTATGCATGACGCATATAATCATGGTCCAGGGGCTTGTCTATATGCGCCAGACATATAAATGATACCCTGAGATGACGACTTCGGTTGGCGGTGCGCTCCGCTCAGCTCCGTTGAAGGTTCTGAGAGCGCAACCGCCAAGCCGCGTGCTGGAGGTTCGATGGACATGGCAGAAAAGACATTCACGTTTGCTAGTGGGGCTGGCTCTCAGCTTTCCGGGCACCTCGAACCGCCGGAAGGGACGCCGCGGGGCTGGGCGATCTTCGCCCACTGCTTCACCTGCGGGAAAGACAGTCGCGCCGCCGTTTACATCTCGCGCGCGCTGTCGCGTGCGGGCATCGGGGTCTTGAGGTTCGATTTCGCCGGGACCGGGATCGGCGGTGGGACGGGAGAACCTGTGAACTTCGCGTCGGACGTCGAGGACCTTCGGGCCGCCGCAAAGGCGATGGCGGCGGCGGGCATGTCACCGTCCCTCCTCGTCGGGCACAGCCTGGGTGGCACCGCTGCGATCGCAGCCGCCGCCGACATGCGTGATATTGCGGCGGTCGCGACGATTGGTGCGCCGGCCGACCTTCAGCATATCTTGCGCCTCTTCGGACCGAATGATCTGGACACCATCGCGAGCGAGGGCGAGGCCTCGGTGGAGATTGCCGGTAGGCCCTTCCTCATTCGCCGAGGATTCCTTGAGGCGGTTGAGGGGATCGACGTCGAGAAGGCCATTGCCTCCCTGCGACGGCCGGTGCTGGTCATGCACTCTCCGCTGGATCAGGTGGTCGGCATCGACCACGCGTCGCGCATCTTCGTCGCGTCCAGGCACCCTAAAAGCTTCATCTCGCTCCACAACGCGGATCACCTTCTCACCGACGTCGCGGACGCGAACTACGCTGCGGCCATGGTGGCGGTTTGGGCGAGCCGCTTTCTCCCACCACTCACGGCGGATCTTCCACAGGTCGAGGTTGCGGAGGGCGTCGTCGCCACCGAAACTCTTGCAGGGACGTTCCAGCTCAAGGTCCGCAGCGGCGAGCACACTCTGTTCGCCGACGAGCCAGCATCGGTCGGTGGCCTCGGGACCGGACTATCTCCCTACGAGCTCGTATCTGCCGGCCTCGCAGCCTGCACGGTGATGACGATGCGTCTCTATGCGAACCGCAAGGGCTTTCCGCTCGAACGGGCGAGCACGACCGTGCAGCACGAGAAGGTGCTGGACATGATGCCGCCCGACCGATTCACGCGTACCATCGTCCTCGATGGGCCGCTGAGTGATGATCAGCGCGCTCGGATTCTCGCGATCGCTGATCGGTGTCCGGTTGATTTAACTCTTGTCCGCGGTTCGGACGTGCAGACCGAGCTCTCGAGCACCAGCAAGGCCGCCGATCCCGAGAGGCTGACTTGACCGTGGCACACGCGGAAGAGGGCGAACGGACTGTGAGCCAATCACCTACCGGCAATGGGGTGGCCGCGACAGAGCGAGCGATTCTCGCAGGCGGCTGCTTCTGGGGCATGGAGGATTTGCTGCGCCGAGCGAATGGAGTGGTATCGACGCGTGTCGGTTACATAGGCGGGGAAATGCCTGATCCGACCTATGCGAGACATTACGGCCATGCGGAAGCAGTAGAAGTGACCTTCGACCCTTCCGTACTCAGCTATCGCTCTCTCTTGGAGCTCTTCTTCCAGGTCCACGACCCCACGACCTACGAGCAACAGGGCAGCGATGTCGGTCCGAGCTATCGATCGGCAATTTTCTATACCACCGAGGTGCAGAAGGAAATCGCGCTGGCGACCATCGCCGAGATTGAGGCATCAGGTCGTTGGCCTGGCCCGGTCGTGTCGGAAATCAATCCGGAAGAACCCTTTTGGGAGGCGGAGCCAGAGCACCAAAGATACCTGGTGCGCTATCCTGGGGGCTATAGCTGCCACTTCGCGCGCCCGACCTGGCGCTTGGATGGATCAGGTCAATGAGCAAGTCGGAGATGCTGTCTTAAATACCTGGCGAATGTAGTCGAAAGCGCGTCGCGTCGCTACAGGCCGCGACTGCGAGCCTTCTACGCGTCGTCGCTCTTCTCGCGGTCTACGCCTCGCTCATACAATTCGGCATCAATGGGGCAGTTCGTGCAACCCTCGTAGCAGCACAGCCGGCAGATGCGGTATGACTGCTCGAGGTTTTCCAAGCGATTGCGAAGAACGCGTTCAGCGATGTCCGATAAGATTTTCAGTTCGTCTGGATTAAGGATCGATAGCCCTTCGGCAATCACTTGATCGCGCGAGGCCAGGACCTCGTCGCTCGCGA
Organism: Sphingomonas sp. NPDC092440; assembly: GCF_044754985.1. NCBI lineage: Bacteria > Pseudomonadati > Pseudomonadota > Alphaproteobacteria > Sphingomonadales > Sphingomonadaceae > Sphingomonas > Sphingomonas sp. NPDC092440. Next base: position 348,856 of record NZ_JBIVQA010000007.1, on the reverse strand, counting down.
CCTTGCCAGTTGGAGTAAGATAGAGGGATCGCGCGCGCCCGTCTGTCGAATGCTCCCTACGCTCGATCAATCCCTCGGTCGCCAATCGATCCACTAGGCGAACGGTCCCTGCATGTGAAAGGCCCACCCCGATCGCAAGCATACGGATCGAGAGCCCGGGCTTGTGCGCGAGCAACGCCAGCGCGGAGGCGGCGGGTCCAGCTTCCGGCGCCCGCGATGAACTAGCGCGAACGATGTCGTCGCTGATCATGAGTGCGAACGCCCCGAAAATGTTTCGATCTCGAGGTCCATCCATTGCCACATCTATATGTGCGCGGAGCATAGACAGCAAGCCATACCGTGGTCCTCTTTCTCCGCGCGGCTTATGGAAAAACTCCTGTTTTAAAAGGGTTTCGGAGGATTCGACTGATCGAGCGCGCCGAAAAAAGCGGGTCCGGCTCGTTAAGGCCGCGGAACCGTTGATACCTGACGGCTATAGGGCAAGCCTCTTCGCTCGGAATCGCCGTAGGTCGCGCCCGAGAATCACTCCGCGTCAGCGCCGTCATCCAGGCCGCGCAGGTGTAGATCAGCGAGACCTAGCTTGCCCCACGGTGTCGCACTTCCATCGTTTCACCGCGCGCGACCACGATTGTATCCGTCTTATTGAGGAACAGTCCGTGCTCCACGACGTCGGGGAGTGCGGCGATCGCTGCTACGACTTCGGTCGGCCATGGTATCTCGTCCAGGGCCGCGTCCATCCGTACAGGCTGGACGTTTGCCAACAGGCTATAGGCCCAGCCGGAGCGCCAGCCCCATCAAGTCAAAATCCCGCAAGGTCGCGCGTTTGCTCAGTAAAGGCATCGCCGATGAGGGTGGCATCGTGAGGCAGCGAAGCGCGAGCCAACAGCCGCTTGACATATCTCGCTTATTAGTATATGCGTCGCGCATATACTGCAACGCCTGCCCGAAGCACGAAGACGTCGTTCGTGACGTTCCCACGGGACCACTGTTGAGGAATTTTAGATGAGCATTTTCGACCGTTACGAATTTTTTGTCCCCGAGCACGGTCGGAGGGATCTCGGCCTACTTAGATGGGCTCTCGTGATCGTATTTCTGTGGTTCGGCGCGATGAAGTTCACAGCGTACGAGGCCTATGGCATCGCCCCGTTTATCGAGCACAGCCCGATCATGAGTTGGCTGGGCATGTTCGGGACGCAGGGACAAAGCTATTTCATCGGCGTTATCGAGTTATCGACCGGTCTCGTTCTGATCCTTGGTGCATTTCGTCCACTCTTCTCTGCGCTAGGCGCACTAATGTCAGCAGCGACCTATCTGATCACGCTGACCTTTTTCATCACCACTCCAGGTGTCGCGGAGCAGACTGCCGGCGGCTTTCCTGCGATTTCGGCTGCACCAGGGCAGTTTCTACTGAAGGACGCAGTTCTGCTAGCGGCGTCCCTCGTGCTGCTGCGTGCTTCGGTCCGCCACAGAGGGGCGCTTGTGCCCTCGTGACTGTGGTCCTCTCGTGACGGCGGGCGCGCAAATCCTGCAGAACCTCAGCGGGGCAAGTCCTCTGTTGCCCTTGTCATGGCCCTGAAAGGCAGCGCCGGAATAACTTACCACGCGCTGCAAATCCGAAGACGATTGTCGTCGTCATCAGAAGGTAGGCGACTATCCCACCAGGTGAAAGTGTCGGAACCGCTGCGAGGATCAACCCATCATTCCCGCCGGGTATGAGCGCGATGCCGATACCCATCAATGTGCCGCCGACGACAGATCGCAGAATGCCATTCGCTGTCGGCAGTTGGAGACGCAGATTTCCTTGGCGAAAGGAGGCGGTAAGGGCGCCTGCGATCGAAGAGATCACCGCAGTGAGCGTGACCTCGCCGGCCGGCGACATTCTGAGAGGAAGGCCGCGTTGAATCAGGTCTGCGAAGGTCCAGGCCGGCGAGAGTGCATATAGAAGTCCACCAGTGATACCGAGTCCAATCATCGAAGCGCCGAACGACCAACCCGGCTTTGTTCGCAGAACGCTCTTCATGGAAACGAAAACGAGTGCCAGCACGAGCACAGCAAGGAAGGCTAGGAGAGTAACGAGGCCTGTTACGCTTGGTCTGGAGATCAAGCTTGGCCATGTTGCACCATCGCCGAACCTGCCATGGTCGGCAGCCAAGATGCCAATCGCCAATCCCAAGGGTAGAGCTAGAAGCCGCATCTCCCCATCCCCAAGCCGCGCCAGCGATCCGAGCAGGCATGTGTCATTAATGAGTGCGCCGAGGCCGAAGGCGATAGCGCCGATGAGCAGGAGGAAATTGATGCTGGTCGAGGGTGCGAGTGTTGCGCCCAGTATTCCCGTCCAGACTATCGGGACCGCAACCAGCCCTGCCGCTGCCGACGCTGCGAGAAATCCGACGAACATTCTCGGCGGCTGTCGTCTGTGTAACTCATGGGCGGCCACCACTAAACAGGTTCCGCCTTGGTTCGCGGCATATCCGAACCCGAAGGCAAGTACGCATAGAAGAAGTTCGAGCGCCAACGATCCCATTATATCAAGCCTGCCTGATCATATCGTCAGCCGTTCGGTGCGACGTTCCGGCGTCGTGAGCGCCCCGGCTTCGCTTTAGTACGGGAAGGCGCGATCCTGCTGTAGCTGCACAGATGGCAAAGGCTGATCGAGCCATCTTTGTCGAAGCCGTTTGCCACAAGGAGCCGCTCCGACAGCACGCCTAGAATGTCGAGGTCATTGGGCGACAGGGGCGAAGCACATTCGGAGATCACCTGCTCCCGTGCCTCGAGCAAGGCTCCCGTTATCTTCTTCCCCGAATTGGTGAGGTGAATGAAGCGCGCCCGCCTGTCGGCGATATGTCGTCGTCGTTCCACCAACTGTTCGTGCTCGAGCCTATCGATCAATCGCACCGTTCCGGCATGAGAAAGCCTGATCCGGCTTGCCAACACGCTGATCGGCAGTCCGGGCTCCAAGCTGAGAAACACCATCACTGCGGTCGCCGGACCGCTTGGTGAAAACGAGGCCGAGACACTGGCGATTCTGTCAGCAACCGCCAACGCGAGTGCACCAAAATGGTACTTGGCGACCTCAGGCTCCATAACGCAATAAGATATGCTTCGCGCATAGACTTCAAGCGTGTGAAAATGTATGACCGCCGCATGCATCTATGGCAGATTCGGACATGGTCATGCTCATTGAGGGGCTCAGCTCGGATTCCACATCCGAGATCAACGGACGTGCTTGTACCCCAGGCGCTAGCGGGGGTGGGCTCGATGAGAATGGACGTGCATGGGTGCCTCTCACCGGGCGCAGGCGGTTCGCCAATGAGATCGCCGGTATGATCGGACGGGTCTCATGCCCGATCTGACTCTTGATCTCCGATACCTGAAATACGCCGTTCAGGTCGCCGAGGCCGGCAGCTTCCGCCGAGCGGCGGAACGCCTATCGATATCGCAATCCACCGTCAGCCGACGTGTGCAGCTGTTTGAGCGCCAGCTTGGCTTTTCTCTCTTCAAGCGTACGCGAGCGGGGGCAGGGCTGACTCCAGAAGGTGAGCGCTTCCTTCAACAAGCGGTGGTGGGAGCGCGCTACCTTCGTAACGCCGCAACGGAGATCCGCTCCGCGCGAAAACTCAAAACCGGGCTAGTGAGGTTTGGAATGCTCGAAGCGTTTCCGGCGTGCCCGATCATCGACATTCTCGCGGGATTCAGAAATCGACATCCGACGATCGAGGTAAAGCTTGAGGAAGGCACTTCAGAAGAAAACTCTTTGGGGGTGAAGCGCGGGTTACTGGACGCAGCAATCAGCCTGAGTGCGAGCAAAAGCCCTCGGTTCCAAGTTCGACGTCTCTGCGAACCAGATCTGTTCGTGGCATTATCCCCGCTTCACGACTTGGCAGCACGACCACAGCTGTCGTGGGAGGACATTTGTGACGAAGTCTTCCTCGTTCGCTCGGATGGCGCTGGGCGTGAGCTCGCTGGCATACTCCGGCGCATGGTGGGCGCCGGAGACGGAGCGGTTCAACTCTCGATCCAACAAGTCAGCCGAGAAACCCTGCTGACGATGGTCGAACAGGGCTTCGGCTTGACCATCACCAGCGTGATCTACCGGCCGGATATTGCGTTGATCCCGCTCCCATCGGCGCGGGCGCCGACTGCCGCTATAATTTCCTCCAGAGACAACGACAATCCGACTTTGCCGCTGCTGCTGAAGTGTTTCAACACCCCCTCTAGCATTAGAGCGGGGACCACGGATTAATCGGCGCTCCCCGGCGTCAACGTTCGCCTGGCTTTGGCGAAGCCACGGTCTGTCGCGATGAACCGTTGTAACATCGGGACGATTAACCGAGCTGGGTCAACAGCGGACTGACCTTGCTCTCGGCCCAATAGGTGGGCGTAGTCAACAAGGTCCTGGTGGAGAGCTGCGGGTAGCTCGACCTGTACCTTAAGTGGCTTTTCGTCCGCGATGGGGCCTAGCTTCAGCTTCGCCATCAATATCCTCCATATGGCTCCAGCACCAAGTCTCGCGTCACGATAACGCGCACGGGAAATCCGGGCCGAATAGTGATCGTGGGCGCGACGTTGAGCTGACGCCTTACAATCTGCTGCCCTGCGTCGTTGATGGTGTCCTGCCCACCGTTCCGGATCGCCTGAACGAGCCGATCGTCGTTGTCGACCGCGAGTTCGGCGCCGACGCTCAGCAGTGTCGACAATCCCGCAGCCTTGGCCAGATCCCACCAATGGTAATCGACGCCATCCTGAAGCCCGGCGAACCCTTCAGCGTCAGCACCAGGCTGGCGCTCGAGAACGATCGATCGCCCGTTCGGGAAGACGAGCCGAGTCCAGACGAGCAGGACGCGGCTCTGGCCGAACTGCACGTTGTTGTCGTACTGCCCGACCACACGAGTGCCTTGCGGCACAAGCAAGATACGGCCGGTCGGGCTGTCGTAGATGTTTTCGGTGACCTGCGCGGTGATCTGGCCGGGTAGATCGGATCGGATGCCGGTGATCAGCGCCGCGGATATCACTGCGCCCGCCTGAAGGACGTTCGGCGATACTGGCGCAGCGACGCGATCGGGCGCAACCGTCCTGCGATCGGCCGCTGCGTTCAAAAACGCGTTCTGCCGGTCCTGCGCCGAGGGCGTGGCGGGCGGCGGAGCGAGGCCAAGGCCCGCCAAATCCGGCGCCGGCGCGAGCGCTTGGGCAGCTCCCGCAGCAGCGGGTGCGCCCCGGCTTTCCGATCCGGAGAAGAGACGGCTGGTGCGCGCGGTCTCGATTTCCTGAAGGCGGCGCTGCTCTTCCGGGCTGATGCCGGGATTGGGCGTGGCCGTCCCGGGTGTGGGCACCGGCTGTCCGCGATCCTGGGTACTGAGGATCGGCCGGCCGAGGTCACCGGGAAGAGGGGGACCGAGCTGCGGCACGCCACTGTAATCTCGCGGCAGGCCGGCCAGTCCGTCAGCGGTCGAGCGGTTCTCGGTCGAATAGAGTTCGTCGTTCGGCCGACCGGCGTCACGGGTCTGAAGCGCGTAGATCAGCGCACCTCCGAGCCCGACGCTGGCGACAAGACCGAGGCCGGCGAGAACCTTCCGCGATAACCGGGTGACGCGGGGCGGTTCGGCCCGCAGCCGCATCGGCGCAGGCCCGACCGGCTCGCCGGTCAGGGGCTGCGCATCGTCGTCCGGCACTTCCTCATTCCGGGGCGGGTTCTCGCTCACGAGGTCGGCCTCCCGTCTGTGCGGACGATCCTGACGCGCTTCTGCTCGCGGCCGGAGCCGAAGCGAAGTTCGGCAGCCGCGAACAGACGATCAACGATCATGTGGTGGCCGCGAACGCGATAGTTCACCAGCTCGGAGGTGTTGCCCTCGGGGCCGACGACGAAGAGTGGCGGCATCTCGCCCTGACCGATGCCGCGCGGAAACTCGATAAAGACCTGGCGTCCGTCGTCGAAGGCGCGCAGCGGCCGCCACGGCGCACGGTCGCCCTCGATCGCATAGCGGAAGTTGACGTTCGCGAGATCGACGCCGCTCGCCACCGGCTGGGCCGCTTGCGCCTCGGCGTTCTGACGGCGCAGCGCAATGAGCTGGTCTTGCGGATACTGCCATGAGACCGACGCCATATAGGTGCGCTCTGTCGAGCGCAGTTCCATGTGATAGGTGCGCATGTTGGTGTTGATGACGAGGTTGGTCATCAGGTCGGCGCGGGTGGGCTTTACTAGGATGTGGATCTGGCGCGTTGCCCCCGATCCGCTCTCGGTGTCGCCGATGATCCAGCGCACTGTGTCGCCGGCGGCCACCGGGCCTGCGCCGACAAGCTGCTCCCCGGGTTGGAGCGCGATGTCGGTGATCTGCCCGACGGCGGTATAGACTTGATAAAGCGCCCCTTGGGTCCACGGGTAGACCTGCATCGAGTTAATGAAGCCGTCGCGCACCGGCTGGACTCGTGCCGCCTCGTTTGCCTGGTTGACGCGAGCGGTCGGATTAGAAGGCTCCGGGGCACGCCGCGTCTCCTCCACACGCTGCAATTGGCCAGGCAGCGGCAGCGGCCGGGGCAGCTCGACCACGGTGACCGGCGCGGGTGGATCGACGGTCTGCACCGCCGGAGCCGCATTGTCGTAGGAAATCTCCGGCGGCGGATTGGTGGTCGCGCAGCCCGCGAGCGCGGTCGCCGCTAGCAGAACGACCGGGAATGCGGCTCTACGGAGAGCCGGGAGTACGTGTGTGTGTGAAGCCGGGTTTCCGGCTTTACGGAAATACGGCTTCATTGCCCAAGCTCCCGTGACCAGTTGATGGCGTTGACGTAGATGCCGAGCGGGTTCGCCCTGAGCCGGTCGGCGTTTCGGGGGATCTGCACGACGATCGTCAGGATCGCGGTCCAGCGCGTGGTCTCGGCGAGCTGGCCATTTTCGTATCGGCGCTCGACCCAGGCGACGCGGAAACTGTCCGGGGACGCGCGGATGACGCTGGAGACGTCGACAGCGACCTGCTGCCGGCCGACCCGTGTAAAGGGGTCGTTGGAGCGGGCGTAGTCATTGAGCGCCATGGCGCCGCGGTCAGTCGTGAAGTCGTAGGCGCGCAGCCAGTTCTGCCGGACGATGATCGCATCGGCCGGAATGCTCCGGACCTGCTCGATGAAGCGCGCTAGGTGGAAGGCAATCTGCGGATCGGTCGGACGATAGTCGGCCTCGGCGGGCGCGACGGCCTGCGCCTGACCGATGCGATCGACTTGGACCACCCAGGGTACGATCGTCCCGCGTGCTGACTGCACGACGAGCGCGGTGGCGAACCCGGCCGACAGGATCAGCGAGCCGAACGCCATGAGCCGCCAGTTCTTGGCCTGCACGCGCGAGGCGCCGATGCGCTCATCCCAGACCTGGGTGGCGCGTTGATAGGGCGTCGCCGGCTCGGGGGCCTTGCCATAATGGGTAGAGGGTCGTTTGAACATCAGCGATCGCCTTCGGAAAGATTGATGGAAGAGCCGCCGCCGTGGGCGTCGCCGGAGCGGACGGCATGGGCCGTGGCCTGGACGGCATGGGTCATGTGCTGGGATCGGCGCATCCGCTGCGCCCAGGCCGGCGGACCGCCGGCGTTCGCGGAACCGGCGGCAGCGGCGCCATCACCGGCCGCGTCACCGCCGATCGAGCCCATGGTGGAAGTGCCGCCTGTCGCCTCAAAGGCGGCCTTGCCGCCAGCGTTGAAGCTTGAGCGCATGCTTTCGGCGGCACGCGACGCAGTGCGGCGCAGGGGTGAGACGGCGGCGCTGCCGCCGGCACGGGCGACCCCGCTGAGACCGGAAGCGACGCCGGCCGCGCCGGACTGCCCGGCTGCGCCAAGGCTGTAAGCGGTGGACGCGCCGCCAGCGATCGCAGCACCGCCACGAGCGGCGGCGGCCGCACCACTGGCCAGCGCAGCGCCACCCGACGCGGCGGCGCCGACGGCGCCAGCGCCGAGCGCGACCATGCCGCCTGCGGCCAGGCCAGTGCCGACTGCTGCTCCGGCGCTGAGCTGGGGACCACCGGAGACGATGCCGCTTGCAATACCGGGACCGAAGATGCCGAGGCCGAGCAGCGACAGCGCGGCGAGCACGATCGCCATCGCTTCGTCGATTGTCGGGTTCTGGCCGCCGAAACCGGATGTGAATTCTGAGAAGAGCGTCGAGCCGATGCCGATGATGACGGCCAGCACCAGCACCTTGATGCCGGAGGAGATGACGTTGCCGAGCACGCGTTCGGCCATGAAGGCCGACTTGCCGAACAGGCCGAACGGGATCAGCACGAAGCCGGCGAGCGTCGTCAGCTTGAACTCGATGAGCGTGACGAAGAGCTGGATGGCGAGGATGAAAAAAGCGAGCAGCACCAGCGCCCAGGCCAGGAACATGCAGGCGATCTGGATGAAGTTCTCGAAGAACGACCAGTAGCCCATGAGGCTGGAGATGGAATCGAGCAGCGGCCGTCCGGCGTCGAGCCCGGTCTGAGCGACCTTGCCAGGGCGCAAGAGGTCGGCCGTGGTGAACCCGGTGCCGCTAGCCTTCAGGCCGAGGCCGGCGAAGCTCTCGAAAATGATCCGGGCGAGGTTGTTCCAATTACCGATGATGTAGGCGAACACGCCGACGAACAGCGTCTTCTTCACCAGGCGGGCCATGATGTCGTCGTCGGCGCCCCAGCTCCAGAACAGCGCCGCCAGCGTCACGTCGATGACGATCAGGGTGGTGGCGATGAAGGCGACTTCGCCGCTGAGTAGCCCGAATCCGCTGTCGATGTAGCGGGTGAAGACCTCAAGAAAATGGTCAATGACGCCGGTGCCGCCCATGATCTTATCTCGCCTCGTCGAGCTGCGGCGGCGCGATCGGTGCGGCGGGCTCGAAGGCCGGCTGATCGGTGCGGTCCGATTGGGGTATGAGAGTGTTTCGCGGCGCTGGCGGGATGTCCGGCAAGCGCTCGGTAGGTCGCGCGCCGGGCGCGAGGAAGCGGTTGCGGTTTTCGGCCCAGGCCCGCAGGCACGCCGGATCGCGCGGCCCCGCTTCGCCGAGCACCTGGCAGCGGATCAGTTCGTCGCGCAACGGATCGCCCTGCGCTTGGGTGGTCCGGTCGGACGGCCACGCCTCCCGCACTTCCTCTTTCCGGTTCATCTCGATCGCGGTCGCAGTGATCGCGACGGCCACGAACACGACAGCGCCGAGCCGTGCGAGCATCTTGCCGTCCATGGCCGCGCCCTCAGTTGCCGTTCGGGAACATGCGGGCGTTGCCGGGCTGATAGCCGGTGCCCGGCGTCAGGAACCGTCGGCGCTGTTCGCGACCCTGTTCGGCCGCGGCAGATCGCTCGGCCTCGGACAGGCTTTGCGCCCGGCCGTTGGCGGCAACGACGGCGGTGAGATCGGCAAGCTGCTGCGCTTGCAGCGCGAGAAGCTGGTTGCCGGCCTGCGTCGCCTGCAGCGCTCCCGTCGCGCCCTGGCTCTGGCCGACCAGTGACGACATCTCGGCGCGGTTGGTGTCGATGTTGCCGACCACGCCGGCTTGGACGCGCATGGCGTCCTGCAGGCCGCCGACCGTGTTCTGCCAGCGCTCCCGCGCCTGCGCCACGAGCGCCTGGTCGGAGGCGGACATGGAGGCGTTGCCGTAGGTCGACGTGAACGCCTGGTCGATGCGCTGGACGTCGTAGGCGATTCCTTGCGCCTGTTGCAGGAGCTGCTGGGTGCGCTGAACCGACTGCTGAAGCTGCTGGAGCGAGGAGTATGGCAGGCTGGCGAGGTTGCGGGCCTGGTTGATCAGCATCGTCGCTTCGTTCTGAAGCTGGGTGATCTGCTGATTGACCTGCTGGAGGGTGCGCGCCGCCGTCAGGACGTTCTGCGCATAGTTGGTCGGATCGTAGACGATCCATTGCGCAGCGGCGGGAGTGCTGAGGATCGGCGAAAGCGCGATCGGCGCGGCAAGCAGCGCTGCGGTGATACGCAGTGCAAGCGAGCGGGATTGAGTAGAACGGGTCATGGGCGTGTCTCCGGATCGGTTTGGGGGATGACATTGGTGAGGTCGGCGATGAGGTCCGCGGCCCAGGCAAGCCGGTTCTCGGCGAGCCACTCAGCGAGGAAGCCATCCGTGCCGCTGCGGGCGTGAACGTCCGCGATCAGCGCCTGGTGCTGCTTGGACGACGCGGCGCAGAGCGCGAGCGCCACGTCCGACAGCCCCAGCTCGAACAGCCGGTTGCCGCGCCGCGACTGGCAGTAATAGTCGCGCTTAGGCATCGCCCGCGCGAGGATCTCGATCTGGCGATCGTTGAGCCCGAAGCGGCGATAGATGGCGGTGATCTGCGGCTCGATCGCGCGTTCGTTCGGCAGCAGGATGCGAGTCTGACAGCTCTCGATGATGGCTGGCGCGATCGCTGAGCCGTCGATGTCGGAGAGCGACTGCGTCGCGAAGATGACGCTGGCGTTCTTCTTGCGCAGCGTCTTCAGCCACTCGCGGAGCTGACCGGCGAAACCCTCGTCGTCCAGCGCCAGCCAGCCTTCATCGACGATCAGCAGCGTGGGGCGACCGTCGAGGCGGTCCTCGATGCGGTGGAAGAGATAGGCGAGCACGGCGGCGGCGGCGCCCGTGCCGATCAACCCTTCTGTTTCGAAGACCTGGACATTCGCTTCGCCCAGATGCTCGGCCTCGGCGTCGAGCAACCGGCCATAGGGACCGCCGACGCAATAGGGCCGAAGCGCCTGCTTCAGGTCGTTGGATTGCAGCAGGACGGACAGGCCGGTGAGCGTCCGCTCGTTGATCGGCGCGGACGCCAGCGAGGAGAGCGCCGACCAGAGATGCTCCTTCACCTCGGGCGTGACCGGCACGCTCTCGCGCCCCAGGATCGCGATCAGCCAGTCGGAGGCCCAGGCGCGCTCGGCGACATCGTCGATGCGCCCGAGCGGCTGAAGCGACACGCTGTCGTCTGAGCCTTCGGTGAGGCCACCGCCAAGATCGTGCCAGTCTCCGCGCATGGCGAGCGCGGCGGCGCGGATCGATCCGCCAAAGTCGAAGGCGAAAACCTGCGACTGCGAATAGCGCCGGAACTGCAGCGCCATCAGCGCCAGCAGCACCGACTTGCCGGCGCCCGTTGGCCCGACGATCAGGGTGTGGCCGACATCGCCGACATGGATGGAAAGCCGGAACGGGGTCGAGCCTTCGGTTCTGCCGTAAAGCAGTGGGGGTGCATCGAAGTGCTCGTCCCGTTCCGGTCCCGCCCACACCGCCGACAGCGGGATCATGTGGGCGAGATTCAATGTGGAGATCGGCGGTTGCCGGACGTTGGCGTAGACATGGCCGGGTAGTGAGCCGAGCCAGGCGTCCACCGCGTTGATCGTCTCGGGAATGGCCGTGAAATCGCGGCCCTGGATGACCTTCTCGACCATGCGCAGCTTCTCGGCGGCGACGCGCGGATCATCGTCCCAGACGGTGATCGTCGCCGTGACATAGGCCTGGCCGGCGTAGTCCGCGCCCAGCTCCTGCAACGCCATGTCGGCATCGGCCGCCTTGTTAGCCGCATCGGTGTCGACCAGCGCGGAGGCCTCGTTGGTCATCACCTCCTTGAGGATGGCGGCGATCGACTTGCGCTTGGCGAACCATTGCCGCCGGATCTTGGTCAGCAGTTTGGTGGCGTCGGTCTTGTCGAGCAGCACGGCCCGCGTCGACCAGCGATAGGGAAATGCCAAGCGGTTCAGCTCGTCGAGAATGCCCGGCGTGGTCGCGGTCGGGAAGCCGACGATGGTGAGGATGCGGACATGCGCGTCGCCCAGGCGTGGCTCCAGCCCGCCGGTCAGCGGCTGATCGGCGAGCAGCGCGTCGAGATACATCGGCGTCTCGGGCACGCGGACGCGATGGCGCTTGGTCGAGACGGTCGAATGCAGATAGGTCAGGGTCTCGCCGTCATCGAGCCAAGCGCATTCCGGCATGAAGGCGTCGATGAGCTGAAGAATGCGATCGGTGCGGTCTGCGAAGCCGCGCAGGATCTCGTGCGCATCGACGCCGGCGTGATCGCGACCCTCGTAGAGCCAGGTCTCTGCGCGCGCCGCGTCTTCGGCGGGCGGCAAATAGAGGAAGGTGAGAAAGTAGCTCGACTCGAAATGCGCGCCGGCTTCCTCGAAGTCGGCTTTCCGCTCGGCGTCGACCAAGGCCGACGCGCTGTCGGCGAACATGCTGGCGGGATAGGTCGCAGCGCCATGGCGCTGCGCCTCGACAAAGATCGCCCAGCCAGAGCCCAGGCGACGGAAGGCGTTGTTGAGGCGTCCGGCGACCGCGACCAGTTCGGCCGGAACGGCACTGTCGAGGTCGGGTCCGCGAAATCTTGCGGTGCGCTGCAAGCTGCCGTCCTTGTTCAGGACGATGCCTTCGCCGACCAGAGCGACCCAGGGCAGGAAGTCGGCGAGACGGGTATTGCGGTTGCGATATTCGGCGAGGTTCATCATCGGCGTCGCTCCTCAAACCGACAGGTGGCCGGGGATGCGCAAATGCTTGCGCACGACATCGACGAACTGCGGATCGCGCTTGGCCGCCCAGACGGCCGCGAAATGCCCCACGGCCCAAAGGCCCAGGCCGACCAGCCAGAGGCGCAGACCGAGGCCGAGCGCGGCGGCGAGCGTGCCGTTGAGAATGGCGATAGAGCGCGGAGCGCCGCCGAGCAGGATGTGCTCGGTCAGCGCCCGATGGACCGGGACCGAGAAGCCCACCAGCTCGCCATGATGATCCGCGCCGTTGGCCATCAAACGAGCGCCCCGCCGCCGAACGAGAAGAAGGATAGGAAGAAGCTGGATGCGGCGAAGGCGATCGACAGGCCGAACACGATCTGGATGAGTTTGCGCGCGCCGCCCGAGGTGTCACCGAAGGCCAGCGTCAGGCCGGTGATGATGATGATCATCACCGCGATGATCTTGGCGACCGGCCCCTCGATGGATTCGAGAATCGATTGCAGCGGCGCCTCCCAGGGCATTGACGAGCCGGAGGCGTGGGCGGCCGGCGCAAGCACCAGCGAGACGAAGGTGACGGACACCGCCGTGGCGATGTGGCGGCGAATGCGCAGAGCGTGCTTGATCATGACGGGTCTCCTGTGAGGGCCTGGCTTGCGGGGGTGACGCGGTAGTCGCCGTCGGGGCCAAGGCCCTCGATGCGGGCGAGTTCGGTGAGGCGGCGCGACGCGCCACGGCCGGAGAGCACGGCGACGAGGTCGATCGTCTCGGCGATCAGGGCGCGTGGGACGGTGACGACGGCCTCCTGGATGAGCTGCTCCATGCGACGCAGCGCGCCGATGGCGGTGCCAGCGTGAATCGTTCCGACCCCGCCGGGGTGTCCGGTGCCCCAGGCCTTCAATAGATCGAGCGCCTCGGCCCCGCGCACCTCGCCGATCGGGATGCGATCGGGGCGCAGGCGAAGCGAGGAGCGGACAAGGTCGGAGAGCGAGGCGACGCCGTCTTTCGTCCGCATCGCGACCAGATTGGGCGCGGCGCATTGCAGCTCGCGCGTGTCCTCGATCAGGACGACGCGGTCCGAGGTCTTCGAGACTTCGGCCAGCAGAGCGTTGGTGAGGGTCGTCTTGCCGGTCGAGGTGCCGCCGGCGACGAGGATGTTGCGCCGGTCGGCGACGGCCTGGCGCAGCGTCTCGGCTTGACCTGGGGCCATGATCCCGGCGGCGACATAATCGTCGAGCGTGAACACAGCGACGGCGGGCTTGCGGATCGCGAAGGCCGGCGCGGACACCACCGGGGGCAACAGCCCCTCGAACCGCTCCCCCGTCTCGGGCAGCTCGGCCGAGACACGCGGGGCGCCAGGATGAACCTCGGCGCCGACATGATGGGCGACCAGACGGATGATCCGCTCGCCGTCCGAAGGCGACAGCACTTCACCCGTGTCTGAAAGCCCTTCGGAGAGCCGGTCGACCCAGAGCCGCCCATCGGGGTTGAGCATCACCTCGACGATCGTGGGGTCTTCCAGAAACCGGGCGATCGCCGGCCCGAGAGCCGTGCGCAGCATGCGTGCGCCGCGAAGGATCGCCTCCGATTTCTGGTGGGTGGCCGCCACGTCGTCCCCGTTCTCTTGCGGGTCCGCGAAGTGCGGCCCTGGATCGGGGATGAGTAGAAGAGGCAGAAATCAGGGCATGACAACAACCATCATGTGGTCGTCGTACTGTGGCGTACAAAGACAGGGAAACGGCGGAGCTACCGATTACTTGCGAAATGTTTGGGGAAAACCATATCGCGTCGCGCTATCGAATTGGCCGCTATGGACCACGATCAGCCGGCTGCGGCTCAGCAGGCCTGAACCAAAAGCGGCTATCGCTTCGCCGATCAGCGCAGCTCTCAGCCCGGAAAGGCCTGCGCGAGGGCCAGACCGGCGAGGCGGGCAGTGGCAAGGAGTTGGTCCAAGCCGTGCCCGTTGCGGGCCTTGGCGGAAAGTCCGGACATGGTCGTGCTGACGAAGTCAGTCACTCGCTCGGCGTCCTCTGGGTAGCGGGCAGCGATGTAGTGGCGGATCATGCCTTCCGCGGCGAGGTTGAAGGCGCGCGCCGCCTCGCGCGCCTCTCGATCGTTGCAGCGGGTGCCTTCCAGCACAAGGCAGCCGGCAGCCGCGGGATCGGCGGCGTAGCGGCGGGCTGCATCCTCCAGCACGGCTGCGAGACATGCGGCCACGGGACGGTCAGGCCGCAGCAGGTCGGCGAGAGGGATGGCGTCAGTGTCGGCATAGCGGTTGAGAATGCGGGTGTAGAGGCCGGCCTTGTTGCCAAAGGCAGCGTAGAAGCTGGGCGGGTTTATGCCCAGAACCTGGGTAACGTCCGTGATGCTGACGGCGTCATAGCCGCGAGCGTGGAAGAGGTGCTGGGCGGTGGCAACCGCCTCCTCGGGATCGAAGCGCCGGGGCCGGCCGCGCGGGCGAGAGGTATTTGTAGTCACTATTACAAAACTCCTTGACGTGACCATCAGACGCTTTATGTAGTGCATCTTACATTAAAGCTCAAGGAGAGCCCGATGGCCGCGTTTCAAGGAAAGTCCGTTCTGGTGCTCGGCGGTAGCCGAGGAATTGGGGCGGCGATCGTCCGGCGCTTCGCGACGGAGGGTGCGGTGGTGACCTTCACCTATGCCGGATCGCGTGAGGCGGCGGAGCGACTGGCGGCCGAGACGGACAGCACGGCGATCCTGACAGACAGCGCGGATCGGGATGCGGTGATCGCGCGGGTGCGGGACAGCGGACCGCTCGACGTGCTGGTGGTGAATTCTGGCATCCTCGTCTTCGGCGATGCGCTGGAACAGGACCCAGACGCAATCGATCGGCTATTTCGGATCAACGTCCACGCCCCTTATCACGCTTCGGTAGAAGCGGCGCGGCGGATGCCGGAGGGCGGGCGGATCATTGTAATAGGTTCCGTGAACGGCGATCGTATGCCCAACCCGGGCATGGCTTCCTATGCGCTGAGCAAGTCCGCCCTGCAGGGAATGGCGCGAGGGCTGGCGCGGGATTTCGGGCCACGCGGCATCACCATCAACATCGTGCAGCCTGGGCCGATCGATACGGATGCGAACCCGGCAGACGGCCCGATGAAAGACCTGATGCACAGCTTCATGGCCATCAAGCGGCACGGGCGGCCTGAGGAAGTGGCGGGGATGGTGGCTTGGCTGGCGGGGCCGGAGGCGGGCTTCGCGACCGGGGCAATGCACACGATCGACGGCGCGTTCGGCGCCTAGCCAGCTATGACGACCATCGGCATCATTGGCGCCGGCGAGGTTGGCAGCCACGTCGCCCGCGCCGCCATCGCAAGCGGCTACGAAGTCGTCATCGCCAATTCTCGAGGACCCGAAACGTTGGAGAGGCTCATCGAAGAGCTAGGCCCTTCAGCACGCGCGGCATCGGCCACCGGCGCTGCCGCGGCGGGCGAGTTCGTCGTGGTGGCCGTCCCGCTCAAGCTGGTCAACGACATGCCTGCGACTGAGCTTGCGGGGAAGGTCGTAATCGATACGAACAACTACATGGCCTGGCGCGACGGCCATTGCCCGATCGTCGAACGGGGCGAAAAGACGGAGCACGAACTGCGTCAGGAGCAGCTTCCCGCATCGAAGGTGGTCAAGGCCTTCACGCACATCCAGGCTCCCCGGATCATCGCTTGGGGGAAGCCAGCCAACTCCTCCGACCGTCTGGCGCTTTCGGCGTCGAGCGATTTTCCCGACGCGGTGGAGATCGTAAGGCGACTGTACGACCAATTCGGGTTCGACACTGTCGACAACAGCCCGCTCAGCGAGTCCTGGCGCACCCACCCGGGTCAACCCGCATGGAAGCAGGAACGCCAGACTCGGACGGAACTCATTGCCAACCTGGCCCGTGCACGCCGTATCATCCGGGCGCGAAATTCCTGAACGAGGGGCAGTTTTCGGCGACCGGACCCGAACCCGCCGAGTGGCGCCTTCGAGCGCGCATAGCGGACCGGTTGATGGTTGTCTGACGTTGGCCGGCAAGGGAACAGGAGGTTCTCACGAACCTTGACCGAAAGCTGCCCGAGCACTTTCCTCCAAATCGAGCTATTCGGCGAGGCTGCGGCTTGCCTGCCGAGTTTTCTAACTTTCGTTCGTGGGCTCGATATCCTCGGAGATCTCTTGCCTAAGTTTCGGTCCGTGAGCGAGTCGCCGGCCGAGCGCAGTGACGAACGCCTCGTAGCGCTCGCCGGCTTTGGCCCGCGCGGCTGCCTGGGCGGGCTCCGGTAGTGGCGGGTTCGTCGTCAGCCAGAAGCGGATGAACACGGCCAGCGTTTCGACGGCGATGCCAAGGTCGCGTTCCATACGCGCCATTCGCCGGTCGAGCTGATCGAGCCGCTTCGTCGTCGCCGCCTCCTGCCGCTCGGCAGCATCAGGCGACAGGAACGAGGCGATGCCGGCTTCCGCGATCAGCGAGAGGGATTGATCGCGCCGGGCGGCGTGCGCGGCGAGCGCCTTCATGACGTCCGGTTCGAGATACACGGATAGCCGCTGCTTTTTGGGGGGCTTCGCCATGGTGCCTCCTAAAGCTCGATGCCGTCGCCGGGATCGAGCGATGCTTGGCGTGCCACCTGGCGCATGGTGTGGTTCATGCGGGAGAGACGTGCGGCATCCTCATCGGCATCGTCGCGGGGATCGATCTCGAACTCGTTTTCGATGGGTTGCTTAGGCTCGACGGGCTTTGCGCGGCTTAGTTCTGGCTGATGTCGGCGCTCGGAGTCGGTCGTATCCTCATCCTCCGATCCGCTCCCGCCGCCTGTCGCCGTCAACACGGCCGGTGTCGCTGGAAGGGGCAGCGTGCTCCAGTCGTCCGGTCGGGCCGTTGTCGGCTTCACCAGGTTCGGAGGCGGTAAGATGCGCTCCTGAAACCGGCGATCCTCATAATATCGCGCCTTCTTCGCGCGGATCGGCGGTGTACCGGCGACCATGACGATTTCGTCGGATGGCGGAAGCTGCATGATCTCGCCGGGGGTCATCAGTTGCCGGGCTGTTTCCGAGCGCGAGACCATCATGTGGCCGAGCCAGGGCGACAGGCGATGACCGGCATAGTTCTTCATCGCGCGCATCTCGGTCGCTGTGCCGAGCGCGTCCGAGACACGCTTGGCGGTCCGTTCGTCATTGGTCGCGAAGCTGACGCGCACATGGCAGTTATCGAGGATCGAGTTGTTCGGCCCGTAGGCCTTCTCGATCTGGTTCAGCGACTGGGCGATGAGGAAGGCTTTGAGGCCGTAGCCCGCCATGAAGGCGAGCGCGCTCTCGAAGAAGTCGAGGCGGCCAAGGGCCGGGAATTCGTCGAGCATCAGGAGAAGGCGATGGCGGTTGCCCTTCGCGTTCAGATCCTCGGTGAGCCGCCGGCCGATCTGATTGAGGATCAGGCGGATCAGCGGCTTGGTCCGATTGATGTCCGACGGCGGCACGACGAGGTAGAGCGTCGTGGGATGCTTGCCGCCGACGATATCGACGATGCGCCAGTCGCATCGGCGTGTGACCTCGGCGACGACAGGATCGCGATAGAGACCGAGGAACGACATGGCGGTGGACAGCACGCCCGACCGCTCATTGTCCGATTTGTTGAGCAACTCGCGCGCGGCGCTGGCGATCACCGGATGCGGACCGGCTTCGCCGAGATGGGCGGTCTTCATCATGGCGGCGAGCGTCGAATCGATCGGCCGCTTCGGATCGGAGAGGAAGGCGGCGACGCCAGCCAGGGTCTTGTCGGCCTCGGCGTAGAGGACGTGCAGGATGGCGCCGACCAGCAACGCGTGGCTCGTTTTTTCCCAGTGGTTCCGCTTTTCCAGCGAACCCTCCGGATCGACCAGGATGTCGGCGATGTTCTGAACGTCGCGGACCTCCCACTCGCCGCGACGCACCTCGAGCAGCGGATTGTAGGCGGCGGACTTCGCGTTGGTCGGATCGAACAGAAGCACGCGACCGTGACGCGCGCGAAAGCCGGCGGTGAGCTGCCAGTTCTCCCCCTTGATGTCGTGGACGATCGCAGAGCCCGGCCAGGTCAGCAGTGACGGCACGACCAGGCCGACGCCCTTGCCGGATCGGGTAGGCGCAAAGCACAGCACATGCTCAGGCCCGTCGTGGCGGAGATAGTCACGCTCGAATTTCCCCAGGATGACGCCATCCGGGCCCAGTAGGCCGGCGGCGCTCACTTCGGGGGCGACCGCCCAGCGGGCGGAACCGAACGTCTCGGCGTTCTTGGCCTCACGCGCCCGCCAGACGGACATGCCGATCGCGACGGCGATGGAAATGAAGCCGCCGGACGCCGCGATATAGGCGCCCTCGATGAAGATCGGCGGCGAATAGGCATCGTAGAAATACCACCACCAGAAGAAGGCCGGTGGATAGTAGATCGGCCAGCCGGCCAGTTCGAACCACGGAAGTCCGAGCTGGGGCTGGAAGCCGAGCCGATAGGCTGTCCACTGCGTCGCCGCCCAGGTCGTCATGAGCACGATCAGAAAGACGGTGAGGATCTGGCCCCAGAGGATTTTGGTCGCCGACATGGCGGGCACTCCTTTCTTGGTTGGGCTACATGCCGAGGCCGCGGTTGCGGCCGAAGCTCCAGTCGACGCCACCGGCACCGCGCGACACGCCGGAGACGTGCTGACCGATCTGGCGTTCGAGGGACGGCGACCAGGGCACGAGCTGGAAGCCGAGGCCGTCGTCGATCATGGCGAAGCGGCCGGAAGCGAGCGCGAAGCGCTGGCGATAGGTGCCCGCCACATACTCGCCCGTTGCGACCTTGGAGAATTGTCGGCCGGTCTCGGCCGCGAGCTTGTCGCCAAGGGCGTCGACCTCGCGCTGCCGCAGCATGTCGATCAGCCCGGGTGAGAAGCTGACGCCCCGTGTTTGTCGCTCGGCGAGACCTTGACCAACGAGATGGTCGGCACGGCGGTCCATAGCCTGGCGTACCTCGGCGCCGAAGCCGCCGCCGCCGAGCGGAACGGGCTCACGGGCGATCGCCTGCCGGTCGAGCCAGGTCGCGCCGGTTGCATGGACTTGCCTCTCGATGTCGAGATCGGAGCGGACGGCGAGCGCGACCCGTCTGCGTCCCTGCGCGTCGTCGAATTTGCGCAGCTCGACGATCGAGCCCGGCGCGCTATCGCCGGCCGCGTCGAGGTCGGGCAGCTTGATATGATGGGTCCGTCCGTCCGTGCCATCGACCACGGCGTAGGCGGTGCCCTTCAGCTCATCGTCGAGACCACGATCGACCAGCCGGCCAACGACAGGATCGTTGAGGCTCTCGCCGGCGAGCACATAGCTGGCGGCGCCGCGCTCGATACCGCGTTCCGTCAGGCCGCGATGAATGCGTTTGATGATGTCGCCACGCTCGCCCAGTTCGCGCAGCGTCGCCTCGGCATTCTCCGATACGACCCATTGGCCGGGGCCGACCTGATCCGCAAGGCCGAGCGTCTCCAGCTTCCGCAGCCGGCCGACCTTCATCGCGTGGAACTCGTCGGGCTGGCGATCGGGATGCGGGGCGAGATCGACGATGCCGGTGCGATAGGCGTCGCGCGAAAGCTGGCGGTCGAGATTGGTCCAGCGTTCCGACTCGATCTGGCGTTCGAGATTGCGGCGCATCTCGTGATCGGTGCGCGGCCCCAACTCTTGGGTGACGAGATCCTGCGCGCGGGCGCGCATGCCTTCCTTGATGTAGTCGCGCGAGATGACGAGGTCCTGGCCGTCATCGGTGCGCCCGCGCAGGATGATGTGGACGTGCGGATTATCCGTGTTCCAGTGATCGACACCGACCCAGTCGAGCTTGGTGCCGAGATCCTTTTCCATCTGCCCCATCAGGTCGCGGGCATAGGTCTTGAGGTCGGACATCTCCGTCGCGTCCTCGGGCGAGACGATGAACCGGAAATGATGCCGATCATCCTGGGTCCGCTCGGCGAAGGCCTTGGGATCGGCGTCCTCGGTCTCGGGACCGAACAGCCGCGCCTTCTCCCCGTCCCGGGTGACACCCTCGCGCCGCAGGTAGCTAAGGTGGGCGGAAAGCGGCGTGGCCCGCGCGCTACGACGGACGACGCGCGTCTTGATTACGGTGTTGCGCGATCGGCTGGTGAGCAGCCGGTTGGCCTGCACCGTCGCGCGCTGGCCGCGCCCGAAACGCGAGCGGTTGCCCGAACTGATCGTGCCGGACCGCGAGACGCTGCCGCCGGCGCGCTGCGCGGCCGCCAGCGCTTGGGCGATGAAGGGTCGCGCCTGCTGCGCGCGGGTCGAGCGGATGCGGCCTGGCCGGATGCGGAAATCGTCCTCGCTGCTCATGGCCGAGGCCCCGCACATCGCGCAATCGCGCGGTAATCCTTGGCGAAATGGCGGATGCGCAGGCTGCGCCGATCAGGCGCACCTCGCGCCAATGCGCCATAAGTCCCTGAAAACACACGACCGCACCAAGCCGCACCTCGCGCGCTTTTATCTCGCCATCGTGCGGTTGTGTTGCCTGCTCTCCCTCCTCGGACCGCCATCCTTCCGCCAGAGCACGCTATTCCGCGAAATGCTGCGAGCACCGTCATCGCGGCCCCCCATCGCCGTTTCGGGCGACAAACAGGCCTGCGGATTGCGGAGCGATGGCTGTGGCATCGCGCACCGGAGTTGCAGCCGGGGTCTCATTCGACGCGCGATCGCCGGTCGTCGAAACAGCGGTGGCGGCGCGCTCGGATTGCACGATGAACAGCGGCGAGCGCGTCCAGGCGTTGGGATCGGCGGCCGCGACCGTGACGGGAGCAAGCGCGTCTGCGCCGCCGATAATGGGCGCGAGCGCGGCGACATAGGCGCGGGTTTCAGCGGGCAACGGACGGCCAGCAAGATACTCTTCATAGCGGCCGGGACCAGCATTATAGGCCGCGAGAAAGCCCGGCGAACCGTAGCGGTCGTGCATCTCGCGCAGGTAGGCGGCGCCTGCCAGAATGTTGTCGCGTGGATCGTAAGGATTCGCGCCGAGCCGGTGACGGGCGCGCAGATCAGCCCATGTGGCGGGCATGACTTGCATCAGGCCCATCGCGCCGGCCGACGAGATCGCCCGCACGTTGCCAGCGCTTTCGACGCGCATGACGGCGCGTATCCAGTGCTCGGGAATGCCGAAGCGTTGCGCGGCCTCGGTGATGAATGTGGCGTAGGGAGCGACGCGAGAGGGGCGCTCGGCGGACACCGTCTGCGCATTCGCATTGGCGCAAAGCGGTGCGGAAAGCAGAAGGCCGGAAAGGAGAAGGAGGACTGTGCGCCGGGCGGTGTTTGACCGCCCGGCGACAGCTTTGGGGAGCGGGACCGACATCGTTCAGTCCCGCTCTGCGCGCTTGGGCGGACGATTCCAGTGCAAGCCCCAGGCGGACTTGTCGTCGGCGGACTGGAAGAGGTTAGCGCGGATCGGATGACCGAAGGTCGGATCGTCGATCTGCAGCGAGACGTAGTCGCCGGCCTTCTCGCCAGTGCGCTTCCAGCCCGCACCGATCTCCGCGCCGGTTTCGTTGTTCATGCTGTCGAGAACATGGACGCGGAAGTCTGGCGCGTTCTCGGCATCGGACGGTTCGGCCGGAACGATGATGATGTCCTGGTGCAATGTCAGCGTCATCAGGTGGCCGATGAAGCCGTCATTTTCGCTCGTGAATTGACCGATGAGGGACATGGGTTTCTCCTTGGCTGTGCGGTGGACGGGGTCATGGGCGTGCCGTCACCGCGTCGGCGCGCGCCAGACGAAGCGGTCATCGCCGTCCTCGTCGGTGTAGAGGGGGGTGGCCCGGCCGATGAGCGAGCTGGCGGGGAGCGGGCCGAAGTAACGGCCGTCGAGGCTGTCGCGGACCTGCCAGTTCATCAGGAACAGCTCGTCGTCGGCGATGACGCGACACCCCTGCCAGATCGGCAGTTCGCGGCCCCGACGATCACGGTCGAGCGCGTCGCCGATGGCGTGGCCGTCGACGGTGATCGTGCGGCCGGATCGGCACACACGTTGACCGGGAAGGCCTGCTACCCGCTTCAGCAGCGGCGCGCCGCGTGGCAGATATCCGCCATCGGCAAGGAACGTGGCGATCGGCTCCGGCGCCGCTACGGCGACGAGGTCGGTCGCTTCCAATCCGTCGCTGGCGCTGATCGCATAGAGGCCGATCGGCGTGCTCGCGGAGGCATTCCAGATCAGCTTTGGCGCGAAGGAGACGATCGACAGGACGCCCATCAGCATCACCGCGAAGTACGTCGTCATGACGTATCCAAAGCGGCTCATGGCATGATCCTCCGGCGCAAGAGGAAGGCGCGATGCTGCTGCGCGTCGTAGGCGCGCGGTGTTTCACCGGCCGTCAGACGGTTGTGAACGTGTCGCCAGTGATCGGGCGAAACGTCGATCGCTTCGATGCCCCGCGCCTCGATCGCATCGATGAGCTGGAGCACGCGCTCGACCTTCGGCCAGCCATCGGCGCGCAACAGGATGTCGCCGCCGGGGCGCACGGATGGCAGAGTCTGGCAGCGCTCGCCCGCACCGACGGCGCGCACGATGTCGAGCCGAGAAAGTGCGGTGCCGTAGTCGTTGGAGGTCCAGCGAACGAAGGTGAAAACACTGTCCGGTGCGAACGACACGACGCGTCGGCGGCGGTCGAGGATCTGTTCGGCGATCTCGCGGCCGAACCTGATCCAGAATTCGATCTTCTTCTCGACCCACGTCAACTCGACATGGGTCAGTGCATCGGCCGCTGGCGCTGGCGGCAAGCCGCTGCGCAGCGACGGGTCGGCGACACCGATCATCGCGGCTCTCCTTCGCTGGTGGGGAACTCGCGCTCGAACAGCGCGCGCAGCATCTCGGCGACCGTCTGTCCGCGCTGGAAGGCGGCAATCTTGATCCGGCCGCGCATGTCGGCGGTGACGTCGATCGTCAGCCTGGCGGTAAATTCGGCGGCGGGGTCCGCGCGCGGCGATGGACAGTCTGGCGCCTTGATCCAGCTTTCCGGATCGGCCGGCCGGGACGCGAAACTGCGTTTCGAGGACCGCTCGCTCATGCCCCGATCCTCGTGACTTCGGCGGCGAGCGCGGCAATCTCCCGCGCGGCGGGCGATGTATCGTCCTGCTCGGCCGCGAGCCGTCCGGTCTGCACGACATCGGCGAAGGCGATGCGCTGACCGATGGTAGTGAGGAGCGGCGGGGGATCGTGTTCCGCGAGCGTCTCAGCGGTTTCGCGGGCGAGGATCGTGCGGGCTGCACAGCGGTTGAGTACGAACCGCGCCTTGAGGTCCGGTCGATAGATCCGCGCTTCGCTGAGCAGCGTCAGCATCTCGGCCGACGCCCAGCCGTCGAGCGGTGACGGCTGCACCGGGATCAGTACAAGATCGGCAGCCAGCAGCGCCGAACGCATAAGACCGGCAACACGCGGCGGTCCGTCGATGACGACATGATCGACGTCGCGCGCCAGCTCCGGCGCTTCGCGGTGGAGCGTGTCGCGAGCCAGGCCGACAACACCGAAAAGCCGCTCCAATCCCTCCCGGCCGCGCTGCTGTGACCAGTCGAGCGCCGATCCCTGTGGGTCGGCGTCGATCAGCGTGATGCGCTGCCCATGCCGAGCCCATTCACCGGCGAGATGGAGGGCGAGCGTCGTCTTTCCGACGCCGCCCTTCTGGTTGAGGAACGCGACGATCATGACGGTCTCCCGGCGATCGGGGACTCGTCCACAGCGGTCGAAAAAGCGGGGTCCGTTAGAAAGATTCCGTAGGAATCTAGGTTAGATAAGTTACGGGGCTCGCAAGCTGCTGATTCAGCGCGATGAATCGACGATTCCGGTCCCCGATAGCACGAGAGTCCGGTCCCCGATGGCACGATAGCGCCGGTCCCTGATAGCACGAGATGATTCACAGCTTATCCCCAGGTCGAGTTGTCGAGCGGCGACGGCGGCGCGGGATGCCGAGCGCGTCGGGATTGGTGGGTACGAAGGACAGGATTTCGGGGCCGCCGAGGCACTGCTCGATGGTCAGGCGATAGCCCGGCAGCGGCTGGCGGCGCACGATGTCGCGCAGGTCGTAGGCGAAATGCTTGAGCGGCGAGAGACTGCCGGACTTCGCGTGGAGATGCGGGAAGCCGAAGCTCCAGCCGTGTTCCTGCTTGCCGCCGTGCTTGCGCACGAGGCGGTAGAGCCAGCGCTCCAGACCGCCGGTCAGCCTGAAATAGTTGCGGTCGATCGTCAGGACTAGCGCGTCATCGAGGACAGCGGCGTAGAACCAGTCCGGCACGATCAGTTCGAGCCCGAGCGGGCGGCCGCGGTGATCGGCTCGCTCCTTCCATTCGTTGATCCAGGAGAAGCGGTGCATCCGCCGCTCGGTCGGCTGGCGGATTGAGGTCGCTATGGTGGTGGACTGGAGGCGGTCGAGCGCGGCCTTAAGCCGGTCGTAATCGCGCAGCGAGACACCGCGTCCAATGAAGTTCAGAATCTCGTAAGGCGTGGTCGCCATCAGGCGTGACGGGCGCAGGCCGACGTCACGGGCCTCGACGATTTGCGAGGCCGCCCAGATCAGAACGTCCGCGTCCCAGATCGTCGCCATGCCGTGCTCGGGCACGGCTTCGACACGGATTTTCACCGAACCCGCCTTGAAGTCGATCGGCGTCAGGCGCTTCGACTTGGCAAGCGAGAAGAACGGATAGGCCATGAGGTCCTGCGCGTCGCGCGGCGCGAGATCGCCGGGCAGCGCCCGGAACAGATCGAGCTGCGCACGCTCGTCGTGCTGTGTGTGACGGGACGACATGGCGTGTCGTCTCAGCGCGGCTGGCGGCCGGCGAAGCGGCGATCCGACGGCTCCTGCCGCTTGGCGGGGAGCACAGTGCCGCGCGGATCAGAGGTCGAACTGACGAGGCCGCGATCGGCCCACGTCTGGAGATCCTCTATGGCGTAGACGACTCGGCCGCCGAGCTTCCTGTAAGCCGGGCCGGTGCCGTAGGTGCGGTGCTTCTCCAGTGTGCGCTCGGACAGTCCGAGGAAGCGAGCGGCCTCCTGCGTGCGCAGGTAGCGTGGCGGGATGCCGGCGGTCGTATCGGCCATTGTCGAGCCTCCGTGCTCTCATCGGGGGCCGCTGCCGTCAGGCGGCGGTTCGAGAGCACGGTGGCGTGAAGACGGTGGGTCGGACGATGTCGGAGATAGGAATCTAGTTTCGACACGCCGCAGGCGGACGATGGCGGGCTATGATCGGCGGGGTCGGCGCAGGAGGGAGCGGTAGCCGCCTTCAACGAGTTTCACGCCGTCGCGCGCCAGCCGGATCGTGATTTCGCGCAGCGCGTCCCCGGCCCAGGAGGCGGCGTCGATTTTATGACTAGGGAACAGAACCTCCCCGATCGATCGATATGTCGCGCCGGCACGACGTCCATCGACCGCACGCAGCATTTGGCGCGCGCGCTCGCGGCGCTGCGGCGTCATTCGAGGGTCGTTCGGGACGCGCTTGCCTTTGATCGCGCTCCAGAACCGGGTCAGCGCGGTCTGTCGATCCGGTGTGAGGTCATCGAACATGACCATCGCCGCGAGCGGGTTCTCGTCCTGCGGGTCTGCGAGCGTGACGTCATACTGCTCGCCGCGGATATCGAGCCTGAGATGAGCAGGGTCGTGCTGGAATATGGTACGGAGGCGTAACTCGTCGGCAGTGATGGAAAACCCTTCAGGGCGCGGACCTGCGGCGAACATTATTGCTGACGGATCGACTTGAGGGGTCCAAAAAATCTGCTGGGCATGAGCCGCGATGAGAGGGTCGGCGCCGAAATCGCAACCCCCATAGGTTCGCAAATTCTTCGGCCGTTTCGGGTGAGAGTCGGCCGCTGGACACAAGCTCCTGATAGGCTTTCCGGTAGTTGGGGTTTCGGCGCAGGAATTCCCAGGCAAGGTCACCCGGAGTTAGATTGTCGATATAGTTGTAGGCGGTCTCAGACCGCCAACTTTCATCTTCGGACATCCTCCACCGCCTCCGCGAAATTATGACGCAACGCGAGTCAAGCAGCGGTCACGATCCCAAGTTGAGCGTGGCGTGGGAAGAACGAAGTCGGATCAACGTGATGCAGGTTCTGCATCACCTCAATGGAGGCGGGGGCCGAGAAGCTCGCAAAAGCCGTTTTCGGTCATCCATTTCGCGCGAGCGAGGTGAGCGGCATGAATTTTCGCTGCGCGGTTGGGGTCCGCTGCGGGATCGAGGCCGAAGAGAAGCTCCACGACTTCCTCCCAGGTCGCGCCGTCCGCCTCGGCGTCGAGCAGCCTCAGGTACAGCTTCAGATGCGCCTGGTCATAGGCGGTGAGCGCCGCGCCGAGCGGCGGTTCGTCCAGATATTCTGCGTTGGTCACGATGAGCCCCACGAGTCATTCGTATCCAATTTGGAGCGGTTTGTTAACCGTAATGATATCCCGCGCCACACCGCCGCGGTTTGACGCAAAATCAGGATGGTCGGGCGGGTTCGCCCGAAAAAGTCGTCAAGGGTTGTCCTTGTCACCAACCAGCATCACTCCCACGCTTTGGCCGGAGTTGAGCAGGACGATGCCACCGCCTTCAAAGGCTCGACGGACCTGATCGCGTGTTGATTCATACACCTCGAGCCCGCTGTCGGATTCAAGGCGCTTCAACGCGGTCAGTGATACCCGGGCCTTGTCAGCGAGCGTCTCCTGTGTCCAGCCGAGCAACGCGCGTGCGGCCCGTGATTGTCGGGCGGTGATCATGCATGATCACCTCCCACTCGGACCTACGCGTACGCCAGAACTACGGCTATAATAGTCGTTCTTGCTAGAAAAGACCAGCGGTTCTGGCTTTAGCGGGCGCGATTCCGGTGTCCAGAACCAGAGGTGATTCGCTCCACCGTCAGGCGTTTGGCCCCGCCCGGATTGTCCGGGCGGGGCGTCGCGCTGGCCTTACTCGCCGTTGCGGCGGCCGCTAGGGCGGGACCAGATGAGGCTGAAGCCTTCGCCTTCCTCGTCGTCGAAGAGGTTGGCGTAGATCGGGGCATTGAAGCTGGGATCGTCGAGCTTCAGGCCCAGATAGGCGCGCCCCTCGTTGGAGGTCTTGGACCAGGCGGCGCCGATCTCGGCGCGGCCGACGAAGACGCGGTGGCTGGGGGCGTTCTCTCCGGTAGCGCGGGCCTCGGAGACGATGCGGACGTTCTTGGTCTGCAGGCTGAGGGTGACGATTTCGCCGGTGTACTCGTTGTTGCCGGTCTTCTTGAAGGTGCCGATGGTCGCCATGGTAGTTCTCCTTGAACTCTGTTCCGAGCCCGCACCATTGCGGCCTCGATGGCGATCGACAGGCCGGAGGCGATTGACGGCGCACCCCGCAGGGGCCTGACAGCAAAGGAGGGGCTTTCTTGGCTCGCGAGGAATGACGGCGCAGCCGGCAGGGGAAGAAAGTTTCGACGCCGCTGTTGCGGCATAGGCGATCGAGGCGCAGCCGACCTTCGGCCAGATCAGCCCATTGAAGAGGCCGTTTTGGAGCGGTCGACCTGACAGAGACGCATCACAGGAGAACGTGGCGACCACCCCGAACCGATGGACCGTGACGACGCCTGGCACCGCGGTTCAAACCAGCTCCGGCAGACGCTCCGTTCCGCCGACTCCTGCCCGTCGCCCACGCGATCGCCCCCTCTCGGCACTCGCACCGTCGTTGGGCGCGCCGTCAGGGCATTGCCCCCAGCACCGTCACCGAGGGCATGGCGCGTCAATTGGGTTAGCCGTTGATCCGATCAACGCGATTGAGAACGACCCTGCCGACGAGGAGCGCGACACGTAAGACATCAACCCACCGTCCCGCCGCCGGCAACGATGTCAGGCGCGCGCAACATTCTGCACGGTTGGCCCGGGCACGGCCATTGCTGTCACCCGAATCAGCGCCGTGACGCCAACGGCGACTGCGCCGATGACGGAGAAGATGATCTGCCAGGTGTCGGAGGGCATGGTGTGTTTCACGATGCCATGTGTCGCATGGTAGCCGGCGAGCGCCGCAGGCGCGACGAAGGCGAGTGCGATCGCGAGCCGTATCCAGAGCGGACGGATGAAGGCGAGCAGGAACTGCCCGAGGCCGAGCGTCAGCGCGGCGGCGGCGAGGCCGACGAGGATCGCCCCGAGCCAACCGGCGCCGGTCTGGAAGGCCCAAGTCCCGGCGCTGACGCCCGCGAAGAACGGCAGCGCGAAGACAGCCAGTGTGAATAGAAGCCAGCACAGGGCGCCGATCGCCGCGATGCTGGAGAGGATGCCGATGAAAACCATGGTGGTGTTCTCCGTGAGATAGAGGTCTGACGGTCGCGCCTCCACCACCACCACCACGGCGCGTCGCCAGTATAGCCAAAGAGAAGGCGGGACGGGAGCGGAAATCCAGTAGGATTCCCGCTTGCGGTCGCGACGCCTTGCCCGCGGTCAGCGGGCGAAGGGATCGATCTCGTGAACGATGGCGGCGAGTTCGCCGTCATATTCGCCGGCCGGCATGACGCCCATGGAGCCGTCGCCGGCCTGGAAGATGACGATGGTGACCATGAGGGTCGTAGCGAGGCTGAAGGCGAAGGCGTGAGCTTGATTGAGGGTCATCTGACCGGCTCCTGTCTTGGAGGCGGGAGACCATCTCCCGCGCGACAGGCGCCCGATGTGTCCGGCCGATGGCCGCGATCACCGCGCAGGCGAAGCCGGAGCGGCGGCACGCTTTGCGTAGTCCGACCCTTTACGGGTTGATGGCGTCAGGCCAGCGGCTGGACCAAGGATCAGCGCATTGGAAGCGGGGGATGGTTTTCCGCCATGACCGGGGCCACCATGGTAACGCCCGTTCAATGCTTTCGCGCCAAAGCATCGCCGCCATGCTGCCGGTCGTGATGCTGCCGACATGGCCGGGTATGATCATGCAAAGCGCAGTTGTCGAAGAGAACGCCCATGCCGAAGGTGCCTGAGAAGACCGACTTCCCCGTCAGCCAGGTGCGGCGCTATCTGGAGCCCGGTCCGATCGTGCTGGTGTCATCAAAGTGGCAGGGCGCGATCAACATCATGACGCTCGGCTGGCACACGATCCTGGAATTCTCGCCGTCTCTCGTCGGCCTGATGATCTCCGGCGGCAATCACAGCCACCGCATGATCCGCGAAAGCCGGGAATGCGTGGTCAACCTGCCGACGACGGCGCTGACCGATACCGTGGTGGGGATCGGCAACACGTCGGGGGCCGAGATCGACAAGTTCGCCAAGTTCAATCTCACGCAGCAAGAGGCGAGCAAGGTCGATGCGCCGTTGATCGGCGAATGCCATGCCAGCTTCGAATGCCGCCTTCACGACGACGCGCTGGTCGACAAGTACAATTTCTTTATCTTCGAGGTGGTGAAGGCGCATGTCGCCACGTCGCCTAAGCATCCCGAGACGCTGCATTACACCGGCGATGGCGTGTTCGTGGTGTCCGGCAAGGTCATCAGCCGCAGATCGCTGTTTCGACCCGAGATGCTGTGAGAGGCGGCGCTTACGCGCCACCTCCCTTCGGGCGGAAGTCGAACAGCGGGATGCCGAGCTTCCTCGCCTTGTCGGCGAGATTGTCCTGAATGCCGGTGCCGGGGAAGACGATGACCCCGATCGGCAGGACGTCCAGCATCTGATCGTTGCGCTTGAACGGTGCGGCCTTGGCGTGTTTCGTCCAGTCGGGGGCGAAGCCGACCTGCGGCACCTTGCGGGCGTCGGCCCATTTGGCCGCGATCTTCTCGGCGCCCTTCGGCGACTTGCCGTGCAGCAGCACCATGTCGGGGTGCTTGGCGTGGACCTGATCGAGCTTGGCCCAGATCAGGTGGTGATCGTTGAAGTCGAGCCCGCCGGTAAAGGCGATCTTTGGACCGGCAGGTAGTAGCAACTGATTGTCGGCCCGCTTCTTGGCAGCGAGGAAGTCCCGGCTGTCGATCATCGCCGAGGTCAGGTTGCGATGGTTGACCATCGATCCGCTGCGCGGTCGCCAGTTCGATCCGGTGTGGCGCTCGTAGTGCTCGGCCGCCTGGTCGCGCATCAGCTCGAAGGCGTTGCGGCGTTCGATCATGGTCTGGCCCTCGGCCGTCAGGCGTTCCAGCTCGACGGCCTTCACTTCGCTGCCGTCCTGTTCGCGTTGGCCGCGGCGCTGCGCCTGCTCGTTGTCGTCCAGCTCGCGCTCGATCCGTTCGTTGGCCCGGTGGAAGACGTTGACCGTCGACCAGAGGAGATCGTCGAGGTCGGGCTCGAGGCGGGTGTCCTCCAAAGTGACGATCAGGGCGTCGAAGATGTCGGCGATGGCGCCGGCGACATGGTCGCCCTCCGGAAGTGGTCGGGGATCGGGTTCGTCCGTGAAGGGACGGTAGCCGTAAAGCTGGAGTTCGCTGAGGACATGGTCGGTGGGGGAAGAGGCGTGGTGCGGTTCGTAGTCGTCGTGCTCGCTCATCGGGATGCTCCGTCGGTTCGACCGCGACCCTCGCGGCCTTCATGGCGACGAAAGCCTGCGGGCGGGCCGGACCTGCATCCGCAGCGAAGCGGAGGGCCGGAGCATAGCGGAGGAGGACGAAGGCGGGCTATTTTGCCTCGCGATGGAAAGCGGCCTCTGGCCGCGCCGGAAAATAGTCCGCCGCAGGCATTGCGGGTCCGGGCCGTTTGCTGGCCGATCGCCCTCTCGAAGGCCGGGGCGCGGTTCTCTCCGACCTGGGGATCATCCGAGCGACGCCGACGACGGCGCTCCCGCCGACTGCATTCTCCTGTCGGCCTATGCCGCCAGCGCCATGAAGCGTGCGACGTCCTGTGGCGCGATCTGCACTCGTGCCGCTGCACGGAGGCTGTCCAGACCAGACAAGCGGAGATCCTCGTTGAAGTCGCCCAGTCTCGGAGACACTACGACCGCCTCGATCCCGGCCGCGTTCGCCCGTTCGATCAACGTCGCCATCGCACCGTCGCCGGCCGGATCGTTGTCGCGGGCGATGTAGAGCCGGCGCAAGGTGTCGGGGAACAGGATGGCCGAGAGATGCGCCGCCGAGAGCGCCGCCGCCATCGGCATGGTGGGCAGCGCCATTCTGAGCGACAGCATCGTCTCGATGCCTTCGCCGGCCGCCATCACTTCTCCCGCCACACCGAAGCGAACGGCGTGTCCCAGGAGGTCGCCCATCGCCCGTCTCGGCGTGTCGATCGGGGCTTTGTCCGAGCCGTCAGGGGCGAGCCAGGTGCGATGTGCGCCGGTCTGACGCTCGTCGAGATCGGTGACCGATGCGATCATCGCCGGCCAGGTCTCGGTCGGGGAATATTCGTCAGGCCGGTAATAGCAGCGGGGATGGAAGCGCAGGCTTCCGGTTCCGTGCAAATCCGTAATGCCGCGTGTACGCAGATACGTCTTTACGAGCGTGCCCGAGATCGGCTGCGCCATGGCAAAGAGCCGCCGTGCCGCTTCCGGTGATCCGGTCGGGGCTGGTGATTTGCGCTCGCCACCATGCGGACGGTCCGGTTCGGGATGTGGCATCGACAGGAAGGTGCGCGCCTCATCGGCAACGTCCTTGAAGTCGACCAGACCGCAGCTTTCGCGGATGACGTCGAGCAGGTCGCCATGCTCGCCGGTGGCGGCGTCCGTCCATTTGCCGGCCGCGCCTTTGCCGGTTTCGCCACCCTTCAGGCGCACGAACATCGACCGGCCGGGCGTGTTGCGCACATCGCCGACCAGCCAATAATGTCCCTCCCGGTGACCGGCGGAGAGATAATGACGGCAGACCGCATAGGCCTGCCGGCCGAGACGGATCGCCAGATCGGAAGCGTCCAGCCGTGCCATCACGCCGCCTCCCGCTCGCCGATGCGTTCGACAGGGTAGCGCTCCAGCACCTTGGCGATGATCGCAGCGCCGGTCGTATCGGTCGGCACGAACATCCGCAGCTTCCACGAGATGATCTCGTGAAACAAGCCATAGGCCCGCAGGCGGTCGCGCATGGCGTCGGTGAAACCGGACAGCTCGATGCGGTTGGCGCCCATGACCCTGACGCGGCGAAGCTGAAGACCCTCGGTCAGATCGAGGATGGTCTTTCCGTCCATCAGCGCCATGAAGGCATCGTCGGGCGTCAGGGTTGACGTGCCGGTCGCGAGCGCGCCGGCAACCCAGGCGGGCGAGACGCGGCGGCCGACGATGCGCTCGCCGTCATCTGTCTGGAGCCGATAGACCCGCGTCGATTCTTTGGGCAGCCGCTTCCAGATCGGCAGCAAGAGCCCGCTGACGACATGGATGGTGCTGTCGGCATATTCAGGCACCTCGGCGGCCTCGGCATCCCAGGCTGCTTTGAAGGCGATCCGCTCGGCCTGCACCCAATGGGTCTCGTCCATCATCTTGATGGGGATGTTGTGCGCCTCCATCGGCCGGATCAGCCGCGCGCGCCGTTCGATCTCGCCATCGTCCAGCATGATGCTGGTGGTCGGTATCTGCACGGCGGCGCGGCCCGAGCGCTCGTTGATCAGCAGCCTGGTGCCCGGGTCGTTGAGATGATCGAGCGCCTCGGCCAGCGTCACGGGGCGGTTGCGCTGGCGCCGGGTGATGGTCAGCAGCCGAGCCTCGGCGCCGGTGCCGGGATGAACGTGGATCGTTCGGCGGTCGGTGACGATGAAACTCTCGGCCTGCAGCGTCTCCAACCCGACGTCGTAGCTGCCCGACGCGATGGCGCCTTCGATCTTGGCGTTCAGAAGCCGCTCGAACGCCGTGAACAGGACGCCCTGGAGTTCGATGGTCAGCGCCAGCAGCCGGTTAAGAAAGGTGGTGATCGGCGGCAGTTCATCCTTGATGCCGGTGGAATCCATCAGCGACAGGCCGGTGGCGTCCTCGAACATCTGGAGCGAGCACCCATCGACCTTGCCCCGCACCAGCAGGAGATAGAGCTGGCGCAGTGCATCGCGGGCATAGTGCGATTCCAGATTGTCCTCGGGCCGGAACAGACCCTGACCGCCGGTCTGGCGCTGGCCGCGCGTGATCGCGCCCAGCGTGTCGAGGCGGCGGGCGATGGTCGATAGGAACCGCTTCTCGGCCTTCACGTCCGTCGAGATCGGCCGGAACAGCGGTGGCTGCGCCTGGTTGGTCCGGTTGGTGCGGCCCAGGCCCTGAATGGCGGCGTCGGCCTTCCAGCCCGGCTCCAGCAGATAGTGGACGCGTAGCCGCTGGTTCCGCGCCGACAGGTCGGCGTGGTAGCTGCGCCCGGTGCCGCCGGCGTCGGAGAAGATCAGGATGCGCTTCTGATCGTCCATGAAGGTCTGCGTTTCGGCCAGATTGGCCGAGGCGGCGCGGTTCTCCACGGCGAGGCGGTCGATGCCGCCGGGGCTAGTCCTGCGGACGATGCGGCGCGAACGTCCCGTCACCTCCGCCACGACATCGGTGCCGAAGCGCTGGACGATCTGGTCGAGCGCGCCGGGGACCGGAGGTAGGGAAGCTAGCCTCTCGATCAGGCGGTCGCGACGGGCGACGGCGTCACGGCTCTCGACCGGCTGGCCATCGCGAAACACTGGTCGCGACGACAGATTGCCGTCGCTGTCGGTGAACGGCTCATAGAGCTGCACCGGGAAGGAATGGGCGAGATAATCCAGAACGTACTCGCGCGGGGTGATGTCCACCCGGACGTCGTTCCATTCCTCCGTCGGAATTTCCGCGAGACGGCGCTCCATCAGCGCCTCGCCGGTGGAAACGATCTGGATCACGGCGGAGTGGCCGTCGACCAGGTCCTGCTCGACCGAGCGGATCAGTGTCGGCGTCTTCATCGAGGTCAGCAGATGGCCGAAGAACCGCTGCTTGGCGGATTCGAAGGCCGAGCGGGCGGCGGACTTGGCCTGCCGATTCAGTGTGCCGCTGTCGCCGGTGATGTTGGCGGCCTGCATGGCGGCGTCGAGATTATTATGAATGACGGCGAAGGCGCCGGCATAGGAGTCGTAGATGCCAGTCTGCTCGGGGGTGAGCTGGTGTTCGACCAGTTCGTATTCGACGCCGTCATAGGAGAGCGACCGCGCGGTGTAGAGACCGAGCGAGCGCAGGTCGCGGGCCAGGACTTCCATCGCCGCGACGCCGCCGTCCTCGATCGCCTCGACGAATTCGGCGCGGGTCGAGAACGGGAAGTCCTCGCCACCCCACAGGCCGAGCCGCTGGGCATAGGCGAGATTGTGGACTGTGGTCGCGCCGGTCGCCGAGACATAGACCACGCGTGCGTTCGGCAGGGCGTGCTGGAGCCGGAGGCCCGCACGGCCCTGCTGCGAGGCGGCGACGTCGCCGCGTTCGCCTTTTCCACCAGCGGCGTTCTGCATGGCGTGGCTTTCGTCGAAGATGATCACTCCATCGAAGTCGGAGCCCAACCATTCGACGATCTGCTTGACGCGGGAAAGCTTCTCGCCGCGATCGTCGGACCGTAGCGTGGCATAGGTGGTGAATAGGACGGCTTCCGATAGCGTGATGTCCTTGCCCTGCGGGAAACGCGATAGCGGCGTGACCAGCAGCCGTTCCATGCCGAGCGCCGACCAGTCACGTTGCGCGTCCTCCAGCAGCTTGTCGGATTTGGAGATCCACACCGCTTTGCGGCGCCCCTGCATCCAGTTGTCGAGGATGATGCCGGCAGACTGGCGGCCTTTGCCGGCACCGGTGCCGTCACCGAGCATGAAGCCTCGGCGGAAGCGCACGGCGTTCGGCGCATCGTCGGGCGCGGCCGAGACGACGTCGAAGGTCTCATCGAGCGTCCACGAACCGGCGAGGAAGTCCGCATGCGCCTCGCCGGCGTAGATGAGGGTTTCGAGCTGGGCGTCGGAGAGGAGCCCATCATTGACGATGTTCGCCGGCAGCCGGGGCCGATAGCTCGGCTTGGGCGGCGCGACCGAGGCCATCGCCACGGATTGTACCAGCTTGGTCGGATGGGGCTGAGCACCGGGGATACGGATCGCCTGCAACCCGTAGTCTTCATAGATCGCGTCGGTGATCCGGCCATCTTCGGCAGGCGTCCAGTCCACGATCTCATAAGCGAGTTCGACGCCTTCGGGTTCGCTAACAGTGCGGAGGGGAGAAGATACGGCGGCGCGCGCGAGATAGCCGCGAACGGTACTCGGCGCGGCTGCCGGGACGGCGGCGGGAACCGAGATGCCGGTATCGACCGGCAAACGTCCCGGAACATGCTCGCCGATCCAGCTGATCACGGTGGCGACGTCGGGGGCAGCGCCTGGTGATGCTGGGAATGCGACGGCGTTTTCCGCCGGGGCCTTGTCGATCACGGTCAGGCGAGTGTCGATGGTCGTGCCATGCTTGGCATAGACCGCACCGTCGATCGCGGCGGTGAATACCACGCGGCCATGTTCCTGAAGTCGGACGAAGGCGTCGCGCCAGGCGGGCGCATCCGGTGAGAAGCTCGATCCGGTGATCGTCACCAGCCGCCCGCCATTGGCCAGTCGCGCCAGCGCGGAGGCGATATGGCGATAGGCGGCGTCGGCCATCCGGCCCGTCACGTTCGCCATCACCGAGAACGGCGGGTTCATTAGGATGATGCTGGGCACGCTGTCCGGCGCGAGATGATCGTCGATCTGGGCCGCGTCGAAGCGGGTGACGGCGATATCCGGAAAGAGGGAGGCCAGGAGGTCGGCGCGGGTGTCGGCCAACTCGTTCAGCATGAGCGCGCCGCCGGCGATCTCGGCCAGGACAGCGAGAAGGCCGGTGCCAGCGGACGGCTCCAGCACGCGATCAGCAGGCGTGATCGCCGCAGCGGTTAGCGCGGCGACGCCGAGAGGAAGCGGCGTCGAGAACTGCTGGAATGACTGGCTCTCCTCCGATCGCCGTGTGTGGGTGGGAAGAATGGTGGCGATCTTCGCCAGCATCGGCAGCGCGGCGGCCGGAGAGCCGGCTTTGCGGAAAAGCGCATTGCCGTACTTGCGGAGGAAGAGGACCGTCGCGACCTCGCAGGCCTCGTAGGCTGACTTCCAGTCCCAGGCGCCCGTGGTATCGGAGGCACCGAACTCCGCTTCCATGGCGGCGCGCAGGATCTGCGCATCGACGCGCTGACCGCGTTCGAGATGGGGAAGCAAGAGCTGTGCGGCTCGGAAAATAGCAGCAGAAGGATCAGGGAGACCGCTGAGGGGAAGCGGCGCGGCCAGCGGAGCTGCCGCTGATGCAGGGATCATCGTCATGGGAAGAACCTCGGAGAGCGGATCGGGACGAACCGGCGGCGCTCTCTCTCGACCGGACCGGCTCGAACCCGTCCCGGCCAACCTCTCGCTCTGGCGCGCGGTATGACCGCCTGACCGCGCGGCCTTCCGAGGTGGGCGGCGCGGCGCTACACTCCTCCATCCAGCACATGGCGAAACTCGGCCCCGGCGATCGGGGACGCATGTCCGCCCGACCGAGCGAGGCCCCGAAGGGAGACGGTGATGAAGGGAAGTGTGATCGGCATGGTGGCCGGAGGATGCCTCGTAGTGGGCTTTGGCGTAGGCTTCTTGCTCCGCCCGGTGATCACGCCCGGCGGCGCATCGGCCGCCGCTGTCGCTGGTGTCGCACAGCCGACCGAGGACGAGGCCATCGCGGCCGTCCGCCGCCATCGCCTTTTCACGGGGACGTCGCTGGCCAATGCGACGCTCAAGCTCGGGGAATGTTCGCCGGGCGGTGTTGGACCTGGCGTGACGTGCATGACGCAGCTCACGATGGATGCCACGCGGGCGAACGCTACGCCGCAGAACCGGCCAGTCGGCTTCGCGCGCGTCAACGGGCAATGGGAAGTGGCTGTCTGGTAGAATTCAGGCAGCTATTTCGCCGCCCGTATTGGGCGGAAGGTAGGAGTCGTAGGGATTGCCATCTGCCAGATGGCCGAACGGCGTGAATATATAGTCGCCACCGTCACGGCCGACCGCACAGATGACATAGCGCGGCTCGCCGGTCGCGGCGTCCGTGCATTCCATCAACGCCAGATCGCCACTTTCCGCGGCGCGCAGCAGGGTTTGGAAATTGGCGCGCGCATGGTCGGGGATCATCGCGCATCTCCTTCGGCGAGCCAGCGGCCGGTGCTGATCCACTCGATCGTGCGGCCGGTGGAGAGATCGAGCAGATGGGCGCCGCCGGAGAAACCGTCGACGACAGGTTCCGAGGCGACGCCGGCCCACTGAAAGCCCCAGGTGCCGGTGAGCCCGAACGTCTCCGCGCAGCGGGTGACGAAGGTGATCAGCAATTGCGGATCGGCGGTTCCGGGGTCGCGAAGCCAGAGGCGCGTCGCGCCGTGCTTGGGTGTCAGGGAGAGCAGGAACGGCTCGGCGGGCGGGTCCTCGTGACCGTTCTCGGCCATCAGCGCGATGTAGAGGTCGAAGGCCCGCGCGACATTGGCGACCGAGCCGACGTCG
Source organism: Sphingomonas sp. NPDC092440 (assembly GCF_044754985.1). NCBI lineage: Bacteria > Pseudomonadati > Pseudomonadota > Alphaproteobacteria > Sphingomonadales > Sphingomonadaceae > Sphingomonas > Sphingomonas sp. NPDC092440. Next base: position 311,121 of record NZ_JBIVQA010000007.1, on the reverse strand, counting down.
AGCAGGCAGGAGAAGCGGGTGAGAAAATCGGGCATGTCGGGCTCCTGAAACGAAAAGAGCCCGGCGCTGGGCCGGGCTCGGATGGGTCGGGATGGTGGTTGGAAGGGTCAGTAGCCGAACTGCCAGGACGGCCAGGATTGGCCGTCATCGGCGGCCGCCACGGCTTGAGCCAGGTACTCGGGATTGCCCTCGACCACGGTGGGGTCGCGGACAGGCGTCTCGTCGATGACGGTCACTCGGACAACGAGGTCATCCTCGACCTCGACATGGACCGGCACGAGGTACTGGAAGACGACGTGCCGGGTTGGCGTAGGGCTGGATTGCGCCATGCGGAAGGTCCTTCAATTGGAGGAAGGTGCGGAGCGGCCGAAACCGCCCCGCGAGCCCATCATTCGGCGGCGACAAGGTGACGTTCGTCGTCCTCGCCGTTGGCCGGCGTTTCCGGATCTTCGTCAGTGCTCAGGAAGTCGGGCAGCTCGGCCACCTCGGCTTCCCCGCCGCTCTGAGCATCCGATGCAGGATCGGCTGCGAGATCAGCGAGTCGAAGCGGTTCGGGCAGCCAGCCGGTGTCGACCAACAGCCGCTCGGCCTCCTTGGCCATGTCGCCCTTCTTCAGATGATCGATAAGCTGCGCTGACGCGTCGCCCTTGGCTTCACGCACCGCTTCGAGGATGCGCGGCTTGGTCACCCGGCTGAGATAATTGTCGACGGTCGGGCGCCATCCCGCTTCCGCCATGTCGAGACCGACAGCGCGTGCGATCCGATCGGCCTGCTTCAGCCGGCGCTCCAACCCGTGCTGAGAGATGCCGGAGCCGCCGTAGCGGTCGACCTTCTCGGAGAGGGCATTGACGCCGTAAGAGACGCAATGCGCCAGCAGGGCCGTCCGGCTGGCGTCGTCAAGATCGACCAGCCAGTTCCACAAGGCATCCTCATCCTGCGGGATGTCGGCCTCCCAGCCTTCCTGCCGTTCCGCCACCGACTTGGCGGACGTGCTGTCCTTCAGGTCGGCGGCCTGGACAGAGAAGAAGACGTGACGGACCGAGACCTCCAGGCACCCGCCGGAAGACGAGGTGCGGTGGAAGGTGTCGAGCACCAGCTTGTGCAGCAGCGCCGTGATGGCGACGTGCGGGTTGCGTGCCAGCGCATCCCGCAGCGCGAGGGTGCGGTGGGCCGTCAGCTCACTGACCAGGCGTTCGGGCAACGGCTTAACGACATCGTCCTCGTCATCCTCCGGTTCGGGCTTGCCACCGATGGTGATGACCGCTCGCATAGGTTCCGAGGTCGTCGTCGTTCCTTCGGCTTCGCCGTCGCCATCGGTCCGGGGCTCGATCGGCGCCTCGTCTTCGGGACGGACATAGCCGCGCTCGACGGTCAGCCGGCCCGAGCTGTCGATGCTGACGAAGGCGCCAGCGCGCACGATCTCGGCCGGATCGTAGAGGGTCGGCCGGTTCTGGAAGGCGGCGATCCCCGTCTCGATCTCCTCGAGCCGCAGATCGACCGCCTCCGGCAGGTCCTCGCCATCGTCATGCTCGGCGTAGAGCCGGTCCAGTTCCTCGGTCAGGGCCTCATAGGCGGCCTGTTCGTCGGCGGAGAGTTCGGGGCGTTCGCCCGCGATCCTGCGCAAACCGGTGGTGTGGCCGTAGGGGAAGTCCAGCGCGGCATCGATCCAGCGCCAGCCCTCGGCCGCGATTTCCTCGGCCGCTGCGCCGAGTTTCGAGGTGGCGAGGGTGTCGAGAAGAGCCGGGTCCTGCAGCCATCCTCCGTCGTCGGCCAGAAACAGGTCGCGCAGCGTTGCGCCGCCGGCTGCCTCATAGGCTTCGATCCCGACGAACTGCGCACGGCGATCGGAAGCGCGCACCGCACCTTCGGTCAACATGCGGCGGATTTCGTAGGGCTGGCGGCTGTAGGATCGCTGGATCGTCTCCCACACCTCCATCTGCCGCGCATGGTCGTGCGACACGGTGAAGGCCATGAGCTGGTCGAGCGCTATGCCGTCCTCAGCATAGACGTCGAGCAGCGCCGGGGCGACCGAAGCGAGGCGCAGCCGCTGACGGACCACGGCCGGGGTGACGTAGAAGCGGGCGGCGATATCCTCCTCGCCCATGCCGCGTTCCATCAGGGCCTGGAAGGCTTTGAACTGATCGAGCGGATGCAGCGCCTCGCGGTGGACGTTCTCGGCGAGGCTGTCTTCCTCGGCGGGGATCGCGGAGCCAGCGTCGCGGACGTTGCAGGGGACCGGCGCGGTCTTGGCCAGTCGCTTGGCCTTGACCAGTAGTTCGAGCGCCCGGAACCGGCGACCGCCGGCCGGGACCTCGAAGATGCCGGTTTCCACGCCCTCGCCATCGAGCACAGGGCGGACGTTGAGGTTCTGAAGAAGGCCGCGGTGGCCGATATCCTCGGCCAGTTCCGGGATCGAGACGCCGGCCTTGGTCTTGCGGACGTTGGCCTGGCTCAGGATGAGCTTGTTGAAGGGGATGTCGCGACGCTCGCCAAGGGACGCGATCTTCTGAACAGCGGTTGCCATGTCGGGATACTCCACGACGGGCGGCCGAAAGACTCTCTCTCAGCCTCCAACCCGTCACAAAGCGAAGCGCCGCCCTCTTCCTCTAAAGGGGGCAGCGCCACGGACCGGCAAACCGGAAAGAGACGGAAGCGCAAAGCCGGAGACACGGAAAACCGCATCCCCGACTTCGCGGAAATCAGGCCGCTCGATCGAGCAGCTTCTTGGCCTTGCCTTCCATGTCGAGGCGGGCGTCCTGATGCGGCTTGTCGCGCGCGACGGCAGTGATGCCCTGCACGAAATCGAAGATGCTCTCGGGCGGACGGCCTTCCTCTGCCAGGACTGTGTCGATGATCTTGCCGGTCTCGGCCTTGGAGAAACCGCGTCGGCGCAGGAAGTCGGTGCGGTCTTCGTCCGTCCTGGCGACGATCCGCTCGCGGGCGGCCTTGATGCCATTGACGAAAGGCAGGGGTGAGGAATTGGCGAAGTTCGCCAGCGCTGGCGCCGCCTCATGGGCGAAACGGTTGGCTGCATATTTGCTGTGGCGGATGGTGATCTCCTCGAAGTCCTCCACGCCCCACAAATTCCGATTCTGGCAGACCGCGCGGAGATAGAAGCTCGCCATGCCGAGCGTCTTGGCGCCGACCTCGGAGTTCCAGCAGTAGAAACCCCGGAAGTAGAAATCCGGCGAGCCGTCTGGCAGGCGCCCGGCCTCGATCGGATTCAAGTCGTCGACCAGGAACAGGAAGACGTCGCGGTCGGAGGCATAGAGGGTCGTCGTATCCTTGGTGATGTCCACGCGCGGATTGTAGATGCCGGTCGACCAGTCGAGCACGCCCGGCACTTTCCAGCGGGTGTCGCCCGTGCCGTTGCCGGCGATGCGCTGCACGGCCTCGACCAGCTCGTGGTCGAAGATGCGCCCATAATCCGGCCCGGTGACGGCGCGCAGCTCGACCCGGCCGTTGTCGGTTTCGAGTGTCTTGATCTGCTCGGCCCGATTGGAGGTGAGGCCATACTGCAGGTTGATGGCGGCAAGTGCGGCAGGGAGCTGTCGCAAATAGGCGGCGGGCGCACCGACCAGGCTGGCGAGCTGGCCGAAGGACCAGTGTGTAGGCGCGATTGCCGCATCGGTGCCCGGCAGGATCAGCGCCAGCCGCTCTGAATCGTTGCGGTTCGCCTCGACGTGGATGAGCGCGCTCTCCACCACCCGCGTCCGGCTGCGTTCGGTACGGTCACGAACCGTATGGGCCAGCTCCGACAGGGAGAGGTAGCGCTCGTCGGCCGGACGCGAGAACCACTCCGAAGAGACGCGGCCGATCCGCTCCCCCCGGCTGACATCGACCTTGTAACCGCCGTTCGAGTCGCGGCGAGCGTCGAGGACTTGCATGTTCATGGGATCAATCTCCATGACGGGCGTCGGAGACCTCTTCTCCAACCTTCCACCCGTCACGGAAAACCGGTCCACTCTCTCACTCTCAGCGGGGCGTTGCGGGGCAGCCGCCCCGCAGAAGGGGTCGGCCGAGACCGAGGGCTCGGACGCAGGGGAAGGCTTTCCCCCTTCGGCCGCTTCGAAAAGCTGATCGTTCAGATTGCAAAGGTGGCTTGCGCCGATTTTTCCCGCAGCCGCGAAACGGCGAAAGCCCCTGCCGGCAGCGGCTTCAGCAAGTCCTCTTCCCGCGTGGTGAGATCGAGCCAGGCCAAGCGCTGATCGCGTCGTAGGACGGCCATCTGCCGATCATGATAGAGCGCGACATCGTCGTTCGCCGTGGTCGTCAGGATCGCATAGGCCTCCGGCCAATCCTGCGTCACCGGCCGCCAGATGCCCGCGAAATAGAACCAGTCGCCACTCGTCAGCGAGAAACTGTAGTGCTTACCCCGGCTGCGATGGCGGAATTCGGACGCAGGGATGAGGCAGCGATGGCTCGGAAAGTCCGACTCTCCGCCCGGGTGACGGTGAACGGCCGCCCGCCATTCTCGCGGGGCTGAAGTCCCCACGGCAGCTCCACCATCTCAACATCGCCGCCGTCGCGCCTTATGATTACCCGGCGTTCGCTGAGGGATGCTTCGGAATCGAATACCGTCGCGCTCATGATCTGTGAACATAGCCAGAACACAGCGGCCGGACAAGAGCGGTCGAAGCGGAGGACACATGTGCAATGACTACCGACTTATGGTGGACGTGGCGTCGATCGTTGAGGACTTCGCCGACCTCAAGATCAAGATCCGCTTCGGCGAAGGCACGCCGAACATTGAAGCGCGTGAGGACATCAAGATCACCGACATGGGTCCGATCGTCCGAACGGTCGAGGGCGTTCGGGGTGACGGCGACATGCTGCAGCGGCGATGGAGCTGGCCAGGCCAGAACAAGCGCCCGGTCTACAATTTCCGCTCTGACGACCGCGAATTCACCTCGAACCGCTGCCTGATCGTGGCTGATGGCTTCTACGAGTTCACGGACCCCGCCGAGAAGGGAAAGAAGCGGAAGGACAAGTGGCTGTTCACCAAGCGCGGCCAGCCGATCATCTGCATCGCCGGCATCTGGCGCGCCACGAAGGATGTCGGCGAGGCCTTCACCATGCTCACGATGGAGCCCGGACCCGACATCGCGCCCTACCATGATCGGCAGATCGTCATCCTCGAACGCGACGCCTGGGCCGATTGGCTTGACCCCTCGGTTCCGGCTCAATCACTGATCCGTCCGTTGGCGGCCGGCACGCTGCAAGTGGAGCAGGTTGGATGACGCGTTCTACCGGAAATCCCGTGTCTTCACTTTGATCGAGTCGATGTGGAGGTCGGGAATGTAGATGTCGCGCGTGCGCAGGCCCTTTGGCGCCAGTCCACGCGGATCGGGCGTCGGCGAGCCGTGATGGAATTCATCGCCGCGTCCGTGCGGCAGCGGAAAGGCCGCATCCCGATCACCGACGCTGGCCAGGTCGGCCGAGAGATCGGTGAGGCGCTGCGCGACCAGATGCACGACTTCGCCCTCGCGCTGGATGCGTCCGCGCACGGCGAACATTCCGGCCGACAGGATGATACGGCGGTTCTTCTCGAAGACCTGCGGCCAGACGACGAGGTTGGCGATGCCGGTTTCGTCTTCGAGGGTTATGAACATCACGCCCTTCGCGCTGCCGGGCCGCTGCCGGACCAGCACGATGCCGGCGGCCTCCAGCCAACGGCCGTCGCGGGCATCCATCGCCTGCTGACAGGTGAAGATTCGCCGTCGGCGCAGATCGTCGCGCAGGAAGGCGACCGGGTGGCTGCGCAGCGACAGCCCGATATGGCCGTAGTCCTCCACCACCTCCGAGCCTGCCGTCATGGGCCGAAGGCTGACGGCGGCCTCGCTGATCTCGGGCACGAGCTGCTGTTCATGGGCGGTGGCGGCCGCGAAGAGGGGCAAGGGTTCATCGCGTAGCGCTTTTATTGCCCAGAGCGCCTCACGCCGCGCCATGCTGAGTGACGGGCGGAAGCCGTCGCCCTCGGCGATTTGCACCAGGGCGGCGACCGGCACGCCGGCGCGGCGCCATAGATCGTCGATCGAGGCAAAGGGCGTATCAGCCCGCGCGCTGACGATGGCGGCGGCGTTGGCGTTCGCCAGCCCCTTGACCATGCGCAGGCCGAGACGGACCGCGAAGCGGCCATCGTCGCCGGTCGGCTCCAAGGTGCAGTCCCAGCGCGAGGCGTTGATGCAGACCGGCCGGACCTCGACGTGATGGTCCTGGGCGTCGCGCACGATTTGAGCGGGGGCATAGAAGCCCATCGGCTGGGAATTGAGCAGCGCCGCGCAGAAGATGTCGGGGTGCCAGCATTTGAGCCACGCCGAGGCGTAGGCGATTAGCGCAAAAGAGGCTGCGTGGCTTTCCGGAAACCCGTAACTGCCGAAGCCTTCGAGCTGCTTGAAGGTGTGTTCGGCGAACTCCGGTTCATAGCCGTTGTCGACCATGCCGTTGATGAGCTTGTCCCGGAAGTGGGAGACGCCGCCGGTGAACTTGAAGGTCGCCATCGACTTGCGCAGCATGTCGGCCTCGCCGGGCGTGAAGCCGGCGCATTCGATCGCGACGCGCATCGCCTGTTCCTGAAACAGCGGGACGCCGAGCGTCTTGCCGAGCACCTTCTCCAGTTCGGGCTTGGGATAGTGGACCGGCTCCAGCCCCTCGCGGCGGCGCAGATAGGGATGCACCATGTCGCCCTGGATTGGGCCGGGCCGGACGATGGCGACCTGCACGACGAGATCGTAAAAGGTCCGCGGCCTGAGGCGCGGCAACATCGACATCTGCGCGCGGGACTCGATCTGGAAGGTGCCGAGGGTGTCCGCCTTCCTGATCATCGCATAGGTGCGCGGGTCCTCAGCCGGGATGGTCGCAAGATCGAGTTGGACCCCCTTGTGGTCGGCCAGGAGGTCGAGGCCGCGCTTCATGCAGGTCAGCATGCCCAAGGCCAAGACGTCGACCTTCATGAATTTCAGCGCATCGATGTCGTCCTTGTCCCACTCGATAACCTGGCGATCGACCATGGCGGCGGGTTCGATCGGCACCAGCTCATCGAGTCGGTCATGGGTCAGCACGAAGCCGCCGGGATGCTGGGAGAGATGGCGTGGCGCGCCCATGAGCTGGCGGGCGAGATCGAGAGCGAGGCGAAGCCGGCGATCGCCGAGGTTGAGGTTCAGCTCTTCGACGTGCTTGGGCTCGACGCCTTCCTCCGACCAGCCCCAGACCTGCGAGGACAGGGTCTTGATCAGGTCCTCGGTGAGGCCGAGCGCCTTGCCGACGTCACGCAGCGCACCCTTTGAGCGGTAGCGGATGACGGTCGAGCAGAGCGCGGCATGGTCGCGGCCATAGGTCTCGAAGACCCACTGCATAACGATCTCGCGCCGCTCATGTTCGAAGTCGACGTCGATGTCGGGCGGTTCGCGCCGCTCCTCGCTGACAAAGCGCTCGAACAGGAGGTCGTTACGGCCGGGATCGATCGAGGTGATGCCGAGCACATAGCAGACGGCCGAATTCGCGGCCGAGCCGCGGCCCTGGCACAGGATGTCCTTGGAGCGCGCGAACCGCACGATGCTGTTCACCGTCAGGAAATAAGGGGCGTATTGCAGCTTCTCGATAAGCCTCAGCTCGTGCTCGAGCGCGGCGCGGACGCTGTCCGGCAGGCCCTCGGGGTAGCGTTCTGCGGCACCTTCCCAGGTCAGCTTGGCCAGCGTCTCTTGTGGCGTCAGCGCCGGGTCGTCGCGTTCCTCGGGGTATTGGTAGGCCAGCTCGTCGAGCGAGAAGCGGCAACGCTCCGCGATCTGCAACGTGCGGGCCAGGGCCTCGGGATAGCGGCCGAACAGCCGGTGCATCTCCTCCGGCGGTTTGAGGTAGCGATCGGCGTGCCGCTCACGCCGTTCGCCCAGCGCATCGATGGTGACGTTGTGACGGATACAGGTGACGACGTCCTGAAGGATGCGGCGGTCGGGCGCGTGGAACAGCACGTCGTTGGTGACGATGGTCGGCACCCGCATCCGGGTCGCGAGGTTGGACAGTTCGTGCAGACGGAGCTGGTCGTTCGGCCGGCGGCGCAGCGACAGTGCCATATAGGCCCGGTCGCCAAAGGCCTCGCGCAACCGCCGCAGGCGCAGGCCGCATCCGTCGTCGGCGTGGTCCGGCAAGAGAACGGCAAGTAGGCCCTCGCGATAGGCGACGAGATCAGCCCATTCGAGATGACATTTCGCCTTGCCGCCGCGCTTCTTGCCGAGCGACAGCAGACGGCAGAGCCGCGAATAGGCTGGTCGGTCGGTCGGATAGACCAGCACCGACATGCCGTCGGCGAGGTCGAGACGGCAGCCGACGACGAGGCGTACGCCCGTCGTCTTTGCCGCCTCATGGGCGCGGACGATGCCGGCCAGCGAGTTGCGGTCGACGATGGCCAGCGCCTCGATGCCGAGCAGGGCTGCGGTGGCGAACAGCTCGTCGCAGCCGCTCGCGCCCCGCAGGAAGCTGAAATGGGAGGTGACCTGGAGTTCGGCATAGCGGGGGCCGTTCATCCGAACACCCCATGCAGGAACCAGCGGTGCGATCCAGTGGCCGCATCCTCACCATCGCCGGCGCGGTAGATCCAGTAGCGTTCGCCGGCGTCATCCTCGATCCGGAAATAGTCCCGCACGGCGACCAGTTCGGCGTCGCGCTTCCACCATTCTCCGAACAAGCGCTCGGGGCCGTCGGCGCGCTTCACGCGTCGCCGGACACCGCGCCAGGTGAAGGACACCGGAGGATGATCGGGCAGCAGCGCGACGATCTCGATCAATTCGGGACGATCGAGCAGACGCGGCGGTCGCGGCCAGTCGCCGGACCATGTCGCCCCGGTCTCGGGCGACATGGCGGGCACGCGACAGACGGAGCGCTCGGGGACGTCGCTGGCGACCGGCGCGGCGCGATAGATGCGACTGCCGCCAACCCGGTTGGCGAGCGTATCGACGAGATCGGAGACGTCCGGCACGGTGTCGTCGATAAGGGAGGTGATGGTCTGCTTGCCGTCGATCGGTTCGGCGATTGTCGCTGTGAGCGTCAGGATTTCGATACCGAAGCCGGGTTCGATGGTCTCGATCTTGTCGCACAGAAGCCGGGTCAGGCGCTTGACGTCGCGCACCGGCAAGGCCGTGCCGACGCGGACCGCCTGCATGATGTTGTCGACGCGATGGCAGAGCAGGTCGAGGCGCCGCGCGCCGAGGCCGCGTTCTTCGAGCGCCGCGCAGAGCTGGACCACCAGCTTGCCGATATAGCGGGCGATGGTCTCGGCCGCGCCGATCGGTTCAGGAAAGCTGCGGCGGACCTCGATCAGGTCGTCCGGCCGGATCGGGTCGATGAGTTCGGGCGCGAGGCCGAGCGCCTGGTCGATCCGGCGGCCTAGCTCGGGTCCGAAGCGAAGCGTGAGCGGGGCGCGCGGCTGCGCGACTAGATCGCCAATGCGGTCGAAGCCCAGCGTCCGCAGATTGTGGACCAGGGCCGGCGGCAGCCGGAGCGCCGCGATCGGCAGCGGCGCGATCGCGGCTTCGACGGCTCTCGGCGGGGAGATCAGGGGCGACCGGCCGGCGTATCGCGCGAGGGCGTGCGCCGCGCCCCAGGTGTCGGCGACGGCGGCGCGGGCGACGATCCCCGAGCCCGCTAGGCGGTCGACCATGCCCGACAGCATGGCGTGTTCGCCGCCGTGCAGATGATCGGCGCCGGTCGTGTCGATGACGATGCCGTCAGGCAGGCAGGCGGCGACGATCGGGGCGTAGCGTTGCAGGACCCAGAGCGCGAGGCGGTCGAGCGCCTCGGCGTCGGCCGTGGGAGCGGCGTCCTGAACGAGGAGGCCCGGGACGAGGACCTGGGCCCTGGTCGCCGGCATCCCCACGCGCAGGCCGGCGGACTGGGCCGCGGCATCGGCCGCGACCACCACCCGCCTTCTCCCGTCATGGCCGATCAGGACGAGCGGCGCCTCAGCCGGAGGCGCCGCGTCGCCGGCCGTCCTGCGCACGCGATCTGTCGACCATGTGGGCAGGAAGAGCGAGACGACCCGTGTCATCGCACGCCTCCAATTCGAAATCAGCACTCTCGCCCGCGCGAGCGCGGATCAGCTCGACAAGCCAGCGGTGTCGGCCGACTCCCGGAACGGGCAAAGTGGGTGAAGGCAGGGCCGAGACCCGCCAGCGGGTCATGGCGGCGGTTGGCTGGCCGAAGTCCGTGGCCTCCGTTTGTCGCCGCCAGCGGCGTAGCGCCAGGCCGATTGCACCGGTGCCCTCGGCGGCGAGTTGAAGGCGACGCGAGGCGGTCATCGACAGGCGGCCGATTTCTGCGACGACGGCGCCGAGTCCGCCATGACGCAGGCCTTCCTCGACACAGGCCAGGACGGTCTTGTCGTCCCCGGCCTCAACATAGATCACGCGATCTGGCGGGAGGCCGGCTTGGGCCAACGCCGGTGCGAAGAGGTCGGGACGGGTGACGCACCACAGCACCTTGCCCTTGGTGCGCGCAGCAATTCCGGCGGCAAAGAGCGCGGCGGCGGCACCGTCGATCGCGCCGTTACCGCCGCCCGCGATCTCGTGCAGCGCGCCGAGCGCCAGGCCTTCGCCGGGGAGTCGTGAATCCACCTCGGCAATTCCAAAGGGAAGCACCGATTTGACGCGCCGGCTTTTGCCTTCGATCTTCTCGATCTGCGCGCGCAAGGATTCTATGGCGGGCTCGGGCCGCAAGTTCGTTCCTGACCTCCAAGGGCGGGTTGACAAGCATGTTCGCTATTTGTTCTACTTTTCGATTGGAAGAGTCAAGGTGGTCGCGGATTCGATCACGTTTCCGATCACGGGTGAGGGAGCTATCCCAGACCGACCTTATATCGGGCAAACAGTTCGCCGAGACGGTCGCGGTTTGATAGTATGGGCGTGGAAGCGATCACAGCCAGACGGTCGTGCGCCCGCTCGAACAGCGCGACGCAGAGTTCCCCGTTGTCGTGGTTGGAGCGGTAAACGACGCCATCGGCGCCAGCCGAATGATCATGGATGGCGCGCGACCACTCCTGCGCAACCGAGTGCGGACCGCTGGTTACAATGCCTGTAGCACCGATGCGAGCCAGGCCAGGGCCGTGAACCGAGACGACCCGCAAAGGCGATGTGACCTCGATCTCGCAGAATGATCGGGCCTCAAGAAAGCTCAGTGCAACGAAACGGGCGCCGATAGAGCGAAGGCACGTTTCGGCGAACGCGCCTTCAATCGTTTGTGAGAGGTAGGAGACGCCATACTGGCGTGTCGGATCATCAAAGCGGTTGCCGCCAGAGGACCCGAAAAAGATCGGGCTAAGTTCCGTGCGATGGATGCGGACCAGCCGAGCGCCTTTATCGATGATCTCTATGGGCAGATCGCGGGCGGCGAAATCGGCGGGCGGCAGCGGTCTCGGATCAGGCGGCGCCATGTTCGCCGTAAGCCGCTGCCGCCCTGACAACCTCATCTGTCTGACCTTTGCGGAGCAGATCGATCGGTCGCTGGCCTTCGAGCCTGGCGTCGCCAGTCAGCATGAAGTTGACTCGCATCCAGGCATCTTCGACGGTGAAGGCGTCCAGCACGTCGCGGATGCCCCGCAATAGCCCATTCTTGCCGATCTGAAACGCGGGGTAGACATAGCCGTCGCCTACATCGAGCCAGAACACTTGGCTGCGCTCGCGCTTACGGCCGAGACCCTGCGGCGTGATGCCAAGGTGCTCAGCGAGCTGCTGCGCGGAAAGAACACCGCCTTCGGCTTTGAGCATTTCCCGCTTCATTTCGGAGCCGCGCAATAGCGCTTCGGTCAATGGGTCGGGCCGATCGGGCAGAATCTCGGCGCCGATGGCTGCCGCCTCGTGAAGTGAGCTGAAGAGAACGTCCGTGTCCGTTGACGCGCCGACCGCCGCCAGGAGCCGATCACGCGGCATGCGCTCGGCGATGCGCGCGAGGGCCCTGCCGCTACGCAGCACGAAAGCCGCTACGAGATCCTCACTTGATCCGGGTTCGGGGCGCCGGACACGCGTCGACGCGGCAGAGGTTGGTTCGCCGGTGAAGTTCGTTGCGCGGCTGCGACGACGCTGAGTACCGGCTGAAGCGGGAGGCGTCATGAGATGAGATCCCTTGAGAATGTTCAATTGTCCTGCTATATATATCTCATGAAAATGGAAACTTCAATCACCGACGCAGACCGAGGCCAAACGTCGCCGATTCTTGGAATTTGCACTATTCCAGAGCCCGAAAACGACGGCAGGCGTAACCGCATGGCGTCCGGAGTATCCAAATTCCCGATGCTAAGAATGCCAGTAAATCATTGATATCGGTGAAGTTTAGATAGGAGTATGCGATTATGCGCTTATGTCAAACGAAAGAGAACATCTGGCATCGGCCATCATCGTCAGTCTCCACGACTACTATCCTGTTGGTTCTGACGACGTCGAGCCCAGGAAGCGGCGCCGTTCGTCGGCCGCCGCTGTTCGCCGCCCGCGCGCTCTGGAGCGGAATACGAAAGTCACCCACGACTGGACCGCAGGGATGCCGGTCACGGAGGCCGAGCTGGATGTGTTCGAAGCGCATTTCGGCCCGTTCCTTGATGATCTGCTGGGGCCGCAAGACTGAAATCTTGAACGGAGGATTGTCATGAACGCCAACGCGACACCTGCCTTGGCGTCGACAGGACGCGCCGCCTTGTATTTGAGGGTTTCGACGGGGCGGCAGGCCGAGAATGACCTTTCGATCCCGGACCAGCGCCGGCAGCTTCAGTCGTATTGTCAGGCGAAGGGTCTGGCTGTCGCGGCGGAGTTCGTGGAGCCGGGGGCCTCCGCCACCGACGACCGCCGTCCCGAGTTCCAAAAGATGATGGACGCAGCCACGCAAAAGCCGGCGCTGTTCGATACGATCATCGTCCACTCCTTCTCCCGCTTTTTTCGCGATCAGTTCCAACTGGAATTTCATTTCCGCCGTTTGGCGAAGAACGGTGTCCGCCTCGTTTCGATCACGCAGGATCTCGGCGACGATCCGATGAGCGTGATGATGCGCCAGATCATGGCGCTCTTTGACGAATATCAGTCGAAAGAGAACGCGAAGCATACGCTGCGGGCGATGCGTGAGAATGCGCGGCAAGGCTTTTGGAACGGCTCACGTCCTCCGTTCGGATATCGTATTGTCTCCGCGGAACAGAGAGGCATCAGGGTCAAGAAGCGCATCGAGCCCGATCCCATGCAGTTGGAGACGGTGCGGCTCATGTTCCGGCTGGCGCGCCTCGGGGGAGAAGACGGGCCCATGGGGTCCCGGCAGATTGCGGACTATCTCAACATTCGAGGGATACGCACCCAGACGGGAGGCCGCTGGGGTGTTGGCGCAGTTCACCAGATCCTGACGCGCGAGACCTACATCGGTCGGCACCGCTTCAATGTATCCGGAAAGCGTCGGGGAGAGCGCAAGTCGGAGGACGAGATCGTCGATGTCGAGGTCGATCCGATCATCGATGCCGACGAATTTGCCGAAGTTCAGGCGATCATGCGGTCTCGCAGCCCCCAACTGAAGGCTCCGCGCTTTGTAGCGGCCGGCACGCTCCTGGGCGGCGTTTGCTATTGCGCCGACTGCGGTGGAGCGATGACACTGCGGACGTCAGGCAAGGGGAATCAATACCGCTACTACACGTGCTGCACGACCGCCCGACAGGGGAAGACGGGCTGCAAGGGCCGAACCATCCCGATGGACGTCCTAGATGACAAAGTTGTGGGCTGCCTAGAGGAGTTGCTTCTTGAAAAGGGGCACCTCGAAAAGCTGCTCGCTGGCGTGCTGGAGCGTCGGGAGGCGCACGCCGACAATCTCAAGGATCGAATCGTCGCCCTTCGGAAGCAGGCTGCGGACGCTGAGGCCAAGCTGACCCGTCTATACGAGGCCATCGAGAACGGACTCGCGGAACTGGACGATTCCAACCTCAAGGGACGAATCGCGGAATTGAAGCGGATGCGAGACTCGGCGCGCGCCGACGCCGACAGGGCTGAGGATCGCGGCGAAGGAAAGACGAACCAGATCACACCTGAGCTACTGGAAGCCTTCGCAAGCGAGGCCCGGCGTCAGATCAGGGCGAAAGATGGGAGCTTCCGACGGCACCACGTTCAGACGCTTGTCCAGCGTGTCGAGGTCGGAGCTGACGAAATAAGGATCAAAGGCTCGAAACCCACGCTCCTCCAGACGCTCGTGGCGTCTGGAGGAAACCGTAGAGTGGAAACTGCGGGAATCGGCTTTCGCAGTTTCAATCCGAAATGGCTCCCTGAGTAGGATTCGAACCTACGGCCGCTCGATTAACAGTCGAGAGCTCTACCGCTGAGCTATCAGGGATCACCATCTCTCCACCCGGCGAACCGCGGCGGAGGCGGCCCTATGCAGCGGGTTTCTGCGGATTGCAAGAGGTCAGGCGACGAATTGTTCCATCGTTATCCGATCATCCAGCGCATGCTCCGGATCGAAGAGCAAGGTGAGGTCGCGGTGATGGTCGATCGCTATCTCCACCCTGGCGACGTCGCGCACTTCGCGCTGATCCGCCACGGCGCTCACCGGCCGCTTGTCTGCCTCCAGCACGCGAATCGCGATGCGGGCCTTGTCGGGCAGGATCGCGCCGCGCCAGCGCCGCGGGCGGAACGGGCTGATCGGCGTCATCGCCAGCATCGCCGAACCCAGCGGCAGGATCGGGCCTTGGACGGACAGGTTATATGCGGTGGAGCCGGCGGGCGTGGCGACGAGCAGGCCGTCGCACACCAGCTCCGGCAGCACGACGCGATCATTGACGGTGACTTCGAGCTTCGCCGTCTGGCGCGTCTCGCGCAGGAACGAGACTTCGTTGATTGCCGGCAGTTCGAAGCGCTCGCCGGCGGCATTGATCGCGTTCATCTTGAGCGGACTCACCTTGAACGGCTTGGCGCGGGCGAGCCGTTCGTCGAGCCCGTCGCGCCGCCAGTCGTTCATCAGGAAGCCGACCGTGCCCAGATTCATGCCGAACACCGGAACGCTGCGGCGGCTCTCCAGCAGATTGTGGAGCGTCTGGAGCATGAAGCCGTCGCCGCCCAGGGCGACGATCGCCTCGGCCTGTTCGACGGGAACCCATTCATATGCCTCGGCCAGCTCTTCGGCGGCGAGCTGGGCGGGTTCGGTGGGCGAGACGACGAGCGCGCGGAGCTGGCTCATCCGCCGGTGACGCTCATGTGGCGGCGCGTGGCCGGGGCGGCTCCGGCGGCGATGCGAAAATCGTGGCGGGCCGGCTTGCGCCGCAGCGCGGCATCGATCGCTTCGTCGAGGCCGGCAGGGCCGGCACCGCGCAGCGCGGCCTTGATGTCGACTCCCGCGTCATGGCCGAGGCACATATAGAGCTTTCCGTCGCTGGCGAGGCGGACGCGGTTGCATCCGTCGCAGAAATTGGCGCTGAGCGGTGTGATCAGGCCCAGCCGCGTGCCGGTGTCCGCGACGCGCCAGTAGCGCGCGGGGCCGCCGGTGCGATGCGTGTCGGGGATCAATGCGAAGCGCGCGCGTAGCGCGGCCAGCACGCCGGTGAGCGGCAGGAAGCGATCGGTGCGATCTTCCTCCACCTCGCCCAGCGGCATCGTCTCGATCAGGGTGAGGTCCATGCCTTCCGTCGCCGCCCAGGCGAGCATTGCGGGGATCTCGCTTTCGTTGAGGCCCTTCAATGCGACCATGTTGAGCTTGACCGCGATGCCGGCGGCCCGCGCGGCGGCGATGCCGGCCAGCACCTTCGCCAGCTCGCCATGCCGGGTGATGTGCCGGAAGGTCTCCGGATCGCGGCTATCGAGGCTGACGTTGACGCGGCGCACCCCGGCGTCGTGCAGCGCCTCGGCATGGTCGGCGAGGTGCGTGCCGTTGGTGGTGAGGGTGATTTCGTCGAGGCCCGCGCCGAGATGGCGGGCGATCCGGCGGACCAGCGCCATCGTGTCGCCGCGGACCAGCGGCTCCCCCCCGGTCAGGCGGATCTTGCGCACGCCGCGCGCGACGAAGCGATCGGCGACCAGCGCCAGCTCGTCGAGGCTCAGCAGCGCGCCGCGCGGCAGGAAGCGCATCTTCTCGGGCATGCAATAGCGGCAGCGCAGGTCGCAGCGATCCGTGACCGAAATGCGCAAATACTGGATCGCGCGGCCATGGGCGTCGATCAAGGCGGGCGCGGCTGCCATGCAAGACGAGTTACGCATGATGATGGCGGCGGGCAAGCGTTCGCGTTATCGAGAGGGGAATGTCCGAAGATTTCACAGTCATCGAAAGCGCCAACGCAGATGCTGCACCGGTGTTCGTCCTCAGCTTTCGCCAGCGCGACGAAGTCGCGGCGGCCGCAGCGGGGGGCGGCTGGCGGGTGGTGGCGGCGCGGCGCTCGGATGCGCTCGAGCGGCGTTTCCTGTCGAGCGGAGCAGCCGTCGCGGTGATCGACGCACGCGGCGCGCTGTCCGAGGGGATGGACGCGGCCAAGGTGCTGGGGCCGACGATCGACGCGCACGGCGCCGCGATGCTGATTCTCGTCTCGCAGAGCGACACGGTGCATATGCGCCATTTCTTCGATGCCGGGGCCACCCACTTCCTGTCCAGCCCGATGTCCTCGGCGGCGATGGCGCATGCGATCCGCTTCGCCCAGCGGCATGTCGAGCGGCTCTCCGGGTGGAACGGGCAGGAAAAGGGGCCGCCCGAGCCGCTCGGCTGGCGATTCGATCCGGCAATGCGCTCGCTGCAGCTCACGCCGGCGCTGGCGAGCCTGCTGGGCCTGCCCGAAGCACCCGGCACGCGGACCTTCTTCGCCAGACTCGATCCGGCGGACCGGGTGCTGGCGCGCAGCGCGCTGCGCCGCCTGAACGCGGACACGCCTTCCACTGCCTTCGCGCACGACCTGGCCGGCGTGGGGCGGGTGGTGCAGCATCTTCAATATGATGCGCAGACCAACCGGCTGCATGCGCTCGTCGAGGCGCTGGGCGTGGCGCCCGATGCCAATGCGGCGGTGCGCGACGCGCTCACCGGCGCGCGCGATGGGCCCAGCGCCCGGCGCTGGATCGACCGGCGCCTGGTGGAGGGCGGCCGTGTCGGCGTCGTGCTGATCGGGCTGACGCGTTTCGAGACAGTGAACACCGCCTATGGCCGGGCCGTGGGGGACGAGCTGCTGCGCAGCGTCTCGCGCCGGGTGGGTGAAGTGGCGCGCGAGACGCTCGGCAAGGGCGCCATCGTCGCGCGGATCGGCGGATCGGAATTCCTGGTTGCCAGCGACGATGCCGATGCCGCGAGGATCGGTGCGGCGGTGGCCCGGCTCGAGGATGCGCTGGCCCGGCCCTTCGTGGTGGGAGGTGGCATCGCCCCGCTCGGGGCACGGCTGGTGACCGGAGAGAGCCTGGCCGGCGACAATGCCGCGGCCCTGCTGCGGCGCACCAGCGAAGCGCTGCTCGGCGACGTGCCGCTGGAGAAGGGCGCTCCCCCGGTCGATCTGCTCGTCGACAGCCTGCACCGCGCGCTGGAGCGCGGCGAGATCGGCGTGCTGTTCCAGCCCCAGGTCTCGATCGCCACCGGGCAGGTCGTGGGCGTGGAGGCGCTGGCGCGCTGGAACCACCCAGAGTTCGGCGAGCTGGGCGCCGACACGCTGTTTGCCGCGGCCGAGCGGGCGGGGCTCGACGCGACGCTCTCCGATCATGTCCAGCGCCGCGCGCTGGCGGCGGCGGCGAACTGGCCCATGTCGTTGAGCAAGCTGCGGCTCTCGATCAACGTGACCGCGGCCGATGTGGCGCGGGCAAGCTTCGTCGATGCGCTGCTCGGCCGGATCGACGCGAGCAATTTCCCGCGCAATCGGCTGACGGTGGAGATCACCGAGGGCGGCATCATGTCGGACCTGGGCGAAGCCGCGCGGCTGCTCACCCTGTTGCGGGCGGCGGGGTGCCGGGTCGCCATCGACGATTTCGGCACGGGCTATTCGAGCCTCGCCTATCTCAAGGCACTGCCGCTCGACTATCTCAAGATCGACAAGAAGCTCAGCCAGGACATCACCGGCTCGCCGCGCGACCGGGTGGTGGTGCGGGGCGTGATCGACATGGCGCGCTCGCTGGGGCTGGCGGTGGTGGCGGAAGGCGTCGAGACCGCCGAGCAGCTCGACCTGCTCGCCAAGGAAGGCTGCCAATATTTCCAGGGCTTCCTCTGCTCGGCGCCGGTCGACGTGCCGGCGCTGGCCCAGCTGGTGAGCCGGGGATGAGCGATCCGCGCGATCTGAGCGGCGTCTGGTACGGCCGCTATGTCAGCAGCGTCGACGGGCAGGACAATGGCTTCATCGCCCTGCTGGAGGAGACCGGCGGCGCCGTCTCGGGCAGCATCAGCGAGCGGGACGGGCAGGGCGGCGTGCGCGGCGCCACGGTGGCGGGGCGGCGCAGCGGCGCGCGGATCCAGTTCGTGAAGCAATATCACGGCCGCTGGGACCATGCCGTCTTCTACGAGGGCAGCATAGACGACCAGGGCACCGAGGCGAGCGGCAGCTGGAAGCTGGACCAGGCGCATGGCGGCTTCAGCATGCAGCGCGAGAAATTCTCCGCAGACGAACTGGAAGACGAGCGCGAGGACAGCCTCGCGCTTCGGTGAGTTCAGGCCGGGTCGGCGCCCCGGCCTTCGGTGACGCGGCCCAGCGTGACCCCGGCATAGCGGGCCAGGCTGGCGAGCAGCGCGCTGGTGCTCGGATCGATCGGCCCGGCTTCCGCCCAATAGGCGCCCATCGCCATGCTCGGCCCCATCAGCCCGATGGGATACATCGACATGCTGCGCACGAAGGTGGGCCGATAGGCGTCCACCGGAACCCGCGGATCGTCATAGATGTCGGGAATGTGGATCGGCCGCGCCTCGAGGATGGCGAGGCCCGATATGCAATTCTCGATCGGAAAGCGCTCGCCCGCCCAGAGCGGAGTCATCGCATCCTCGGCGACATAGGCGACCTGGTCGCCCTCGCGGCGGATGACGGTGACGCCGTCGCAGCGTGCGATCGTCCGCGCGCATTCCCGCAGCACGTTGACCAACTCGTCGATCGAGGTCGCATGCGACAACCGGGCCATCGCTTCGGTCAACAATCGGCGTTGCTCGAAACTGTCCGGCTCCCTCAAGCCTCGCTCCTCACGAGCGGACCCGTTCAGGGTCTCGCCTGCCTCAATCCCATCGGTCACGGCCAGATACGCAGCCTTGTTCTAGTCGTTTCAACGCGAAACCCGCCAAATCGGATCGGCTTCAACACGACGAAGCCACGCGATGACCCATGGTCGCCTGCGCACCAGAGGGCAGGAGGCCTGGGCATTGCGCCGAGCAGCACCATTTCGCCTGCATCCTGAACGGAGTTCCAGTATGCGCAACTACGCAAAAATACCGGTGCCATGAAAGTCGGAAAGGCATGAGGGGGCCCCAAGCTAAGAGCGCACGCGCAGGGCCGAAACGGCGGCGGGCGGCAAGTCGCGTGTCGTGCCGCTGAAGATCGGGTGCGTGCCATTGGGACGCGGCGGGATGGCCGCCGCATCGGTGCGGAAAGCGCAGGTGAGCTCGGCGAGCGTCCGTGCCTCCTGGGCGAGCGTGCGGGTGGCGGCCGAAGTCTGCTCGACCATGGCCGCATTCTGCTGCGTGCCCTGGTCCATGGCGCCGATCGCGGTGGAGACTTCGCCGATCGCGATCGCCTGGGCGCCATTGTCCCGCGCCATGCTGGCGAGCAGCGCGTGCACTTCGCCGACGTCGCTCGCGATGTTGGCCAGTGCATCGTCGACCTGCATCACCGCATCGACCGCGGTGACGACCTCCGCCTGGGTGGTGGTGAGCTGCTCGCGGGCGCGGCCGGCTTCCTCCTCGGCGCGCATCGCCAGCGCGCTGACCAGATCGGCGACGACGGCGAAGCCGCGCCCCGCCTCGCCGGCGCGCCCGGCCTCGACCGCGGCGTTCATCGCGAGCACGCGCGTCTGGAAGGCGATCTTGTCGAGCCCCTCGATCACCGCATCGATGCCCTTGGCGCTTTCCGAGACGCGGTGCATCGCCTCGACCGCCTGGGTGGCGACGGCGCGCCCCCCATCGACGGTGGCGATCGCCTGATCGGCGCGCGTGACGGTCGACTTCGCGGCCTGGGCGGTGCTGCGCGAGCGATCGTCCATCTGCGCGACGGCGGCGCTGGTCTGCTCGAGGCTGGCGGCATTCGCCTGGGTGCGCTGGGCGAGATCGTCCGCGGCTTGGGCGATCTCGCCGGTGGTGCCGTTGATCCGCCGGGTGCCCGCGGCAACGGCCTGGAGCATCTCGCGCATCCGCGCGAGCGTGTGATTGTAGTTATGCTCGAGCGAGGCATAGGCACCCGGCATGTCCGCAAGCTGGCGGGTGAGGTCGCCGCCGGCGAGCGCGGCAAGGGCCTCGCCCAGCGTGCCCATCGCGGCTTCGCGGCTCGCCTGCTCCTCCTCGAAATAGATCGAGAGCGACAATTCCATGTCGAGCAACGCGGCCTTGACCAGCGCGGCGGGCAGGACCGCGAGCGCGCGCGGGCGCAGCGTGCCGAGCAGGCGCCGCCACCAGGGCGTGCGCGCCATCGCCTCGTGGAGCAGCTGCTCGAGCACCAGCGCATAGCCGCCGACATACCAGCGCGGCTCGAGCCCGATGCGCGCATGGGTGGCGCCGATGCGGCGCACGCTCTGGTGATATTGCGCGTCGAACTGCCCCGTGGCGAGGTGGTTCCAATGGCCTTCCTGCGCCGTCTGGGCGCTGCGCATGTGCCCGGGGCTGGCGAAGAAGCGCGCGGTCTCCGGCGTGGCGCGGACGCGGGCGTAGAAGCGGTCGAGTGCCTTGCCGATCGCCGAACGGATCAGCGCGCCGTTTCCGGAAAGCGTGGCGCGCTGGGCGGCATCCATCTCCATGAACGCGAGACGGGAAGAAATGGGGTCGGTCACTCGGCACTCCTTGGGGGGAGACCCACCGGTCAGGCGGCGGGCCAGTCCCCCCATTCTAGGAGGCCGCGAGGGCGGAGGTGCGGGGCGCTACGGGTTTATCCCGCCGCTTTCGCGAGGCCCCGGGACAGCTGGAGCGCGCCGTTGAGCCGGGCCTGGGGCGTCGCCCAGGCGCGGGTGATCACCAGCTTCATGTCGGGGCGCAGCTTCGCCGTGCCCTCCAGCTTGTCGACATAGGCGAGCAGGCCGTCGACATTGGGGAATTTGTCGTCGTGGAAGCTGACCAGCGCGCCCTTGGGGCCGACGTCGAGCTTGGCGATGCAGGCGCGCTTGGCGTTCAGCTTGGCCTCGATCAGCGTGATCAGGTTCTCGGTCGCCTCGGGCAGCTTGCCGAACCGGTCGATCAGCTCGGCGGCGAAGGCCTCGATGCCGGCGCGGTCCTCCACGTCGTTGAGGCGGCGATACAGGCCCATGCGCAGGTCGAGATCGGGAACATAGGCCTCGGGGATCATGATCGGCGCGTCGACGGTGATCTGCGGGCTCAGGTCGCGCGGGCGCTCGTCGCGCAGGCCGCCGGCCTTGGCGTCGAGGATCGCCTCCTCCAGCATCGACTGGTAGAGTTCGTAGCCGACCTCCTTGATATGGCCGGACTGCTCGTCGCCGAGCAGGTTGCCGGCGCCGCGGATGTCCAGATCGTGGCTGGCGAGCTGGAAGCCGGCGCCCAGCGATTCCAGGTCGGACAGCACCTTGAGCCGCTTTTCCGCCGCCTCGGTCATCAGGCGCTGGGCCGGGGTGGTCAGATAGGCATAGGCGCGGGTCTTGGAGCGCCCGACCCGGCCGCGCAGCTGGTAGAGCTGGGCGAGGCCGAACTTGTCCGCCCGGTTGATGATCAGCGTGTTGGCGCTGGGAATGTCGATGCCGCTCTCGATGATCGTGGTCGAGACGAGCAGGTCGTATTTGCGATCGTAGAAGGCGGACATGCGCTCCTCGACCTCGCCCGCCGCCATCTGGCCGTGCGCGACGACATAGCGGATCTCGGGCACGTCGCTCCGCAGGAACTCCTCGATCTCGGGCAGGTCCGAGATGCGCGGAGTGACGAAATAGGCCTGGCCGCCGCGATAATGCTCGCGAAGGAGGGCTTCGCGCAGCACCACCGGGTCCCAGGGCATCACATAGGTGCGCACCGCCAGGCGATCGACCGGCGGGGTCTGGATCACGCTCAGCTCGCGCAGGCCCGACATCGCCATCTGGAGCGTGCGTGGGATCGGCGTGGCGGTGAGGGTGAGGACATGGACGTCCGCCTTCATTGCCTTCAGCCGCTCCTTGTGGGTGACGCCGAAGCGCTGCTCCTCGTCGACGATGACCAGGCCGAGCCGCTTGAACTCGACGCCCTTGGCGAGGACGGCATGGGTGCCGACGACGATGTCGATCGTGCCGTCGGCGGCGCCGTCCTTGGTCGCCTTCATCTCGGTGCTGCCCACCAGGCGCGAGAGGCGGCCCACCTTGATCGGGAAGCCTTCGAAGCGCTGGGTGAAATTGTTGAAATGCTGGCGCGCGAGCAGGGTGGTCGGGCAGACCACCGCCACCTGCATGCCGGCCATCGCCGCGACGAAGGCAGCACGCAGCGCCACCTCGGTCTTGCCGAAGCCGACATCGCCGACGATCAGCCGGTCCATCGGGCGGCCGGCGGCGAGATCCTCGAGCACGTCGCCGATCGCGCGGTCCTGGTCGTCGGTCTCCTCATAAGGGAAGCGGTCGACAAAGGCGGGATAGCCGCCGGCATCAGGCTCGGCGACTTCGGCGGGGCGGGTGGCGCGCTTGGCGGCGGTGGCGATGAGCTCGCCCGCGATCTCGCGGATCCGCTCCTTCATGCGGCTCTTGCGCCGCTGCCAGGCCTCGCCGCCCAGCCGGTCGAGCGCCGCGCCTTCCTCGCCCGCGCCGTAGCGGCTCAGGACCTCGAGATTCTCGACCGGGACATAGAGCTTGTCGCCGCCGGCATAGGTGAGGGCGACGCAGTCGTGCGGGGCCTTCTGCACCGGGATCTGGGTGAGGCCCTCATAGCGGCCGATGCCGTGATCGACGTGCACCACCAGATCGCCCGGCGAGAGCGTCGCCAGCTCGTTGAGAAAGGCGTCGGTCGACTTGCGGCGCTTCGAGCGGCGGACGAGGCGGTCGCCCAGCATGTCCTGCTCGGTGAGCACCGCGACGCCGGGGGCGGAGAAGCCATGATCGAGCGGCAGCACGATCATCGCGACCGCGCTGTCGGCGATGCCCATCGCCTCGTGCCAGCTGTCCGCCTTGCGCGCGGTCTTGAGGCCGTGATCGGCGAGCAGCCCGGTCAGGCGCTCGCGGGCGCCGTTCGAATAGCTGGCGAGTATCGGTTTCTGGCGCGATTTCCGTAGCTTGGCGATATGATCGACTACGGCTTCATAGACATTGGCGCCGGCGGCGCGCTCGGGCGCGAAGTCGCGCGGGCCGTCGACGTCGAAATCGAGGACGGTGGCGCTGGTCGGCTCGTGAAAGGGCGTGCTGGTGTGGGCCGGCCAGTCGGTGAGGCGCTTTTCCCATTCGTTCGCAACAAGATAGAGCGCATCGGCAGCGAGCGGGCGATAGCTGCCCGGATCGGCGGACTGGGCGCGGACGCGGTTCGACTGATAGTCGGCGATCGCTTCGAACCGCGCCTCGGCGGCACCGGCATCGCCGGCGTCGCGGATCAGGATCGCATCGCCGGGAAGATGCTCGAACAGCGTCTCCAGACGTTCCTCGAACAGCGGCAGCCAATGCTCCATGCCGGCGAGGCGGCGGCCGTCGCTGATCGCCTGGTAGAGCGGATCGCCGGTGGCGGTGGCGCCGAACTTTTCCCGGTATCGCGTGCGGAAGCGCTTGACCGACTCCTCATCGAGCAGGGCCTCGGAAGCGGGGAGGAGCGTGAAGCCGTCGATCCGCCCGGTGGTGCGCTGGTCCGAGGGATCGAAGGTGCGGACGCTCTCGATCTCGTCGCCGAAAAAGTCGAGCCGCAATGCCTGTTCGGCGCCCGAGGGGAAGAGGTCGACCAGGCCGCCGCGCACTGCGAACTCGCCGGCGTCGTTCACGGTGTCGACGCGGATATAGCCATTCGCCTGAAGCAGATTTCCGAGCTTTTCCAGGCTGATACGCTCGCCGGGCGCAAGGCGCGCAACGAGCTGGCGGATGCGGAAGGGCGTGAGCGTGCGCTGGGTGACGGCGTTTACCGTGGTGACCAGCAGGCGCGGCTTTTCGCTTTTGTTCTGAAGGGCATGGAGCGTAGCCAGCCGTTCGGCCATGACGCGCAGGGTCGGGCTGGCGCGGTCATAGGGAAGGCAGTCCCAGGCGGGAAAGCCGAGGATTTCGAGCTCGGGCGCGAAATAGGGCGCGGTGCCGGCCACGGCGCGCATCGCGGCTTCGTCGGGCGCGACGAAGACGGCCATCCGCCCCGTGCGCGCCAGATCGGCCAGCATCCAGGGAAGGAAACCGGCCGGGGCGCCCGACAGGGTGAGAGGCCTTTGCGCGGAGAGGATGGTCTTGAGGTCGGGCATTCGGGCTCAGCGAGAAATAGGCACGTAGTTCAAGGTCTTGAGGGCGGTCATTACCGTACCGGCATAGCGTGGGGGAGCGGGCTCGACGCCCATCGCCCAGGCCATGATATCGACGTCCTGCTCCTCGAGCAGTTCCTCGAACAGGTCCATCTCGGCATCGTTCCAGCCGGCGCCATGCCGATCGAAGAAGCCGCCGATCAGCAGATCTGCTTCCTTCACGCCGCGATGCCAGGCGCGGAAGCGCAGGCGCTTGAGACGGGTTTCGCGATCCATTCGGTCCTCAACGGGAAATGGCCGGCAGCGCGAAAAATGCGTGTCGGCGAAAATGGTGGGTACGATTTCCCAGATAGGTTGCCGCGCCGGCGAACGCCAGCCGCAACTTAATCGGCCGTTTCCGTCCATAGGGCCGGGGATCTTCCTATGATGGGCAGATACTCTGCGTAAAGGCCGTTCCAAAATGCGTTTCGTGATGCTCAAGTCGATCAACGGCGACCCCATGCTGGTCAACATTGCCGCGGTGCGGACGGTCGCGACGATCAACATGGCCGGTGCCGATGTCGGCGTGCTTTCGTTCGACGGCGCGCACGAAGTGGTGGTCGGCTCGACCGTGATCGAAGTGCATGCCGCGATCGAGGCGGCCGGCCAGGCGATCGCGCCCGCGCGCAGCATCGCCTGATCCCGCACCCCCTAGCGGCGCGCCATCGCAAGGATTAGGTCGGGCGCCATGCGCCCCGAGATCCTCAATCCGCTCTTCGCCGAAGTCACGGCGCTCAAGGGGATCGGCGCGGCCCTGGCCAGGCCGCTCGAGCGGCTGGGGCTGGCGCGCGTCGTCGACGTCGCCTTCCATCTCCCCACCGGCTTCATCGACCGCATTCCGCGCGACGCGCTGATGGCGTCGGACGCGGGGCGGATCATCGCGATCGAGCTGACTCCGGTGCAATATCGCTTCGGCGGCAGCGCCCGCTCCCCCGCGCGGGTGCAGGCGGTGGACGCGCACGGCAACCATGCCAGCCTCGTCTTCTTCGGCGGCAATTCGGGGTGGGCGAAGAAGCTGCTCCCGCTGGGCGAGAAGCGCTGGGTCTCGGGCCGGCTCGACCAATATGGCCAGGAGCTGCAGATCGTGCACCCCGAGGTCGCGCTGCCCGAAGAGGCGGAAGGCGGCGGCCGCGAGGCGATCTATCCGTGTTCCGAGGGCATCACGTCCAAGCGGATCGCGGCGCTGGCCGCCCAGGCGATCGCGCGCGCGCCCGATCTGCCCGAATGGATCGAGCCGAGCCTGAAGGACCGCCACCAATGGCCCGGCTGGAAGGAGGCGCTGGCCCGCATCCATGCCGACCCCGCCGACGCCAAGGCGCGCGAGCGGCTCGCCTATGACGAAGTCTTCGCCAACCAGCTCGCGCTGATGCTGGTGCGCGGCGAGGCCCGTGCCAAGCGCGGCCGGCCGCTGACCGGGGACGGGCGGCTGCGCGACCGGCTCCGGCTACCCTATACGCCCACCGGCGCCCAGTCGCGCACGATCCGCGAGATCGAGGGCGACATGGCGCAGAGCCAGCCGATGCTCCGCCTGCTCCAGGGCGATGTCGGCGCGGGCAAGACGCTGGTAGCGACGATGGCGCTGCTGATCGCCGCCGAGGCGGGAGCGCAGGGCGCGATGCTGGCTCCCACCGAGATCCTCGCCCGCCAGCATTACGACAATCTCTCGCGCCTGCTCGCCGGGCTCGACATCCGCATCGCGATCCTCACCGGGCGCGACAAGGGCAAGGTGCGCGAGGCCGTTCTGATGGGGCTTGCCGCCGGTGAGATCGACCTGTTGGTCGGCACCCATGCGATCTTCCAGCAGGGCGTGACCTATCGCGACCTGGGGCTGGTGGTGGTGGACGAGCAGCATCGCTTCGGCGTGGCCGAGCGGCTGATGCTCCAGGCCAAGGCACAGGTGCCGCCGCACCTGCTGGTGATGACCGCCACGCCGATTCCGCGCACGCTCCAGCTGGCCAGCCATGGCGAGATGGACGTGAGCCGGCTGGACGAGATGCCGCCCGGCCGCCAGCCGATCCAGACGACGGTGATCGCCGAGGACAAGCTCGACGCGGTGATCGCCGGGCTGGGCCGGCATCTCGATGCGGGCAAGCAGGCCTATTGGGTGTGCCCGCTGGTGGAGGAGAGCGAGAAGATCGACCTTGCCGCCGCCGAGCATCGCGCCGCCACGCTCACCGCGCGGTTCGGCGACAAGGTCGGGCTGGTCCATGGCCGGATGAAGGGGCCGGAGAAGGACGCGGTGATGGCGCGCTTCGCCGCGGGCGAGCTGGGCGTGCTGGTGGCGACCACGGTGATCGAAGTGGGGGTGGACGTGCCCAACGCCACGCTGATCGTGATCGAGGCGGCAGACCGGTTCGGCCTCGCCCAGCTCCACCAGCTGCGCGGGCGCGTGGGCCGGGGCGGGGGGCAGTCCCACTGCATCCTGCTGCGCGGGGAGAAGCTGAGCGAGACGTCGCGGGCACGGCTGGCGCTGATGCGCGACACCACCGACGGCTTTCTGATCGCCGAGCGCGACCTGGAGCTGCGCGGCGCAGGCGAGATCCTCGGCACGCGCCAATCGGGCGAGCAGAGCTTTCGCCTGGCGACGCCGGAGAGCCTGGCGACGCTGATCGCGGCGGCGAACGCCGATGCGCGGCTGCTGGAGGACCAGGACCGCGCGCTGCACACCGCGCGGGGCGAGGCGGCGCGGATCGCGCTCTACCTGTTCGAGCGCGACGCGGCGGTGAGCCTGTTGCGAGCGGGGTAGGGGGCGATCGGCTCCGCCGTCTTCCTGGGGCGGAGGAAGCGGGATCCCGGCGCAAGGCCGGGATGACGGCGGGAAACGGATACTCGTTTGGGTTCCCAACCTGGGGGCGCGCCCCAATCATCAAACTCCGTCATCCCCGCGCAGGCGGGGATCCAGGGTAGTTCGGGACAAGGCTGCTGCCAGGCGAGCGCCTTTCCGGAGGACGCGGGACTCGGCCGCGTGCAACCTGCCCCTGGCCCTGGATCCCCGCCTGCGCCGGGATGACGGGAGTAGTTTCAACGGCTTGTTCGAGCTTGGGCCGGGCCACCGGCGCGCGGGTTCGCCGCCGCCGACGGATCGGCGGCGGCGGTCCGGATCCGCTCAGTCCGCGCGGCGCGGATTTGCCTTGATCGCGCGCGCGGGCAGCGGGATCCCGTCCGCATCGAAGATATTGGGGCTGAACGTCTTCTCCGGGCCGCTCGGGCAGTTCAGCGGACCCACCGTGCCCGGCGTGCCGTCCTTGTTGTAGCACGCCACCGCGCCGGGCAGCGATCCGTTCACCCAGGTGCCGGAGCAGGTGCGCGTGCACCCGTTGGAGAAAGTATGGACCTGATCCGCCGCAGCCGGCGCCGCCCAAGCAGACATCGCGAACAATGCCGTCCCTGCAATATATGCCTTCATTTCAGCTTCCCTCCTTTAGTGGGAGGCAAAGCTTCTCACCAATAGATCTTATGCAGGCTGAACGATCTGTTGTGTAACGGAAAGAAGATATGCGTAATTTGCAAGAAAAGGCGCTACTTGTATAGGGTATCGAGGCGGCGTTGCGCCGCATCTCGATGCCAGGGAGGCACTGCATCCGGAGAATGGACGATGGCGCCTTCCACCGTCATCCCCGCGCAGGCGGGGATCCAGGGTAGCGTGGAACAATCCAGGCAATCGCGCCGGGTATCGGGGGGCAAGCCCAGCCTCGTCGCCCTTGCTCCTGCCTGCGGGGCGGCGGCGGGTAGAATAGCGGGACGGGAACATGCGTATCCCAACCTGGCTGGATAGTAATCTATCTCGTTGTTTTCACGTAGAGTTGTAATGAGCTCGAGAGCCGGTGACTTGAGTGATCGATGGTGCGCGGATCTCGTGTCATGACCCGGAAATATTACTAATGAAAACTATATTCGAATCGTGCGGTCCGCGGTGCATTCCGTCGGTCGGCGAAATCCACGTTCTAAGCATGGAGGTGTTGTGTCCTTCCTGGCGAAAATCCTTTTGCTTTTTTCTGCCTGCGTCCTGACGACGGCAGGCGCCTCAACCCAGAATTCGCCCAAATATTACAAGGTCTCGCTGCAGATCGAGCGCGGCGGCAAGATCATCGGGAAGCCCAACCTCATCATGACCCCCGGCGCTTCGGCGATCATGACGGCAACCAACGGCGAATATTCGCTGCGAACATCGACCGGAACCGATGGCGGGATCAAGACCTCGTCGATCAATGTCACCACCGAGCTTTACTTCTCCAGCAACGGCCGGTGGGAGCTTGTCGCCGTACCCAATGTCTTCGCCACGATCGGGCGAAGCGTCGATATGAGTTACAATCTCCCGAAGTACGGCAATGTAGTTTTGACGTACAATGTGGAGGTCGTGGATACTTTGGCCACGAACGTCACGTCATGGGGAAAGAATGCCTGCTCGGAAAAGCGCATTTCCGAGTGGAAGGCGGCCATGAAGAAGCCGGTCTCCTTCCTGTCCGCCAAGAAGAAGGGCCAGGTAATCAATATATGTTGCAGCCCCTGCTCGACGATACGGTGCTGTTCCGCCGGCCCCATATGCTGCAGCGATGAGGCCAGGTGTCCGGGCCAGCGCTGCTGCAGCGATCCTCCGGTCTGATCAACCCGATGGCCTGCCGGGATCGATCCGGGCAGGCCATCGCGCGAAACGCCTGCCGGGCGTGCGCGGCCGTTCGGCCTTCAGCGTCTTTGGAAGCCGCCGGCGGAGCGATCGGGCAAGGCGGAGCTCCCACGGCCACGGCATCAACGGATGCCCAGGCCCCGCATCCATGCTATGGTCGCCACCTGGCGCAGGAAGAGAGGCCTTTATGCAAAGGTCATGGTGGTTGGCGGCGGTGCTGCTGGTGGTCGCGATCGGCCTGGTGGGCGGCGTTTACGAAGGGGCCCTGGCGGCGATGCGCCTGGATGCGCCCCATTGGGTGATCCTCCTGCTGGCCGTCGCCGTGCCGGTGGTGCTCGGCAGGGCCGCGGATCGCGTCTGGCGCCAGTTGAAATAGCGGGCGGCCCCCTCCGTCCCGGGGCCTATTTCGCCTTCACCATGGTCGAGATCAGCTCGTAATAGCTGGCGAGATCGATCGCGCGCTCGAACTGGCAGCCGATCCGGCCGCCCAGCGCCCAGCGCACATCGGCCACCACGGTGCCGGCATGCGGCAGCACCACGCGGATGCGCGCGCCCGTCTCGAACGGATCGTCGCACCGCGCCATCAGGCCGTGCGGCGAGATGTTGACGATGATGAAGTTCAGCTGCTTCGCGTCGGGGCCGAAGGCGCGCGCGCGGTAATAGACGTCCTCGCGCCCCTCCCGCCGGATCTCCGAATAAGCCAGGTTCGATCCAAAATTCACGCACGGCCTCACGAAACGCTTGAGGTACGTCTGCGGTTGATACCGTTACCGCGTGAATCCCGTTGCAACGAAGACGCTTAACAGCGACTTATCAGGCCTGTCGGAGGAATGTCATGCGGGCACGAGCATCCCGTGCTTCTTCCGGCCGAAGCTGAGCTTGACCGGCGCGGCCACCGCGATCTCGAGTGCGGGATCGCTCACCACCTGATCGTCGATGCGGATCGCGCCCTCGGCGATCTTGCGGCGGGCTTCCCCCTTGGAGGGGCAGAGGCCGAGCGCGATCAGCCCGTCGACCACGGCGATGCTGCCGCCCGCCACCGCATGGGTGGGCAGCGCGCCGCCGGCGGAGCCTTCCTCGAACACCTTGCGGGCCGTCTCGGCGGCTTCCTCGGCGGCGGCGCGGCCGCGGCACATGGCCGTCGCCTCGTTGGCGAGGATCTTCTTGGCCTCGTTGATCCCGGCGCCTTCCAGTGCCTCCAGCCGGGCGATCTCGTCCAGCGGCAGGTCGGTGAACAGGCGGAGGAAGCGGCCGACGTCGCGATCGTCGGTGTTGCGCCAGAACTGCCAATAGTCGAATGCCGAGAGCTGGTCCTCGTTCAGCCACACCGCGCCCGACATGGTCTTGCCCATCTTGCCGCCATCGGCGGTGGTGATCAGCGGCGTGGTGACGCCGTACACCTCGGTGCCGTCGACCCGGCGCGCCAGCTCGATGCCGTTGACGATATTGCCCCACTGGTCCGATCCGCCCATCTGCAGGCGGCAGGCGGCGCGGCGCGACAGCTCCAGAAAGTCATAGCCCTGGAGGATCATGTAGTTGAACTCGAGGAACGAGAGCGACTGCTCGCGATCGAGGCGCAGCTTCACCGAATCGAAGCTCAGCATCCGGTTGACCGAGAAATGCCGGCCGATGTCGCGCAGGAACGGGATATATTCGAGCTTGTCGAGCCAGTCGGCATTGTCGACCATCACTGCGTCGCCGGGGCCGTCCCCGAAGGTGAGGAACTTCTCGAACACAGTCTTGATCGAGGCGATGTTGGCGCGGATCACCTCGTCGGTCATCAGCTTGCGGGCCTCGTCCTTGAACGAGGGGTCGCCGATCTTGCCGGTGCCGCCGCCCATGAGGACGATCGGCTTGTGGCCGGCCTGCTGGAGGCGGCGCAGCAGCATGATCTGGACGAGGCTGCCGACGTGCAGCGACGGCGCGGTGGGGTCGAAGCCGATATAGCCGGGGACGATCTGCTTCGTGGCGAGTTCGTCGAGCGCCTCCGGGTCGGTGACCTGGTGGATGTAACCACGCGTGGAGAGCAGGCGGAGCAGATCGGACTTGAATTCGGTCATGATGCGGGCCGCATAGCCGAGGCGCGCGGGCGCGTCATCCCCGGCGCGAACATGGGTCGGGCATGTACGATGTGCGGAATT
This sequence comes from Sphingomonas sp. NPDC092440, assembly GCF_044754985.1. Taxonomy (NCBI): domain Bacteria; kingdom Pseudomonadati; phylum Pseudomonadota; class Alphaproteobacteria; order Sphingomonadales; family Sphingomonadaceae; genus Sphingomonas; species Sphingomonas sp. NPDC092440. The sequence goes on along the minus strand of NZ_JBIVQA010000007.1, from coordinate 279,860 downwards.
CCGCATGGCTGCGGGAGGGTGTGTCCCCATTTCCACATGTTTTGAGCCTCCCGCTGGATGGGGGATATGGATAAGTATCTGTGAAAATGTGAATTATTTCGGATTCATTGCCAGGCGGCACGTTTGGGCGCGTGGCTGTACAATGGCCGGACATCAACATCGTCCGACACGAAACCGGCCGAGTATCCGAGAGAGGATTCGATTCCGTGCCCATAGCGCTGCGCGCCCTTGCCGGCGGCACCGTGCCGCTTGCCATGCTGCTGACCGGCGGCGCGGCGGCGCAGGCCGTCCGCGAGGCTCCGGCCCCGGCCCCGGCCCCGGCCCCGGCATCGCAGGAGAAGGCGGGGAGCGGGAGCTATCCCGCGGGGGCATCGGGCGACGGGGCGGTGGTCGGTGGCTACAGCCTGTCGCGCTGGGCCGAGGACTGGCGGGCGATGCGCGATCCGGCGCGGCGCGACGATCCGCTCGACCGGCTCAAATTCCTGCCGCTCGACAAGGATGGCGACATCTATCTGACGCTGTCGGGCGAGGCGCGGCTGCGCGTCAATCTGACGAGCAATCCCGGCCTGCGCGAGGCCCCGCACCAGCGGCAGGACATCAACCGGCTGGTGGCCGGGGCCGATCTCCATCTGGGGCCGCATCTGCGCCTGTACGGGGAAGTCGCGCATGGCGGCATTTCGGGGCGGGAGCTGGGCGTGCCGGCGGCCTCGCTGCGCAACGACCTCGTCTTCCAGCAATATTTCGCCGAGGCGACCGCCGAGCTGGGCGGGGTGGCGATCGGCGCGCGCTATGGACGGCAGGAATTCACCGACGGGCCCAACCTGCTGGTCTCGCAGCGCGACAACAACACGATCCGCTATACGCTGAACGGCATCCGGGCCTGGGCGCGGAGCAGCTGGCTGCGGGTCGATATGTTCGATCTGCGGCCCACTGCCTATGGCGATCTCGGGCCCGACGACGACGTCAACGATCCGGCGCGCCGCTTCTCGGGCGTGACGTTTGGCGTGGCGCTGCCCAAGGCCTGGCTGGGCGGCTCGAAGCTTTACTTCGATCCCTTTCTCTGGCGCCGGCGCAACGATGTGGGCGCCTGGGGCGGCCGGGTGGGGCCGGCGCGGCGCTATTATGCGGGCGCGCGGTTGTGGGGCGATGTCGGGCGCGTGGCGATCGACTGGTCGGTCAACCACCAATGGGGCCGCTATATCGGCCAGGACATCGATGCGTGGCAGGCATTCTTCGCCCAGAGCTATCGCCTCGGCAAATCCGCCACGGCGCCGCGCATCGGCTTTCATGCCGATTATGCCAGCGGCGGCGGCGGCTATGGCGACGGCAAGCTGCGCAACGCCTATGCGCCGTTCGGCAACAACATCTATTACAGCTATCAGCTGTTCCTGACGCCTTCGAACCTGATCACGGTGGCGCCGACACTGGCCTTCTCGCCCGTGAAGGGGGTGCGGCTGACGGCGGAATATGAGCTGGCCTGGCGCGACGATGCGCGCGACGCGGTGTACCGCGCCAATGGCCAGCCCTTTGCCGGCACCCAGAAGATCGCGGATCGCAAGATCGCCGATGTGAGCCGGGCGCAGCTGGTGTGGACGATCTCGCCGCGCCTCTCCGTCACCGGCCGGTACGAGCATCTGGCGGCGGGCCCGTCGCTTACCAGGGCAGGGTATCGCAGCTCCGATTTCCTGTCCGGCTGGGTCAGCTTCCGCTTCTGAACCGGTTTCGCCGGCCGCGCGAACTGGGCTAGGGCAGGGGCATGGCGCTGCACATCCCGCTGGTCCCGCATCCCGAACATCCGCCGCATGCGGTGGCGCGCGTCGAGGTTTCCGCCGATATCCGGCGCGGCCCGAGCGTGCTTGCCTATCGCGTGACGGGAAGGATGCCGCAGCTGCCGGCGCCCGCCCTGCCGGAGCGGACCGACGGGCTATGGCGGCACACCTGTTTCGAGCTGTTCGTGCGGCCGGCGGATGGCGAGGGCTATTTCGAGTATAATTTCTCGCCCTCCACCCAATGGGCGGCATACCGGTTCGACGGGTATCGCGAGGGCATGCGCGACCAGCTGCTCGCCGCGCCGGTGATCGAGCCGCTGGCGGACGGCATCCGCGTGCAGGTCGACCTGGGCGGGCTGCCGGAGGGCGTCTGGCATGTCGCCATCACCGCAGTGATCGAGGAAGCGGACGGCGCCAAATCCTATTGGTCCGTCGCGCACGGGCCGGGCGCGCCCGATTTCCATGCGCCCGGCGGCTTCGCGATCGAAGTGCCGGCGGGATGACCCGCCGGTTGCGCGCGACGATCCGGCTTGCGTCGCCGTCGAACTCCCGGCACCTGCTGCGCCATGAAATTCGGCATCGACCGGCTGCTCGCCGACCCTGAGCTTCGTCGCCCCCTCCAGGGCAAGCGCGTGGCGCTGCTCGCGCATCCCGCCTCGGTGACCGCGGACCTGACCCATTCGCTGGACGCGCTGGTCGCCGCCGGGCTCGACGTCTCGGCGGTGTTCGGCCCGCAGCACGGCGTGCGCGGCGACCTGCAGGACAATATGATGGAGTCGCCCGACTTCACCGATCCCACCTATGGCATGCCGGTGTTCAGCCTCTATGGCGAGGTCCGGCGGCCGACGGGCCAGTCGATGGGCACGTTCGACGTGCTGCTGGTCGATCTGCAGGACGTCGGCTGCCGCATCTACACCTTCGTGACGACCCTGCTCTATGTGCTCGAGGCGGCGGCGGCGCACGGCAAGAGCGTGTGGGTGCTCGACCGGCCCAACCCCGCCGGCCGGCCGGTGGAGGGCACGACGCTGCTGCCCGGCTGGGAGAGCTTCGTCGGCGCCGGGCCGATGCCGATGCGCCACGGCATGACGCTGGGCGAGATGGGGCATTGGTTCATCGCGCAGTTCAAGCTGGACCTCGACTATCGCGTGATCGCGATGGCGGGCTGGCAGCCCGACGCGGCGCCCGGCTTCGGCTGGCCGGCCGAGCGGCCCTGGATCAACCCGAGCCCCAATGCCGCCAACGTCAACATGGCGCGCGCCTATGCGGGCACGGTGATGCTGGAAGGAACGCTGCTTTCCGAAGGGCGCGGCACCACGCGCCCGCTCGAGCTGTTCGGCGCGCCCGATATCGATGCGAAGGCCGTGATCGCCGAGATGCGCGCGCTGGCACCCGCCTGGCTCACCGGCTGCACGCTGCGCGATCTCTGGTTCCAGCCCACTTTCCACAAGCATGTCGGCCAGCTCTGCTCGGGCGTGTTCATCCATGCCGAGGGGCCGAGCTATGATCACGCCGCGTTCCGGCCCTGGCGCCTCCAGGCGCTGGGCTTCAAGGCGATCCGCAGGCTTTACGGCGATTACCCGCTGTGGCGCGACTTCCCCTATGAATATGTGTTCGACAAGCTGGCGATCGACGTGATCAACGGCGGCCCGGACCTGCGCGAATGGGTCGACGATGCGGGAGCGGAGCCTGGCGACCTCGACGCGCGCACCGCGCCGGACGAGGCGGCCTGGGAAGAGGCGCGGGCGCCGCATCTGATTTATTAATTCCTCCCCCAGCTTGCTGGGGGAGGGGGACCGCGACGCGCAGCGTCGGGGTGGAGGGGCCGGCGCAACGTGCCGGTGCTCGCGTTCGAGGTCGGATCCCCCCGGACGATCCTTGAATGTGCGGGGCAGGTTCAACCTCAAACTCCCCTCCACCATTCGCCTTGCGAATGGTCCCCCTCCCCGAGACAAGCTCGGGGAGGAATTGCCTCTCGCGGGCGAACCGCCTAACCACCGCATAATGTTGGCGGGGCTCATATTCGCAGTCGAGGAGGCCGAGGGCCGCCCGGGGACGCTGATGGCAACACTGCCCTTTGGCGGGATGACCCTGCTCGAATATCAGGCGCGGCTGCTGTTCGGCGCCGGGGCCGAGCAGGTGCTCGTCGCGGTGGGCAAGATGACGCCGGCCCTGCTCACCGCGGTCAACCGCGCCGCCAAGCGCCATCCCCGGATCGAGATCGTCCGATCGGCCGAGGAAGCCGCCGAGAAGATCGCGCCCGGCGCGCAGGTGCTGGTGATGGCCGATGGGCTGGTCACCACCGATCCGGTGATGGACAAGATGGCGACGGTTGGCGGCGAGGCGCTGCTCGTCACCGACGATCCGGCCTCGCCCGCGGCGATCGAGCGGCTCGACATGCGCGACAGCTGGGCCGGCGTCGCCCGGATCACCGTGGAGCAGCTCGCCCAGATCGCGCAGATGCCCGAGGATTACGACTTCCAGTCGGCGCTGCTGCGCGTCGCCGCCCAATCGGGCGCCGAGCATGTGCCGCTCGCTACGGGCTGGCTCAAGAGCGGCCATGCGGTGGAGCGCAGCGTCGAGGGGCTGGCGGCGCGCAACACCGGCGTGCTCGCCGCGCTCACCGAGCGCCGCACCAACTGGGCGGATCGCTGGGTGTTCACCCGCGCCGCGCGGATCGCGCTGCCCGAGCTGGTGGGCCGCAACGTTCCGGGCTGGACGCTGAGCGTCGCCGGCGGCGCGATCGCCGCGCTGGCGCTGGTCCTCACCGCGATGCGCTGGCCGGGCGCGGGCACCGTCGCCGCGCTGGCCGGCACTGCGACTCTCGCCACCGGCGCGGCGATGGCGGTGCTGCGCGGCGAGGACAAGCGGGCGCGCCTGCTCGAATGGGCGATCTTCGCGCTGTTTGCCCTGATCGCGCTGCTCATCGGCTGGGGCGAGTTCGCCGCCACGGCCAGCACCACGCCGCCCGTGCTCGCCCTGGTGGCCATGGTCGCCCAGTTGCTCGTCGAGCGGGCGCCCTCCCGGCCGAGGCGCTGGTGGTCCAGCCCCTCGGCGCACCTGCTCATCCTGACGCCGTTCGCGCTGGCCGGATTCGCCACGATCGGCCTTGCTGCGGTTGCGATATATTCCTTCGCCACGCTCGCCGCGGCGGTTGAGGGCGCACGCGAAAAAGCTTAGTCTCGTCTTAAGGACATTTCCGCTAGCTTGAGGTCGATGTCGGATAATCCCGTCGACATGCGCGATGGTTCGGCCGTCGGCGCCCGGGAGCTGCTCGCACGTGCGGCGGCTGCGGAGCTGCGCGCCTATAAGGGACTGATGATCGCGGTCGAAGATTTCTTCCTGCCCGAGGAGGCACGGCTCGACGAGCACAGCCGCGCAGGCCTGGCCGCGCTGCTCCGCGGGCTCGTGGAGACGGTGGAGGGAGAGATTCGCGAGCATGCCGTGCGCCTGCTCACCGGGCGCGGCGAGGCCGAGCTGGTCGGCGCGCTGATCCAGCCGGGCACCGCCGTGCTCGCCCGGCTATGGTCCTCGGGCCTGCTGCGCGATGGCGAGCTGATGGCCGAGCTGATTTCCCGGGTGCGCCAGGAGATGCTGGGCACGGCGCTGCCGATGAGCGCGCCGGACGATCCCGAGCGGCCCAGCCTGATCAACCGATTCGTCCAGCACCCGGACCGGGTGGTTGCCGCCAGCGCCATGGCGGTGCTGATCGCCGAAAGCCGTCGCAGGACGAGTCCCGAAGTGGGACAATTCCAGACCGAGCTTCCCGCCGAACTGCATCACAAGCTGGTGTGGTGGACGGCCGCCGCACTCCGCGAAGGCGTGGAGGGCATCAACGAGGCGCTCGACCGGGCGCTTTGCGAAGCGGCGCAGCGCAGCCTTGCCGCCTATGACGAGGGCGATCGGCTCGAGGCCGCCGCGATGCGCTTCGCTGCGGCGATCGATGCCCAGCCGGGTGAGCTTTCGGGCATGCTCGTCGAGTTGCTGGGCGACCGGCGGGTCGTGCTGTTCATCGCGCTGCTCGCCCATGCGATGGGTGTGCCCTATGCGCTCGCCCGCGATCTGGTGCTCGATCCCGCCGCCGAACGGCTGTGGCTGGCGCTGCGCGCACTCGAGATCGGCCGGGAGGGCGTCGCCCAGATCGGCTATGCGTTGAGCGAGGCGGATCCGCGGCGCGACCTGGAGAAATTCGCCGACACGCTCGATTCCATCGCGGCGATCGCACCGGCCGAGGCGCGCAACGCGCTGGCGCCGCTTCGCCTCGATCCCGATTATCGCGCGGCCCGGATCGCCTTGCAGCGGGGAGGGGCGAAATGAACGTGATCGATCCCTCGCTGCCGCTGTCGATCGCCCGGCTGGACGCCGAGGGGCGGCTGATCGATGCCGAGGCCCGGCTGTTCGAGCTCAACATGCGTGCCGGCGGCATGATCGGCGCGCCGCTCGCGGTGCCCCAGATCGCCACCCTGGCGCGGCTCTCGCAGCGGCTGGGCATCGCCATCTCGCGCAACGTCATCGCGGCGGACGGCGAGGACGATCTGGAATTGTGGGTGCGGGCCGAGCCGGAGCAGGGCGGCGTGCGCCTTGAGGTCAGCGGCTGGCGGCTGCGGCCGGGCTGGCGCGCGCCGGCGGGCGAGCCCGAGCGCGACGGCGATTTCTTCCGCTCGGCGGCCGACTGGCTGTGGGAGACCGACGCGTCGCTGCGCATCACTTTCCTCTCGATCGAGGCGGGCGCGCGCTACGGGTTCGACAGCTCGATGATGCTGGGCCAGCCGCTCACCCGGCTGTTCCGGCTCGAGCAGGACGAGGCCGGCGAATTGCCGATCCTTTCCGCGGTGGCGGCCCAGGGCCGGTTCGACGGGCAGAAGGCCGAGCTGCGCGGCACCGGCCGGATGGTGCGCCTGGCCGCCACGCCGCGCGCCGATCCGGGCGGCCGCTTCGCCGGCTTTGTCGGGGCGGCGCACATGCTCGACCAGGCGATGCCGGCCGCGCCCAAGGTGGATGCGCCGGTGCCCGCCGCCGCGGTGCCCTTTGGCGGCTTCCCCGATTCGTTCAGCCAGCGGCTCGACCGGGCGCTGCGCGGGCCGCTCGGCAAGATCATCGCCAATGCCGACTCGATCAGCGCGCAGACCGAAGGGCCGCTCAAGCCCGATTATGCCGAATATGCGAGCGACATCGCCAATGCCGGCCGGCACCTGCTCGGGCTGGTCGACGACCTGGTCGACCTGCAGGCGATCGAACGCGACGATTTCGGCACGGCGGACGAGGAGATCGACCTGGCCGATGTCGCGCGCCGTGCCGCCGGGCTGCTGGCGGTGCGCGCCGCCCAGGCCGAGGTGCGGATCGACCGGCCGGCGATGGACGAGAGCATTCCGGTGCGGGGCGAGTTCCGCCGCGCGCTGCAGGTGCTGGTCAACCTGATCGGCAACGCGGTGCGCTATTCGCCGCAGGGCGGGATGGTGTGGATCCGGCTGGAGCGCGACGAGGCGCGCGGCCATGTGATCGTCGCCGATCAGGGCAAGGGCATCGCCCAGGCCGATCAGGAGAAGATCTTCGAGAAGTTCGGCCGCGTCGATCCGAGCGAGCCGGGCGGATCGGGGCTGGGCCTCTATATCGCCCGCCGGCTCGCCCGCGCGATGGGCGGTGACCTGGTGGTGGACAGCGCGCCCGGGCAGGGCGCCCGCTTCGTGTTCAGCATGCCGATCCGGCAATAGGGCGCCCGCCGGATCCCGGCGGACGCCCCAGCGGCCTCCTCAGGCCCGCTCAGCGGCGATAGCAGACCGTCACGCGGCGGTGATGGCGCCATTCGGTGCGGCAATAGCGATTGCCGCGATGATAGCGGCCGCGATCCCAGCCGCGATGGCGGCCGCGATCCCAATGGCGGCGGTCGCGGTCCCAGTGGCGGCGATCACGATCGCGATAGCGCCAGTCCTGCGCCGCGGGCGCGACGGCCGCCAGCGCGATCACGCTGGTGGTGGGCACCGGTGCGGCAACAGCCGGAGTGGCGGCGCTGGCGACGCCGACGGTGGCGAGCGCGGCCGCGGCAATCAGCTTGGCAAGATACATTTCGGTTCTCCATTCCTCTCTTCCCGCATGGGCAGAACGATAGAGAAGCGATTGAGTCGCTTTGCTGAACCCGTTGGTATGCTGCGGTTAAGGTTGGCGCTCCTCGCGCTCGGCCCGGCGGGCGGCCCTGCGTTCGGCGCTGGTGGGGACGAGGCGGACGCCGCCGACCAGGATCGCGCTCAGCACGGCGATGATGCCGCCGCGGATCGCCCAGGTCCGGCTGCCGATCATCGGGCTGTCGGCGGGCAGATGGAGAATGCCGAGGCCCTGGAGCAGGAACACCAGGCCCGCGATGATGCCGAGGATGCCGGCGAGGATCAGGATGTTCTGGCGCATTCCACGACTCCGAAGCGAAGGTCGCGGATGGTTAACCGAAAACGCCGCCCCCGCGAAGGCAGGGACGGCGTTTTCAAGCCAATATCGGGAAAGGTGCCTCAGCGCTGGCCGACGGGCACGTAATCGCGCTGCACGGGGCCGGTGTAGAGCTGGCGCGGACGGCCGATCTTCTGCTCGGGGTCCGAGATCATCTCGTTCCACTGCGCCACCCAGCCCACGGTGCGGGCCAGCGCGAACAGCGCAGTGAACATGGTGGTCGGGAAGCCGATCGCCGAGAGGATCACGCCCGAATAGAAGTCCACGTTCGGGAACAGCTTCTTCTCGATGAAATACGGGTCGTTGAGCGCCATTTCCTCGAGCTGCAGCGCCACTTCGAACACCGGATCGTTGACCTTGAGCGCGTCGAACACCTCGCGCACCGTCTTCTGCATCACGGTCGCGCGCGGATCGTAGTTCTTGTAGACGCGGTGGCCGAAGCCCATCAGGCGGAACGGATCGTTCTTGTCCTTGGCGCGGGCGATATATTCGGGGATGCGCTCCGGGCGGCCGATCTCGCGCAGCATGTTGAGCGCCGCCTCGTTGGCGCCGCCATGCGCCGGGCCCCACAGGCAGGCGATGCCCGCCGCGATGCAGGCGAAGGGATTGGCGCCCGACGAGCCGGCGAGGCGCACGGTCGAGGTCGAGGCGTTCTGCTCGTGATCGGCGTGGAGGATGAAGATGCGATCCAGCGCCTTCTCGACGACCGGGTTCACTTCATAGGGCTCGGCCGGCACGCCGAAGGTCATGCGCAGGAAGTTGCCGGTGTAGCTCAGGTCGTTCTGCGGATAGAGGAACGGCTGGCCGACGCTGTACTTATAGGCCATCGCCGCGATCGTCGGCATCTTGGCGATCAGGCGGTGCGACGCGATCATGCGCTGCTGCGGATCGGTGATGTCGGTCGAATCGTGATAGAAGGCCGAGAGCGCGCCGACCACGCCGCACATCACCGCCATCGGGTGCGCGTCGCGGCGGAAACCGCGATAGAAGGTCGCCAGCTGCTCGTGCAGCATGGTGTGGCGCGTGATCGTGTGGCTGAACTTGTCGAGCTCGTCCTGCGAGGGGAGCTCGCCGTTCAGCAGGAGGTAGCTGACCTCCATGAAGCTCGACTGTTCGGCGAGCTGGCCGATCGGATAGCCGCGGTGGAGCAGCACGCCCTCGTCGCCATCGATATAGGTCAGGCCCGATTCGCACGACGCCGTCGACGTGAAGCCGGGGTCGTAGGTGAACATGCCGGTCTGGCCATAGAGCTTGCGGATGTCGATGACGTCCGGTCCGACGCTGCCCGACAGGACCGGATACTCGACATCCTTCCCCGGAACCTGCAGCTTCGCGGTATCGCTCATAAACGTCGTCCTATATTTGGGCCGGACCTGGAATCAGGCCGGCACGGTCATCTGATCAGCGATACGGGCCAGGCTTTCCTCGCGCCCCAGCAGAGCCAGGACGTCGAAGATGCCCGGGGACGTCCGGCGCCCGGTGAGCGCCGCGCGCAAAGGCTGCGCGGCCGCACCGAGCTTGACACCCGCATCTTCCGCAACGGTGCGTACCGCCGCTTCGAGCGCTTCCGTATCCCAGCTTTCCACGCCGTCAAGCGCGGCGTGGAGCTGGGCCAGCAGCGCCCGCGCGTCGCCCTCTAGCAGAGCCTGGGCACCGTCGTCCAATTCCAGTGGGCGAGTGCGAAACAGGAAGGCGGCGCCTTCCGCCAATTCGAGGAGATTCGCGGCGCGCGGCTTCAGCGCGGCCATGCTGCGGCGCAGAAGATCCCGCTGCGATTCCGAAAGTTCGAAACCGATTCGCGAGGCCACCAGACCGGCGAGGCGATCATCGTCCGTCGCGCGGATGTAATGGCCGTTGAGATTCTCCAGCTTCTTGAGGTCGAAGCGGGAAGGCGACTTGCCGACGCCGGACAGCTCGAACCATTGGATCGCCTGCTCGCGGCTGATGATCTCGTCGTCGCCATGCCCCCAGCCGAGGCGGAGCAGATAATTGCCCAGCGCCTCGGGCAGGATGCCGAGCTGGTCGCGATATTCGTCGACCGCCACGGCGTTCTTGCGCTTCGACATCTTGGTGCCGTCGGGATTGAAGATCAGCGGGATGTGCGCGTATTCGGGCTCTTCCCACGCCATGGCGCGATAGATCGGCAGCTGGCGGAAGGCGTTGTTCAGGTGATCGTCGCCGCGGATCACGTGCGTCACGCCCATGTCGTGATCGTCGACCACCACCGCGAGCATATAGGTCGGCGTGCCGTCCGAGCGGAGCAGGACGAGATCGTCCAGCTCGCTGTTGTTGACCGTGACCGGCCCCTGGACATGATCCTCGATCGTCACCGCGCCTTCGCGCGGCGCCTTCAGGCGGATGACATAGGGTGCGTTGCCGCCCTCCGCGGGGTCGCGGTCGCGCCAGCGGCCGTCATAGCGCAGCGGCTGCTTGTTCGCCTTCTGCTCGGCGCGCATCGCTTCCAGCTCCTCGGCCGTGGCGAAGCATTTATAGGCATGGCCGCCCGCGAGCATCGCGCGCGCGACTTCGGCATGCCGCTCGGCGCGGGCGAACTGATAGACCTCTTCGCCGTCCCAATCGAGGTTCAGCCAGCGCATCCCGTCGAGGATCGCGGCGATCGCCGGCTCGGTCGAGCGCGCGCGATCGGTATCCTCGATGCGCAGCAGGAACTTGCCGCCATGGTGGCGGGCGAACAGCAGGTTGAACAAGGCAGTGCGCGCACCGCCGATGTGGAGGAAACCCGTAGGCGACGGCGCGAACCGCGTGACGACCCGTTTCGCACCCGTATCAGATGTTGCGCCCAACCGCGCTTGCTCCCAGACTAGATTTTCGATGGCCCATTCAGCCGCCATGGGCGCCCCTAGCACGGGGTTTTCCTCCCTTCAAATGGGGGGCGCGGCGCTGTTTCGCCAGACCGGGGAGGCGATCGAGCGCTGGCTTGAGGCGGAACGCGCGCAGCTGCCGCTCTGGCTGCCGGTAGCGCTGGGTGGCGGGATCACCGCCTGGTTCCTGCTTCCCGACCTGACGCGCTGGATCGCCTTCCTGCTCGCGGCGGGTGCGGTGGCGCTGCTCGGCCTGGCACTGCCGGGGCGGCTGGGGCGGGCGCTGCTGCTCGGCGGGCTCGCCCTGGCGGCCGGGTGCGCGCTGGTCTGGTGGCGGGCGGAGCGCGTCGCGGCGCCGGTGCTGGCGCGGCCTGCGGTGGTGGAGATCACCGGCCGGGTGGCCGCGATCGAACCCCTGCCGGCACGGGCGCTGCTGCGGGTGACCCTGTTGCCGGAGCGGCGCGATCTGCCGCCCCGAGTGCGCGTGAACCTGGCGGCGAAGGATGTGCCCCAAGGGGTGGCGCGCGGCGCGGTGGTGCGGTTGCGGGCGCGGCTGATGCCGCCCGCCGGCGCATCGGTGCCGGGCGGGTATGACTTTGCCCGCGCCGCCTGGTTCAGCGGCCTGGGGGCGACGGGCAAGGGCTTTGCCCCGGTGACGGTGGTGACGCCGGCCGAAGCATCGGGCGGAGGCCTGCGTGCCGCGCTCTCGGCGCATATCCAGTCGCGCATCCCCGGCAGCGGCGGCGGCATCGCTTCCGCGCTTGCCACGGGCGACGAAGGCGCGATCGCCGAGGCGGATGTCGAGGCGATGCAGCGCTCGGGCCTCGCGCACCTGCTTTCGGTGAGCGGGTTGCACGTGACGGCAGTGACTGCGGCGGCGATGCTGCTGGTGCTCAAGCTGCTCGCCCTCAGCCCCACGCTGGCGCTGCGCTGGCGGCTGCCGCTGATCGCGGCCGGCGCAGGCGCGCTGGCGGCGATCGGCTATACCTGGCTCACCGGTGCCGAGGTGCCGACGATCCGCTCCTGTGTCGCCGCGCTGCTCGTGCTGCTGGCGCTCAGCCTGGGGCGCGAGGCGATCACGCTGCGGCTCGTCGCGGCGGGCGCGCTGCTCGTGCTGCTGCTCTGGCCCGAAGTGCTGGCGGGAGCCAGCTTCCAGCTGAGCTTCGCGGCGGTCACTGCGATCGTCGCGCTGCACGAGAGCCCGCGCATGCACCGCTGGTTCGGCAAGCGCGAGGAGAGCCGGGGCATGGCGCTGCTGCGCGGGGCCGGCGCGCTGCTGCTCACCGGCGTCGTGGTCGAGCTGGCGCTGATGCCGATCGGGCTGTTCCATTTCCACCAGGCCGGCCTTTACGGCGCGCTCGCCAACATCGTCGCCATCCCGCTCACCACTTTCGTGATCATGCCGATCGAGGCGCTGGCGCTGCTGCTCGACCTGGCCGGGCTCGGCGATCCCGCCTGGTGGCTCACCGCGCGGACGCTCGACCTGCTGCTCTGGCTGGCGAGGACGACTGCCGCGGCACCGGGCGCGGTGGCGGCGCTGCCGGCCATGCCGCAGGGCGCCTTCGCGCTGATGGCGGCGGGCGGCCTGTGGCTGGCGCTGTGGCGTACCGGCGCGCGCTGGGCGGGCGCGGCGCCGCTGGCGATCGGCCTGGCCTGGATGCTCGCCACGCCCGCGCCCGACCTGATCGTCACCGGCGACGGGCGGCATCTCGCGATCCGCATGCCCGATGGCAGCATGGCCCTGCTGCGCGACCGGGCGGGCGACTATACCCGCGACATGCTGGCCGAGACGGGCGGATCGGATGCCGAGCCGGTCGCGCTTGCCGATCAGCCGGGCGCGCGGTGCAGCCTGGACCTGTGCATGATCGAGCATCGGGCCGGTGGCCGCGTCTGGCGCGTGGCGGCGACACGGAGCGGCTATGCCTTGCCCTGGGCCGAATTCACGGCGCTGTGCCGCAGCGTCGACGTGATGATCAGCGACCGGCGCCTGCCGGCCGCCTGCGCCCCGCGCTGGCTCAAGCTCGACCGGCCGGCACTGGCCAAGACCGGCGGGGTGGCGATCGCCTTTGCCGGCGGGCGCGTGACCATGGTGCGCGGGGCCGGCCGCCATCCCTGGCTCGATCCGCCCAGGGTCCAGCCATTTCATGTGCCGGGTGCAATTCCTGCTGTCGGGACACGAAATTCCTCGCTTTCGGCCCGGATCGCGCTTCTCTTCCCTTCATGATCCGGCCTCCCAAGAAGAGCGATACGATCGAAGTGCGGCTGCCCCATGCGGTGAAGCGCGCCTTCATGGCGCAGTGCCGTGCCGAAGGGCGCACCGCGAGCGACGTGGTGCGGGGCTTCGTCGAGGCGCGCCTTTCCCGCGAGGCGAGGGCGGTGCCGGCCCTGCGCCGCTGGTCCCGGCCCATCGCCGCGGCCGCGATGCTCGCGGCGCTGGCGCTCGCCATTCCCGGTGCGATGTCAACCGCACCGGACCTGCGGCCGGCCTTCGCCGCGATCGACCGCAATCATGACGGGCTGCTGACCCCCGACGAATTTGGTCCTCGCCCGCAGGCTCCGGGTATCGATTGCGCGCCCCATCGGGTGCTGGCGCTGCCGCTGCGCCGTGCCGCGATGCCGGAGGTGCGCGGCATTCGGCCCTTCATCCTCTCGGCGCGAGACTTCGACCTTGCCAGGGCCGACGCGAACAAGGACGGCAAGGTGAGCTTCGCCGAATATGCGGCGCAACGATTGCGGATGTTCCGGGCAGGATTCGACCTGCTCGACGCCGACCATGACGGCATGCTGATGCCGGGCGAATATGCGGCGGCCTGGAGCCTGTTCCGCTTTCGCGGCGAGCAGCCCGATCTGGCGCCCTTTCAGGAACTCGACCGCAATGGCGACGGCAGGGTCGCCTGGGCCGAGTTCCTGGCCTGAGCCGTCAGTAGCGGCGGAGCAGCCCGGCGAGGCGGCCCTGCACGCGGACCTGGTCGGGGCGGTAGCGCTGCGGATTATAGTCGCGATTGGCCGGGTCGAGCCGGATCATCCCGCCTTCCTTGCGGAAATATTTCAGCGTCGCCTCGTTCTCGTCGATCAGCGCCACCACGATCTCGCCCTCGCGGGCCGTCTCGGTGCGGCGGATCAGCGCGAAATCGCCATCGAGGATGCCGGCCTCGACCATCGAATCGCCCGCCACTTCGAGCGCATAATGCTCGCCCGCGCCGAGCAGGGCGGCGGGCACCGGCAGCATGGTCGAATCCTGCAGCGCCTCGATCGGCGTGCCGGCGGCGATGCGGCCGTGCAGCGGGATCTCGACCACGTCGTTGGCGGGGGCCGGAGGTGTCGCGGAAGTTGACGAAGTTGACGCCACGGGGGCCGTGTTCTTCGGGCTTGCGGGCTTCTTCGCCTCGCCCCGTTCCGGCATGCGCAGCACTTCGAGCGCGCGGGCCCGGTTGGGCAGGCGGCGGATGAACTCGCGCTCTTCCAGCGCCGAGATCAGCCGATGGACGCCCGACTTCGACTTGAGGTCGAGCGCCTCCTTCATTTCCTCGAACGAAGGCGACACGCCAGTCTCGGCAAGCCGATCGGCAATGAAGCAGATGAGCTCGTGCTGCTTGCGCGTGAGCATCCAGTTTCTCCCGGTCTGGAACAGACTGGGAACGTTTTTGCAATGTTCCGCCTGCTTGTCAAGCGATGTCGAGGATTTCCGCCGAGTCGCCGGTTTTCGCCTCCGGGGCCCCCGCCGGGCGGACGATCAGGCAGGTGGCGCGCGCCAGCGTGCGCAGCATCGAGGAGTCCTGGATCGTCGCGGCATGGGCGCGGCCGCCGATCAGCTCGGCGCGGAGATAGTCGGCGCGGGCGCCGGTGGCGGGCAGGGGCTCGCCCAGGGGGACGGTGCGGGTACGCGGCAGCGGGTCGGCGGCACCGGCGAGATGTGCGATCAGCGGGCGGACGAACAGCGTCGCGGTGACGAAGGCCGAGACGGGATTGCCCGGCAGGCCGAGCACCGCGGCATCGCCCAGCCGGCCGGCCATCATCGGCTTGCCGGGGCGCAGCGCCACTTTCCAGAAATCGATCGCGGCACCGGCCGCCTCGAGCGCGGGGCGAACCAGGTCGTGATCGCCGACCGAGGCGCCGCCGGTGGTGACGAGCAGGTCGCAATCGAGCGCGCGGAACGCGGCTTCGAGCACGTCCCGGCGATCGGGCAGGATGCCGAGGTCGATCAGCTCCACCGGCAGGCCGGCAAGCAGCGCGGCGAGGAGCAGGCGGTTGGTCTCGGGGATCTGGTCGGGGCCGAGCGGGGCACCGGGCGGCACCAGCTCGTCGCCGGTCGAAAGTAGCGCGACGCGCACCTTGCGGCGGACGGGCAGGGCGGCATGGCCGGCGATCGCGGCGAGCGCGAGCCGGGCGGGGGAGATCGCTTCCCCGGCGCGGATCAGCAGGTCGCCCCTGGTGAAATCGAGCCCGCGCGGACGAACGCTGCTGCCCGGATGCGGCGGGCCGTCGCCGGCGAGGGCGAGGCGGCTGCCGTCGCGCGCGGCTTCCTCCTGCACCAGCACGGTGTCGGCGCCGGGCGGGAGCGGGGCGCCGGTGAAGATGCGCAGTGCCTGGCCGGCGCCGATCCCGCCGCCAAAGCCATGGCCGGCGGCACTCTCGCCGATCACTTCCCAGGGGCCGGGCAGGTCGGTGAAGCGAATCGCATAGCCATCCATCGAGGAGAGATCGGCGGCGGGCTGGGTGCGCAATGCCGCCAGGTCCCTGGCCGCCCATCGCCCCGCCGCCTCGGCAAGGGGGCAGGCCTCCTCCGCCACCGGCGCGGCGAGCGCCAGCAGGCGGCGCTGGGCTTCGGCGACGGGGAGGAGCGCGGGCATGGATCCGGCCTAGGCCAGCACCGCGCGCCGCGCCAGCCTTCAGGACCGGCCGGCGATCCGCCCCAGATCGTGCTGCTTCAGCGGCAGGCGGAACTCGCAGAGGAAACGGTGGCGGTCGTCGGTTTCGATCACCGCGGCCGGGCCGCCGCCGATGTTCGGCAGCGAGATCCACAGCTGGGCGCCGGTCGCGAAGGGTGCGCGCGTCTCGAACTCGACGAGCTGGGGCGTGATCGCGCGCAGCTTGACGTTCCACCAGCGCACGCCTTCGCGCACGCGCGCCGGCGTATCGAGGCGGATCGCCTGCTTGTCCGGGATCAGGCCGACGGGCTCGTGCACCATCGCCATGCGGGTGTGATGCGACGGAGTCTGCTGCACCTGGCGCAGCCACGGCATCAGCACCTGCCAGGGCAGGTCCTCGTCAAAGGCGACGCCGGCGAGATTGCCCTGCGACCATTTCACTGCGCCGTCGAGCGGGCGCAAGCCGTCGAAATTGATCTGCACCAGGTCGCCGAGCTGGAGCGCGATGTCGGTCTCGAAGCCGCAGCCGCCCTGGGAGAGGTTGCGGCTGCGCGTGAACTCGACCTGGTTGCCGCGGCGCACGCAGATCGTCTGGTGCAGCTCGACGCGCGGCACGGAGCGGCGCTCGGCGGGAAGGGCGGCAAGATTGCGGGCGAGCGTGCCGATCACGTCGATCGGCAAGTCGAACAGGAAGCCCGCCGAGCCCTGCTCGGTCCAGGCGATGCGGCCGGGCAGCGACTGGCCGTTGGCGAGCTCCAGCCGGAGCCCTTCTTCCTCCACCACTTCGTCGTCGAGCTGGAGCATGGCACCGACCGCGCTGAGCTTGCGGATCGCACAGACGAGGCGGCCGGTCTCGCCGGCGAGGAAGGCCGAATCGAACGCTGCATGCTCGCCCGGCTCGGCAAGAAGCTGGGTGCCCGGCGGCTCGGCCGACAGGCTGAAAATAGTGGAGGACGCAAGTCCTTGTCGCATAAATGATTTTTCCCGCCCCGGCCCAGGCGGATAGTGCGACCCAGGATCTGAAGGCGGGGTTAATCCGCAGGGTTGCGGAATTCCTAATGCGCGCGCCGGGCGGCATCGGCGCTGCTGGCCGGGGGCAGGCGAAGCCTCATGATCCCCCGTCATCCCCGCCTGCACGGGGATGACGGGAAGGATGGAGGCTCCAGCCTAATCCCGATCCGGCGCCCCCAGCGGGAAATAGGCGCGATAGGGCCGGGCATCCTCCACGCAGCGGACAACCGAGGGGCGGGCGAGCAGGCGGGCGCGATAGGCGCGCAGATTGGCCAGCGCCTCGGGGATCGGGCGCACCCAATCGGCATAGAAGAGCGAAGGCGCGGCGGCGCAATCGGCCAGAGTGAAGCTGTCTCCCACTGCCCAGGCCCGCCCGGCCAGATGGGCATCGAGCCAGGCATAGACCTTGTCGAGCCGCGCCATCGCCTCGTCGAGGCCGATGGGATCGCGCCGCTCCTCGGGCAGCAGCGCGTCGAGCACCGGCCTCTGCATCGTGCCCATCACATAATTGTCGAAGACCCGGTCGAGCATCCGGGCCTGCACCGCGATATCGGCATCGGCGGGGATCATCGGCACCGGGCCGGGGTGATGGACGTGGAGATATTCGATGATCGCCGTCGCCTCGAGCACCGTGCGGTCGCCCTCGACCAGGACCGGGAAGAGCTTGAGCGGCCAGCGCGCCTCCAGCTCGGCATTGGCCCCGGCATCCTCCAGGTTGCGGAACGTGAAGGGAGTATCGTTCTCGTAGAGCGGGATCAGCGCCTTCCAGGTGTAGGACGAGAAGGGGTGGCCGAAGAGCTGAAGCGACATGGCATCCTCTGATAGTTAGTATTTTGCCTAACTATTTCGATTCAACGCGGCTGTCACGCATTTTCTCTTCAGCCATCCCCCTGGAAGGGAGGGGCCAGGGGTGGGTGGATTGCGCGATACGGCAAGAGAAGGCGGCCTGTCGGCTGGACGCTACCCACCCCCAGCCCCCTTCCTTCCAGGGAGGGGAGCGCAAGGGGGACGGGCGCTCAGGCGCTCCAGTCGCCCGATTTGCCGCCCTTCTTGGCAAGCAGCCGAATCTCGCCGATCACCATTGCCCGGTCGAGCGCCTTGGCCATGTCGTAGAGCGTGAGCAGCGCGGTGGAGACGGCGGTGAGCGCTTCCATCTCGACACCGGTCTGCGCTTCGGTGGCGGCGGTGGCGGTGACCGTCACGCCGGTCTCGTCCGGCACCAGCTCGACCGCGACCCGAGTGAGCGGCAGCGGATGGCAGAGCGGGATCAACTCGGCAGTGCGCTTGGCGGCCATGATCCCGGCGATGCGGGCAGTGGCGAGCACGTCGCCCTTCTTCACTGCCCCGGCGCGGATCGCGGCGGCGGCCTCCGCCGACATCGCGATGCGCCCGGTGGCGATGGCCTCGCGCGCGGTGACGGCCTTGCCGGCAACGTCGACCATGCGCGCCGCGCCGGTTTCGTCGAGGTGAGTGAGCTTCCCCTTCCGCTTGCGGGAGGGGGCGGGGGAGGGGGAGGGGCTGTCGGACTCGCTCACGGTATCGGACATGCCCTCCCCCGACCCCTCCCGCAAGCGGAAGGGGAGATTAGCCCACCAGCGCCCGGGTCGCGGCTTCCACATCGTCCTGGCGCATCAGCGACTCGCCGATCAGGAAGCAGCGGATGCCGTGCGCGGCCATCGCGTCCAGGTCGGCGCGGCCGTTCAGGCCGCTCTCGGCGACGAAGGTGCAGTCGGCCGGCGCATGGGCGACGAGTTCGTAGGTTTTCTGGACATCGACCTCGAAGGTCTTGAGATTGCGGTTGTTCACGCCGATCAGGCGCGAGCGGAGCCGAAGCGCCCGTTCGAGCTCGGCGGCATCGTGCACCTCGACCAGCACATCCATGCCGAGGCCCAGCGCCGCATCCTCGATCTCGGCCATCTGCGCATCCTCGAGCGCGGCGACGATGATCAGGATCGCATCGGCACCGATCGCGCGCGATTCGAGCGCCTGCCAGGGATCGACCATGAAGTCCTTGCGGATCACCGGCAGGTCGCAGGCGGCGCGCGCGGCGATCAGATATTCCTCATGCCCCTGGAAATATTCGAGATCGGTCAGCACCGACAGGCAGGCGGCGCCGCCCGCCTGATAGGCGCGGGCATGGGCGGGCGGATCGAAATCGGCGCGGATCAGCCCCTTGGAGGGGCTGGCCTTCTTGATCTCGGCGATCAGGCCATAGCCGCCCGCTGCGGCCCTGGCGTCGAGCGCGGCCCTGAAGCCGCGCGGCGGCGTGCGGGTGAGGGCGAGGCCGTGCAGGTCGGCAACGGAGGCGGCGCGGCGGCGCGCGGCGATCTCGTCGTGCTTGGTGGCGATGATCTTGTCGAGGATCGTGGACATCAAAAGGCGATCCAGCAGTCGAGCAGCGCCTTGGCAAGGCCCTTGTCGATCACTTCGGCGGCTTCCTCGACGCCCTCGCGCAAGTCGCCCGCCTGGCCGGCGATCACGAGCGCGGCGGCGGCGTTGAGGAGGACGGCGTCGCGATAGGGGCCGGGCTCCCCCTGGAGCAGGCGGCGCAGGGCGAGGGCGTTATACTCCGGGCCGCCGCCGCGAATGGCCGCCAGGGGGTGGCGGGGCAGGCCGGCGTCCTCGGGGGCGATCCGCGCCGGCAGGCCCGAGCTGCCGATGCTCACCACGATGCTGGGATGCTCGGTCGAGAGCTCGTCCAGCCCTTCCTCGCCCGAGACGATCGCGGCGGAATCCACGCCGAGCTGCTGGAGCGCCTCGGCATAGATCGGCGCGTAATCCGGGCGGGCGATGCCGATCAGCTGGCGGCGGACATGGGCCGGATTGGCCAGCGGGCCCATCAGGTTGAAGATGGTGCGGCGGGCGATGCGGCGGCGTAGCGGCCCGATCCGCGCCAGCGAGGGATGGTGCGCCTGGGCGAACAGGAAGGCGATGCCGAGCTCATGGAGCGATTCCTCGGCCCGGGCGCCGGCGCGGTCGAGATCGAGGCCGAGCGCCTCCAGCGTATCGGCGGCGCCCGATTTGGACGAGGCCGCGCGGTTGCCATGCTTGGCGACCGGCACGCCCGCCGCGGCGACGACCAGGCTGACGGCGGTGGAGACGTTGAGCGTGTGGTGCCCGTCGCCGCCGGTGCCGCACACGTCGATCGCGCCCGCCGGGGCGGTGATCGGGATCAGCCGGGCGCGCATCGCCCGTGCCGCCTCGGCGATCTCGATGCTGGTCTCGCCGCGCACCGACAGGTCGATCAGGAAGCGTTCGATCTCGGGCTCGGGCACCTTGCCGTCGAGAATGTCGGCAAAGGCCTGGGCGGCGGATTCGCGGGCGAGCGGCGTCGCCGGATCGGGAAGGAAGGCAAAGGGCGTCACGCGGGCTCTATCGGCCCTTGGGCGGGGCGAAGTCGAGCAAATCCTGCTGGAGGCGGCGTGAAGCCCGGCTGGGGGCGTGGAAGCGACTTGACCGGACCGCGGCGGCGGCGTCTTGAAGAAGCGCAACCTCGGGGCGTGGCGTCGATATGGTCTCCCATCTGGTGCAGGGGCTGGCCCTGCTGCTGTCGATCGCGGTGCCGGTGGGGCAGGATCGGGGCGAGCCGGTCCATCAGGCGCAGATGGAGGCGCGGATCCGCGCGGCGCCGCGCCCGGTCACCGGCAGCGACGGCAGGCGGCACCTCGCCTATGAATTGCAGGTGACCAGCCATTATGCGGGTGACGCGCCGCTCCGGCTGACGCGCCTGGCGATCTTCGCAGGCGATGCCCGGACGCCGCTGGCGACGCTGGAAGGCGCAGCACTGCGGGCGCGGCTCGGCGCGCGGGCGGCGGACGAAGCGCCGCAGGACGGCATTCCGATCGCCGACGGGGCGAGCCGGACATTCTTCCTCTGGCTCGCCCTGCCGCCCGGCGCGCGTCCCGCGACCCTGCGGCACCAGCTCAGCTTCCGCGCCGACAAGGGCGCGATCCAGCGCGCCGACGATGTGCGGGCCCCGGTGAGCGCGGCGGTGCCGGTGCGGATCGGGCCGCCCCTGCGCGGCGGGCGCTGGCTGGCGGTGGAGGGGCCGGGCAATCACCTGTCGCATCACTGGGGCAGCATGGTCGCGATCGACGGCATGCTGAGCATCCCGCAGCGCTACGCCATCGACTGGTTCGGGCTGGACGAAGGCAACCATTCGATCCGCGGCGCCCATGCCTCGCCGGCGGCGACCATGGATGCGGACTGGATCGGCTATGGCCGCGACGTGCTCGCGGTGCGCGACGGCGTGGTGGTCGATGCGCGGGACGGCATTCCGAACGGCACGCCGCTGGCGCCCCAGCAGGCGCCGGACGACCTCACCGCGCGGACCCTATACGGGAATTTCGTCGTCCTGCGGATCGCGCCGGGCGTCTACGCGCATTACGCGCACCTGCAGGCCGGCAGCGTGCGGGTGCGGCCCGGCCAGCGCGTGCGCCGCGGCATGGTGATCGGCCGCCTCGGCCAGACCGGAAGCGCGGGCGCCCCGCATCTCCATTTCCATGTCAGCGACCGGCCCACTTTCGAGCGATCGGAGGGGCTTCCCTTTGTCATCGACCGGTTCACGCTGCTCGGCGAGGCAAGGATCGAGGACAGCTTCGACTCGGCGGTGCCGGTTTCCGTGCGGGCGCCCGGCGTGCGCATGCGCCGCGACGAACTGCCGCTCGACGGCAGCGTCGTGGCGTTTCCATGAGCGGCGGCGCGGGTATCAGCTTGCGTTGCCGGGGGGAGCGTCCCCGCTGCCGCCGTCCTGGCCGCACCCGCCACGGTGCCAGCCGCGGTGCGCCGGCAGCTCGTCGGGGGTGAGCTTGCCATCCTTTCTGACGTCGAGCTTGTCGAAGCGGGCATTGGCCGCCGCGATCCATTCGGCGCGGGTGATCGTGCCGTCGCCATCGGTATCGGCGCTGGCGAACCGGCCCAGGTCCCCATTGCGGCCGTGACCCATGCTGGCGGAGGCGATGCCGCCCGCCGCCACCGTGACCAACACACCCGCGAGCGTCGCGCTGACCAGCTGCAGCTTGTGGTTCATTGCGTTCTCCTTCCCGCCCGGAATCGGGCCAGGCTGGAGAAAATCGCCGGCGAACGTCGCGCGTCTATGTCGCCGGATGACCGAATTTGTCGCAAATTATCCGCGCGTCAGGCGATCGCGCGCGCCTCGATCCCGGCGATCCGCAGGAAATTCGCCAGCATTGCATGGCCATGCTCGGTGGCGATGCTCTCCGGATGGAATTGCACGCCGTGGATCGGCAGCGACTTGTGCCGGAAGCCCATCACATGCGCGTCGTCGGCAGTGGCGTTGACCACCAGGTCCTCCGGAATGTCGGTGACGATCAGCGAGTGGTAGCGCGTCGCGGTGAATGGCGAGGGCAGGCCTTCGAACAGGCCGGTGCCGTCATGGTTCACCGGGCTGGTCTTGCCGTGCATCAGCCCGCCGCGCACCACCGATCCGCCGAAATGCTGGCCGATCGCCTGATGGCCCAGGCAAACGCCGAGCAGCGGCTTGCCGAGATCGGCACAGGCGGCGACGAGATCGAGGCTGATCCCCGCTTCGTTGGGCGTGCAGGGCCCCGGCGAGATCAGAAAGGCCTGGGCATTGCTGGCGACGGCATCCCGCGCGGTGAGCGCGTCGTTGCGCACCACCTGCACATCGGTGCCCAGCTCCATCAGATAATGGACCAGGTTCCAGGTGAAGCTGTCGTAATTGTCGATGACGAGGATCATGGGAATGCCCCTAGCGCCTTCGTCCTTCCCGCGAAAGCGGGGTGACGGTCGCGGGTCAACGCTCCAGCGCCACCACGATCGGCCCGATCGGGGCGCCGCCGTCCATGCGGTCCGCCACCGGGTCCCACAGGCGCGAGACGGCGCCGTCGAGATAAAGGGCATCGGGCGCGGCGAGCCTGTCGCGGAACAGGCGGGCGAAGCGGCCGAACGACACCGGCTCGTTGCTGATCGCGAACCAGGCGCTGCCGTTCAGGCCCACGCCGACCGCGTTGCGCACCTGGAGCGAGGTGCCGTTCTCGGCCAGCTTGGGATGGAGCCGGCCGTCGATCAGCAGCATCGGCCCGGACTGGGTGGCGAAACGGACGTGATCGGGCTTGTTCCGCGCGAAATCGTCGGTGGTGGCGACGTGCCAGCCCTTGGTATCGCCCCAGAACACCCCGTTCGGCTGCATGTGGAAATTGCCGGGCCCGGGCCGCCGGTTGAGCGGCTTCTGTTCGGCACCGTCCTCGACATAATAGCCGATCGGCAGGCCGGACGCGTCGAACATGCCGGCGTTCATCGCAAAGGCGATGCGCGGGTAGCGCGGGCCCAGCCGCGGCTCGAGCCCGGTGAAGTCGCGCATCGGGCGGCCGTCCTTGCCCTTGTCGACCAGCATCAGCTCGTGCTTCTGCGGGTCGGCGCGGCACACGGTGAAGCGCGTGCCTTCGAAGCGGATGTCGCGGCACGCCGCGTCGATGCCTCCGCTGGAGGTGCAGGCGGCGAGCAGCAGGAGGGCGCCGGCAGGGGCGATCGGCCGGATCATCCCTGCCACTTAGGGGCAAAAGACGCGGAGGCAAGGCGCCGCGTGCCTTGGGCTTGCCACAGTGAGGCGGCACGCCGGGCCGCGTGGGGCGTTGTTGCGCCGGAAGGAGTGTTCATGATCGTTCGTTTGCTCGTTGCCGCCGCGTTGCTCGCGGGGCCCGCCATGGCGCAGGACAGCAAGCAGTCGCAGGATACCGAGAGCAGCGGCCCGCCCAAGCGGGTGCGCAGCATCCTGCTCTACGGGCAGGAGGAATGCCCGAAGCCGCAGAGCGAGGAAGAGATCGTCGTGTGCGCCAATGCCGGCGAATCGCCCTATCGCATCCCCAAGCAGTTCCGGAACCAGCCCAAGCAGGACGCGGCTTCGCAGGCCTGGACCAACCGAGTGGAGACGGTGGAGGAAGTGAACCGCGCCGGGCTGCCCAACAGCTGCTCGCCGGTGGGCATGGGTGGCCAGACCGGCTGCACCCGCCAGATGATCCGCCAATGGTATCAGGAGCGGCTCGACCAGAAGGCCAAGGCCGCGCAGGTGCCTTGATTGTAAAACTCCTTCTCCCCTTGTGGGAGAAGGAAGAGGCCCGCTCGCGAAGCGAGTGGGAAGGATGAGGGGGACGGAGGCTCACTCCCCCTCACCCTTCCGCCGACTTCGTCGGCTCCCTCCCTCTCCCACAAGGGGAGAGGGAGATTGGTCACTGCCCGAACCCGGCCTCGCCGGCCTGGCGGACCGCCTCGCGCGCCGCCGCGAACAGGGCGCCCGCCTTGGCCTCGCATTCGCGCTGCTCGTACGCCGGATCGCTGTCCGCGACGATGCCGGCGCCGGCCTGGACGTGCATCGTGCCGTCCTTCACCAGCGCGGTCCGGAGCACGATGCAGCTGTCCATCGATCCATCGGGCGAGAAATAGCCGACGCCGCCGGCATAGGGGCCGCGCGTCTCGGGCTCCAGCTCGGCGATGATCTCGCAGGCCCGCACCTTGGGCGCGCCGCTCACCGTGCCCGCCGGGAAGCCGGCGAACAGCGCATCGAGCGCGTCCTTGCCCGGGGCCAGCCTGCCGACCACGTTCGAGACGATGTGCATGACGTGGCTGTAGAACTCGACCGTGTAGCTGTCGGTCACCCGCACGCTGCCCGCCTCCGCCACCCGGCCGACATCGTTGCGGCCCAGGTCGAGCAGCATCAGATGCTCGGCGCGTTCCTTGGGATCGGCGAGCAGGCTGGCGCGGTTCTCCTCGTCCTCCGCCGCGGTCTTGCCGCGGGGGCGGGTGCCGGCGATCGGCCGGATCGTCACTTCGCCGTCGCGCACCCGCACCAGTATCTCCGGGCTCGATCCGGTGAGCGCGAAGCCCGGCAGGTCGAGATGATAGAGGAAGGGCGAGGGATTGATCCGGCGCAGCGCGCGATAGAGCTCGAAGGGCGGCAGCGCGAAGGGCGTGGTGAAACGCTGGGCGAGCACCACCTGGAAGATGTCGCCCGCAGAGATATATTCCTTCGCCGCGGCGACCATCTCGCCATAGCGGCCCGGGCGCAGCACCGGGGTGAGCCGCACCTCCTCGGGCTCGGCGCGGACCGGGGCGGGGAGCGCCGCGCCGGCGAGCTGCGCCGCCACCGCATCGATCCGCTCGGCCGCCAGGTCCACGTCTCCGTCCGGCCAGACCGGGGCGACCAGGAACAGCGCATCGGCGAGCCGGTCGAACACCAGCACCACGGTGGGGCGCACGAACATCATGTCCGGCACGCCGATCGGGTTCTCGGGCGGGCGCGGGAGCTTCTCGACCAGGCCCACCGTCTCGTAGCTGAAATAGCCGACCAGGCAGGCAAGCGCCCGCGGCAGCTCGGGCGGCACTTCGGCGCGGCAGCGCGCCGCAAGCCCGCGCAGGGCGTCGAGCGCGGGCTCGGCGCAGGGCCGGAAGGCGTGCCGGTCGGTCAGCCATTCGGCATTGATCGCCGCCTCGTTGCCGGTGGCGCGGAAGACGAGGTCGGGTGCCAGGCCGATCAGGCTGTGGCGCCCGCGCACCGATCCGCCCTCGACCGACTCAAGCAGGAAATCGCCTCGGCCGGGCTCGATCAGCTTGAGCGCGGCGGCGACCGGCGTCTCGGTGTCCGCGATCTGGCGCCGCCAGAGCAGCGCCGGCCGCCCGGCGGCGAGCGCCGCGCGGGCGGCTTCGATGCCCTCGATCACTGGCTCAGCGCACGCCCTGGCGGGTCAGGTCCGCGCGCAGGCGGGCGATCGCCGCCTCGTTGCGGGTGACCTTCATGTCGCCGCGGATCGCGCGGATGAACTCGCGGGCATATTCCGCCGGGATCTGCTGCTGCAGCGCGCTGCGCATGCCGGCCATCGCCATGGCATCGCCCGACGCGTCATGCGGCTCCACCGTGCCGAGATACACGATGTAGAAGCCGCTGCGGTTGGGCGCGTCGAGCATGCGGGCAGTCTTTGGCTGCATGCTGAAGGCCATCTTGATGAAGTTCTCCTTCTGCGCGATTTCCTGGCGCTTGAAGTCGAACGGCTTGGGCGCCGGCCCCTTGGCGCCGGCATCGGCCAGGGCCTTTTCCATCGGCACGCCCTTGTTGAGCGCGGCGACGACCGCGGTGGCGACGGCCTTTGCCTTCTCCAGCGCCTTGTCGGTCAGATAGTCGCCCTTCACCTTGTCGCGGATGGCGGCGAGCGGCCGCGGCGCGGCGGGGACGATCCGGTCGAGCTTCACGATCGCGAAGCCGCCCTCGGGCGAGACCTGCACGATCTGCGAATCATCGTCCGGATTCTCCATGGCGAAGCCGCCGCGCAGGATCGCGACCATGGCGGGATCGGGCTTATAGGCTTCGTTGTCCGGATCGGTGCCGCCCGCGGCGAGCGCCGGAGTGACCTGTGCGGTCAGCTTGGCATCGGCCAGCAGCTCGGCGAAGTTCTTGCCGTCGCCCACGCCGTCCTCGATCTTCTGGCGGGTGTCCGCCAGCGCCTGCGCGGTCTTGCGCTGGGTGATCTCGGTCGAAAGCTCCTCGCGCGCCTGGTCGAGCGACCTGGCGGCGATCTTCTCGATCTTCTCGACGACCAGGATGTGCCAGCCGAGCTGCGACTTGATCGGGCCGACGATGCCGCCCTGCGCCGCGGCGAAGGCGGCATCCGCGATCGCGGCGGTGGTCTGGCGGCCGAGCTCCGCCTTCTGGATGCCTTCGAAATTGCTCGGCTCGAGGCCGGCGGCCTGCGCGGCGGCGGCCAGCGCCTTGCCGCCCTTCACTTCGCCTGCGATCCGGTTGGCGGTTGCCTGGTCGAGCACGACCAGCTGGCGCACGCCGCGCTTCTCGGTCGCGGCGAAGCGGGTGCCGGCCTTCTTATAGGCATCGGCGATCTCGGCTTCGGTCGCCGTCTGCTGGGCGCGGATCTGGTCCGGCATCACCGTCGCGTAGCGGACGATGCGGCGCTGGGGCACCAGATAGCGGGCGCGGTGGCTGACATAATAGGCGTTCAGCGTCTTGTCGTCGGGATCGGCGCCCGGATCCATCTGGGCGGTGTTGACCATGCCGACGATGCCGGCGCGGCGCTCGAGCAGCAGCGAGGCATAGGGCGCGACCACGCCGTTCGGAATGTCGGTGCCGATCGTCGCCCGGTTGATCAGCCAGGAGCCGAACCGCTCCCGCATCATGCTCTCGCGGAAGAAGGCCGGAGCCAGGCGGTTGTCGGCGAGCAGCTTCTCGAACGCCTGCTGGTTGAACTTGCCGTCGATGCCGGCGAAGGAGGGGTTGCTGGCGATCTCGGTGTCGATCAGCTTCTTCGAGACCTGCATGCCCGATTTCCTGGCGAATTCCACCAGCGCGGCCTGGTTGATCATCTCGTCGATCGCGATGTCGAGCCCGCCCTGCGCGAGGAACTGCGCCATCGTGACGCTCTGGCCCTCGCGCTGAAGGTTGCGGATGAACCGGTCGATCCGGTCCTTCACGTCGGTGTCGCTGATCTTCTCGCCGCCCACCGTGGCCAGCGTGCTGCTCGTCGCGCCGCCGCCCGAGTTGCGGATGCCGGTGATGTCGCCCGCGGCAAAGGCAATGGCGATGAGGCCGAGGAAAAGGAACACCGCGATCAGGCCGTAGCGCGACTTGGTGAAATTGCGGAAGAAGCTGAGCATGAAGGGCCGATCGTTGGAGACGCGTTTCCCGGTGCTTTAGGGCGCTCATCCGCCGCCATCAAGCTTGTGCGAACGCCTGCGCCTGCTATCCGCGAGTGAAATAATCAAAACGGGAGGTTGGGTGATGCGCCGCAAGCTGGTGGCCGGGAACTGGAAGATGCACGGGCTGCGCGCGCAGCTGCCGGAGGTCGAGGCGATCGCGGCAGCGGCGGCGGCGGCACCGGCGGTGGACGTGGCGCTGTGCGTGCCGTTCACGCTGATTCACCCCGCGGCCCAGGTCGCGGGCGGCCTGCCGATCGGCGCGCAGGACCTGCACGAGGCCGATCAGGGCGCGCATACCGGCTGCATCTCCGCGCCGATGCTGGTGGAGGAAGGGGCCACCCTGACCATCGTCGGCCATAGCGAACGCCGCGGCGACCAGCACGAGACCAGCCACGATGCCTATATGAAGGCCGCCGCCGCGCACCGGCACGGCCTGGGGGTCATCCTGTGCTGCGGCGAGCTCGAGGCCGAGCGCGCGGCGGGGCGGGCCGAGCGCATTGTCCAGTCGCAGATCGAGAAGTCGCTGCCCGACGATGCCGATCCGAGCTGGCTGACGCTCGCTTATGAGCCGCGCTGGGCGATCGGCACCGGCAAGACGCCGACGCCGGACGAGATCGCCTCGATGCACGCGATCCTGCGCGCCAAGCTGCGCATGATGATCGGCGAGGCCAAGGCCGACGGCATCCGCATCCTTTATGGCGGGTCGGTGACCGGGGCCAATGCGGCGCAGATCCTGGCGCTCGACAATGTCGACGGCGCGCTGGTCGGCGGCGCGAGCCTGACCGCCGAGAAGTTCATTCCCATTATCGAGGGCGCGGCTTCGGTTTCCTGAGAGCCTGGGTTTTGTTCGCGGAGGGCGAACGGCCCCCAAGAGTGAGATACGCAGTCACGCCGGAGAGCGTTGCCGCGGCGGCACCGGCCAGCGCCCCCATGTGGAAGGCGCTGATCAGCCCCGCGCCGGCGGCTGCGATCACCGCGCCGGCGATCGCGGTGGCGATCAGCCCGCCGGTGCGGGCGATCGCGCTGTTGAAGCCCGAGGCGGTGCCGGTATGCGTCTCGTCGACCGAGGCGAGCACTGCCGTGGTGAGCGGCGCGGCGACGCTCGCCATGCCGATCGCAATGGCGAGCGCACCGGGGAACACCGAGCTCCAATAGGGCGCGTCCGCATCGACCCGCAGCAGCAGCGCGAAGCCGATCGCGACGATCAGCGGGCCGATGGTCAGCGGCCAGCGGGGGCCCACCCGCGCAGTCACCTTGCCCATCACCCGGCTGGCGATTCCCATGCCGAGCGGCATCGGCAGCAGCGCGAAGCCGGCATGGAGCGCCGAATAGCCGCCGGCCTGGATGAGGACATAGGGAAGCAGCAGCAGCACCCCGCCCAGCGCGCCGTAGAGCAGGAAGGTGAGCAGGGTGAGCCCGGCAAAGGCGCGCGAGCCGAACATCGCCACCGGCATCATCGCCCGGTCGCCGCGCGCATGCTCGATCCACAGGAACAGGCCGATGGCGAGCGCGCCCGTGGCGAGTCCGATCGCCACCGGCGCGTCCAGCGCGTGATGGCTCGACCAGAGCGTAAGCGCCCAGGTGATCGCGCCCAGCGCCAGCGTCGCGGCGGCGGCACCGGGCAGGTCGAGCGGCAAGTCGCCCTCGGCGCTTTCCTCGACATAGCGCATCGCGATGAAGATCGCGGCGAGCGCCACCGGCACGTTGACATAGAAGATCGCGCGCCAGCCGATCGCATCGACCAGCCAGCCGCCGAGCGGCGGGCCGACCGCGCCCGCGATCGCGCCGACTCCGGCCCAGGTGCCGATCGCCTTGCCGCGCGCCTCGCCGGTAAAGGCATGGCCGAGCGTGGCGAGGCTGTTGGGCAGCAGGATCGCCGCGCCGATGCCCTGCGCGGCGCGGGCGGCGAGCAGCAGGGTGAGGTCCGCCGCCACCGCGCAGGCAATCGAAGCGAGCGTGAACAGGCCGATGCCGAGCACCAGCAGCAGCCGTCGCCCGAAATGATCCCCCGCCGCGCCGCCGATCAGCAGCAGGGCCGAGAGCGGCAGCATATAGGCGTTGATCGTCCATTGCAGCTCGGCGGGCGTGGCGTGCAGGTCCGCCCCGATCGCCGGCAGCGCCACATTGGTCACCGATCCGTCGATAAAGGCGAGGCTGGAGGCCAGGATGCAGGCGGTGAGAACGAGGTTGGGATGCCTGGCCTGCATGGCGCTTTCGTAGCAGATCGCACCGTCCTGGTGGAGCGGGCTTGTGCCGTGCCGCCATCCGCATAGCATGCGCGCGGTTCACGGGAGGGTTCGATGCCGCTTCTCGCCTGGTTCGCCTGCCTGCTCGCCCTGGTCGCCACGCCCGCCATTGCCGCGAGCACGCTCGATCACGGCCGGATCGACGCCGCCAGCCTGAGGGGCAACGCCGCCGGATTGCCGAGTGCGCGCGGCGTCACTGTCTATCTGCCCGACGGCTATGCCGCGAACCGCGCGAAGCGCTTCCCGGTGGTCTATTATCTCGGCAATTTCTTCGAGGACGATCGGGCGCCCTGGGCGAACAACGGGGCGCAGGCGCTGTTCGACCGGGCGATCGCGCGCGGCGTGATCGGCGACGTGATCGTCGTGACGGTCGACTGCACCACGCCGGCGGGCGGCTCCTGGTACGTCAACTCGCCGGCGACCGGGAATTGGGAGGATTTCCTCTCCGGCGAGCTCGTCGCCTGGGTGGATGCGCGCTACCGTAGCCGGGCTTCGCCGGATTCGCGCGGGATCGCGGGCGACCGCATGGGCGGGCACGGCGCGATCCGCCTGGCGATGCGCCATCCCGAGGTCTTCGGCGCGGTCTATGCGCTCCATCCGATCGGCATGGGGCCGGGGCTGCAGACGATGTTCTCGCGGCCCAATTGGCAGCTGCTCCAGGGCGCCAGGGGAATCGACGATCTGCGCGGCGACGGCTTCTCGCTGATCTTCACGTCGATCTTCCAGGCGCATCTGCCCGATGCGGCGCGCCCGCCGCTGTTCTTCGATCCGCCGGCGCGGCTGAAGGACGGCAGGCTGGAAGTGGATCCGGCGCTGACCGAGCGGCTCAACGCCAGCTTCTTCCTCGAGCGCCAGGTGCCGGCGCATGCCGATAATCTCAGGCGCCTGCGCGGCTTCATGTTCGACTGGGGGCGGGGAGACGCCAATCCCGACCATATCGTCTCGCTCCAGGCCTTCACCCGCACGCTCGATGCGTTCGGCGTGCCCTATGAAGCCGAGGAATATCGCGGCGGTTGGGGAGAGCGGCACTGGGGCGAGGACGGACGCATCTACACGGAGATGCTGCCCTTCTTCGCGAGGAAGCTGGTGTTCTAGCGCAACCTGTCTGCTCCCCTCCCTGCACGGGAGGGGCTGGGGGTGGGTGGAATGCTCGCGATACGGAAAGGCCCGGCGATACGTCATCCGTACCGCCAGGCCCTTGCCCACCCCTCGATCCCCTCCCT
Source organism: Sphingomonas sp. NPDC092440 (assembly GCF_044754985.1). NCBI lineage: Bacteria > Pseudomonadati > Pseudomonadota > Alphaproteobacteria > Sphingomonadales > Sphingomonadaceae > Sphingomonas > Sphingomonas sp. NPDC092440. The sequence continues at coordinate 248,812 of NZ_JBIVQA010000007.1, read as the reverse complement.
TCCAGGGAGGGGAAGCCGAGACTTATTTCCCGTAGCGGTCCTTCAGCACCTTCCACACGGCGCGCAGGCTCACTGCCTCGGCGCCCTTGGGGCGGCCGGGCTTGTGGCTCCCGTTCCAGCAGAAGATGTCGAGATGCGCCCATTGCGCCTTTTCGGGGACGAACTCCTTGAGGAACAGCGCGGCGGTCAGCGCGCCGCCGAACGGCGCCTCGGCGGCGTTGACCATGTCGGCCACGTCCGACTTCAGCATCTCCTTGTACGGATCGTAGAGCGGCAGGCGCCACATCGGATCCGACTCGGTCTCCGCCGCGGCCAGCAGCTCGCTCGCCAGCGTGTCGTCATTGGCGAACAGCGCCTGCAGGTCAGCACCCAGCGCGACTCGGGCGGCGCCGGTGAGCGTCGCATAGTCGATCACCAGCTCGGGGCCCTTCTCCTCGGCCTTGGTCAGCGCGTCGGCGAGGATCAGGCGACCCTCGGCGTCGGTGTTGCTGTTCTCGACCGTGATGCCCTTGCGCGAGCGCATGATGTCGCCGGGGCGCGTCGCCTCGCCGTTGATCGAGTTCTCGACGGCGGGGACCAGCATGTGCAGCCGCACCGGCAGGCGCGACGCCATGATCAGCTCGGCGGTGGCCAGCGCGTGCGCCGCGCCGCCCATGTCCTTCTTCATCAGGCGCATGCCGGCGGCCGGCTTGATGTCGAGGCCGCCCGAATCGAAGCACACGCCCTTGCCGATGATCGCGATCTTCGGATGCTCGGGATTGCCCCATTCGATCTCGATCAGGCGCGGCTCGCGGCCCTTGCCGGCGGCCTTGCCGACGGCCCAGAGCAGGCCATAGCCCTTCGCGACCTCATCACCCTTCACCACCGTCAGCTGGCCGCCATGGGCCTTGACCAGCTCGGCGGCGGCGGCCTCGAGATCGGCCGGGCCCATGTCGTTGGCACCGGTGTTGATCCGGTCGCGCAGCTTGTAGGTGGCATTGGCCATGCGCACCGCCTCCTCGATCCGCGCGGGCTCGGAAGTGAGCAGCACGCGCGGGCCCACCGGCGCTTTCTCGTCCTTCTTATAGGCGTCGAACTTGTACTGGGCGGCCAGCCAGCCATGGATCGCCTTGCCGGGCTCGACGCCCTCGACGCGGTAGGTCCCCTCCGGAAGCGTCTCGGCGAGCTTGGCCAGGCACCAGGCCGACAGGCGCTCGGCATTGGCGACGACGCTCACCACCGACCAGTCCTCGGCGCCGTCGCCGGGCAGGATCGCGCTGGCATGGGCGCTGGGCGCCAGCTTCTGCGCGGCGGCCGCGGTGCGGTGGCGCGGCGGCTGGGCGGCGAGCCACGCGTCGAACCCCTTGGCGTCGATCACGTGGATGGTGCGGGCGGGCTGGCCCTTGTCGGGCTGAACGAGCGTGTTGGGATCAGGCATGAGCGTTGATCTAGGTAATGGCGGCGGCGAGGGCTAGGGGGGTTTTGCGTTTCCCCGGGGGCCGCCACTTCGGCTTTCGGCGGGGCGACCGCATCGAACATGAATTTTGGTGCGCGAGGGAACCCAATCGTTGCGCCCCCGGTTTCCAGTCCGTCCGCGGGCAACAGGGAGCAAGCGATGACCGACACGCGCTATGAAGGGGAGCGCATCCCCTATCTCGAGCCGGTGGAGGAAACGCCCCGGCGGCGCAGCATCGCCGCGATGATCGTCGGCGCGGTGATCGGCCTGATCGGGCTGGTGCTGGCGATCGGCGGGGCCTGGCTCGTGATGCTGGGCGGCTCGCTCTACTATCTCCTCACCGGCGCGCTGATGCTCTGGTCCGGCTGGCTGCTGATCCGCGGGCGGATGGGCGGGGGCTGGCTCTATCTCGCCATCGTCGTCGCCAGCATCCTCTGGGCCTGGTGGGAAGTCGGGTCCAATCCCTGGGCGCAGGTGCCGCGCGTGATCGCGCCGGTCGTACTCGCCGTCGCAGTGATCCTGGTGCTGCCGACGCTGACGCCGGCGCCGGGCAAGTGGCGGCTGGCGCTGGGCGGCGTCGCGGTGGCGCTGCTGCTCACCGTGATCAACTTCTGGGCCGCCGCGGCCGGCCAGCCCGATCCGGTGCGCGCCGGCCTGCCCGCGCCGGGCACCGCGGGGATGCTGGATCCCTCGGGACAGCAGACCGGGGCCGACTGGCCCGTTTATGGCGGCACTACCAGCGCCCGGCGCTATTCGCCGCTCGTCCAGATCACTCCGGCGAACGTCGCGAAGCTCAAGCAGGTCTGGCTCACCCACACCGGCGACCTGCCGTCCTCGGCGATGATCCGGAAGACCTATGGCGCGGAGAACACGCCGCTCAAGGTGGGCGACAGCCTGTACATCTGCACGCCCAAGAACATCCTGCTCGCGCTCGACGCTGCCACCGGCATGGAGAAGTGGCGCTACGATCCCAAGGTGCCGGACGACGCGATCCCCTATACGGCGGCGTGCCGCGGCGTGGTCTATTATGCGGTTCCCAATGCGCCGGCGAACCAGGCCTGCGCAACGCGGGTGATCGAGGGCACGCTCGACGCGCGGCTGATCGCCGTCGATGCGAGGAACGGCAGGCCCTGCGCCGATTTCGGCACGGGCGGCCAGGTCGACGCCAAGCAGGGCATGGGCAAGGTCCCGGCAGGCTTCGTCTCGATCAACTCGCCGCCGACGCTGGTTCGCGGCGTGCTCGTCACCGGCCATCAGGTGCTGGACGGGCAGGATCGCTGGGCGCCGTCGGGGGTGATCCAGGGCTTCGACGTCGTCACCGGCCAGTTGCGCTGGGCCTGGGACATGATGCATCCGGACTGGAACGGCGCTCCGCCCGCCGGGCAGGAATGGGCGCGCGGCACGCCGAACATGTGGACGATGGCGAGCGGCGACGAGCAGCTGGGGCTGGTCTATCTCCCGATGGGCAATGCCGCGGCCGACTATTACTCGTCGCTGCGCCGGCCGGAGGAGAATTTCTACGCCACGTCGCTGGTGGCGCTCGACGTGACCACCGGCAAGCCCAAATGGCGCTTCCAGGCAGTGCGCGGCGATGTGTGGGACTATGATTTCGGTGCCCAGGCGACCCTGGTCGACTATAAGGGCGCGCCCGCGCTGATCCTGCCTTCGAAGCAGGGCGACATCTACATCCTCGATCGCCGCACCGGCCAGCCGCTCACGCCGGTGGGCGAGATGAAGGTGCCGGGCGGCGGCGTCGAGCCGGAGCAGCGCGCGGCCACCCAGCGCGTCTCGCTCTGGCATACGCTGCGCAAGCCCGACCTGACCGAGCGCGACATGTGGGGCATGTCGCCGATCGACCAGATGCTGTGCCGCATCAACTTCCGCCGGGCGAGCTACAAGGGCTTCTTCACGCCGCCCGAGGCCGATCGGCACTCCATCCAATATCCCGGCTATAATGGCGGCACCGATTGGGGCGGCATCGCGGTCGACCCGCAGCGTGGGGTGATCGTCGCCAATTACAACGACATGCCCAACTATGTCCGCCTCGTTCCGCGCGCCGAGGCCGACAAGCTGGGCTGGGCGCCGCGTGACCAGGCGCGGGGCAGGATCGGCGGTGCCGAGGGTGCGGGCGATCCGCAGGCGAACACGCCTTATGCGATCAACGTCAATGCCGGCTGGCGGATGCCGTTCACGGGGCTGCTCTGCAAGCAGCCGCCCTATGGCGGGATCCGCGCGATCGACATGGCCAGCGGCAAGACGATCTGGGATCGCCCCTTTGGGGAGGCGCGCACCAACGGGCCGTTCGGCATCCCCTCGATGCTGCCGATCAGCATCGGCACGCCGAACAATGGCGGCGCGGTGGTGACGGCGGGCGGGCTGATCTTCGTGGCGGCGGCGACGGACAATCTGATCCGCGCGATCGACCTGAAGACCGGCAGGACGCTGTGGAAGGCCGTGCTGCCCGCGGGCGGCCAGGCGACGCCGATCACCTATGAGGCGAACGGCAGGCAGTATCTCGTCCTCTATGCCGGCGGCCATCATTTCATGGAGACGCCGATCGGCGACGAGGTGATCGCCTATGCGCTGCCGTGACTCGCGATCGTCGGGCGGGCTGGATCGTCCGGGAGCGCCTTTCCCCGGTCGATGAAGACGCATGGCCTTGCGGGCCTCCGGGCGGCCGCTACGCTTCTTCGCGCAAGAAGGAGAGGCATTCGTGAACGCATCCCGCAATCCTGGACTCAATTGCCCCCAGTGCGGCCATTATATCGAGGTCAAGATCACCCAACTCCTGGACGGGAGCGGCGTGACCTGCCCCCGCTGCCAGCTTCACCTTGCCATGAACAGCAAGCCCAGCGGAGCCGCGGCCCTCGACAAGATCAGAAGGATGCAGGACGAAGAGCCCGGGCAGGAGCCGGGCTGATCGCCGCCGGGGTTCAGCGCAGCGCCTTCACCCCCGGCGCGCACAGGGCGATCGCGCGGTCGATCATGAAGCTCAGCCGGTCGCGCGCCAGGGCGAGCTCGGCCGGATCCAGCCCCCGGTCGAGCGTCTCGAAATTGAGATAGGCGAGCCCGTGCAGCACGGCATAGTTGGAGAGCGAGCCGTCGCTGGTCACCACGCGCTCCTGCACGACGTTGAAATCCGCGCCGACCATTGCGTCGCGGCAAAAGGCGGCGCCGGGCGGATCCCTGGCAAGGTAGGTGGCGAAGGCGACGGTGTCGTCATCGTCGAACGGCCAGGCCTTCGACACCGAGGGGCTGGGGATCAGCGTGTCGTCGCAATAGCGGATCGAGATGATCCCGCTGCCCTCCGGATCCCCCTTGTTGCAGCGGGAGCCCGCCGTTTCGAAGCCCTTGGCATTGGTGTGGAGCGCGATGATCGGCCAGGCGCCATGCGCAAGGTCGGCCAGGACGTTGCGCGCATAGCCGGGGAGTGCGGTGTCGAAATTGCGATTGGGGTCGATCGGCCTGCCATAGTCCACCGCGTTGTTGAGCCGCTTGCCGTCGTCGCCGGGCGAGATGCCGGAGTCGATCGCGATCAGCACGCCGCCATATTTCCGCACGGCCACCAGCCCGGCCTCGAACCCGGCATTCTCATTGTCGTGCGGGACGAAGAAGAGCGGCCCCCTGGGGTGCTCCGCATTGGCGATGCGCCACAGGCGCCAGCGGGCGCGCTCTTCGCGGAATTCCACGGCCGAGACGTTCAGCCCTCGCCATTCCGCGGGGTCGCGGTGCCGGGCGAAGTCGTCGTCCTGCACGCCCAGCGGGTCGACCGGCCGCACCGTTGCAGCGTCGGGCGGGCTGGCGGTGAACAATAGGGCGGCAACCAGGGCGGGAAGGCGCATCAGTCCCTCGGCTGGACCAGGAACTGCTCGAACTTCCCTTCCTTGCCCGGCTCGGCATAGGTGATGGCGATCAGCTTGCGGCCATCGGCATAGACGATGTCGTAGTTGCGGTTGACGAAGCCGCCGCGCAGCCGCGGCTTGCCGCGCGCGGTGAAGCTCGCCGGATCGCCGAGCGGGGCGAGGCTGGCGTGATAGTCCCCGGTCGCCTGGGCGGTGAAATAATAGCTGGCGTCCTCGGTGAGCTGCGATCGGTCGAGCGTGCCGGCGCGGAGCTGGTCGAACAGCTTGCGCGCGAGCTGGTCGCGATAGAGGTCCTCCGAGAGGACGGGAGCGGGCCGGGGGACGGGATAGAGGAGATCGGTGATCCCGCCGGTGATCGCGTCCTGCGCGCCGCCGAAGTCGGCATTGACCAAGGCGACCACCGCGAAGCGCTTGCCGGGCATCACGAAATTGTCGGAGAGGAAGCCCACCGCCTCGCCGCCATGCGCGACGGTCTTGTCCCCCGCGCGGCTGCCTACCGAGACGCCGAGGCCATAATGGGTATCGGTGCCGTTGGTGAGCGTGATCGCGGTTTCCTGCGTCGCCCAATCCTCGGGGCTCAGGATCCTGCGGTCGATCCGGGCGATGTCCCATTTGGCGAGGTCGCTGGCCGACATGGCCAGCTCGCCCGCCGCCCATAGCCAGCCATGCGCCGCCGGCCGGGCCGCGCGGACGGGGCCGAGCGCGAAGCGGTGGTTGCCCTGGGGGAAACCCTTGCCCACCGCATAGTCCTGATCCATCGCGTCGATGCCGAGCGGCTTGAAGATCTTCTTCTGGAGATAGTCGAGCAACTTCATGCCCGACGCCTTCTCGATGATCATGCCGGCGACGACATAGCCGGTGTTCGAATATTGCCAGGCGGTGCCCGGTTCGAAATCGAGCGGCTTCTTCGCCCAGCGATCGAGGATCTGCCGCGGCGTCACCGGCTTCTCCATCGCGGCGAAGTCATAGTCCTGCGGCCAATAGTCCTGGATGCCGGCGGTGTGGCTGAGCAGCTGGCGGATGCTGATCCGGTCGGCGCCGGTGATGTCCGGCACCCATTTCGACACCTTGTCGTCGAGGCCGAGCCTGCCCTCGTCCTCGAGCAGCAGGATCGCCGCTGCGGTGAACTGCTTGGAGATCGAGGCGATCTGGTATTTCGCCGCCGGGCTGGTCGCCTTCATGCCCGGTCCTTGATCGCCATAGGCCTTGGCGAAGACGATCTTGCCGTCGCGCACGATCGCGACCGAGGCCGAGGGCACGCCCGACGATTTGAGCGCATCGGCGACGATGGTGTCGACCCTGGCGGTCTCGTCGGCGGAGAGCTGCTGGGCGGCGGCGGGCGTGGCGATGAGAAGGGCGGCGGCGAGGACGGGTCGGAACATGGGGCCTCCGGAACGTGGTCGCGCAAGCTTAGGCCAGCCTGCCGTTTCCGTCATCTTTCCGTTTGGCGCGCGCGGCATGCGCACCCGGCATGGAATCGGCGAAGTCTCTTCACAGGATACGCCGAAACGGTGTAATTGCCTGTTAGTAATATTGGAGATCGTCTCCCCGTACTGCAAAATAGACTATGTTCTAATCGAAGTAGATATCTGTTATGATCGCGGCGGGGTTGCAGCACATACAAAGCATTTTACTCACCTCGATTGAGAGGGGAATTGCCATGTTATTTGCATTTGCAGCGATGATGGGGTGGTGCGGCACCAAATGGCCGGGCTGGTGGCGCTGGCCGCGGCCGCCACATCCGGATCCCGAGCCCTGGTGGCGGCTGGTCGACGGCATTCTCGGCGCGGCGGGCGGCGTGATCGCCGTCAACCTGTTCGAGCCGATGCTGCGCGATCAGGGGTTGATCACCACCGGCCTGACCGCGTTCTTCGGCGGCCTTGCCGTCGCGACCGTCGTCGAGGCGGCGATGGGGCTGAACGCCAAGGCGCGCTGAGCTCTAGGGGGCGGGCGGTGCCCCGGCGGCACCGCCTTGCTCGCGTCAGGCCAGCGGCACGCCATAGAGGTCGTGCTCGTCCGCGTCCTCGATCTCGACCCGCACGATATCGCCCTGGTGGAGATGCCCCGCGTCGCGCAGGAACACTTCGCCGTCGATCTCCGGCGCATCGGCCTGGCTGCGGCCGGTGGCGCCGCCTTCCTCGCCGACCTCGTCGATGATCACCTCGAGCGTGCGGCCGATCCTGGCCTGGAGCTTGGCCGCGCTGATCGCCGCGGTCTTCTCCATGATCCGGGCATAGCGCTCTTCCTTGACCTCCTCGGGCACGGCGCCGGGCAGGTCGTTGGCGGCGGCGCCTTCGACCGGCTCGAAGCGGAACGCGCCGACCCGGTCGAGCTGGGCCTCGTCGAGCCAGTCGAGCAGATATTGGAAATCCGCCTCGGTCTCGCCGGGAAAGCCGACGACGAAGGTCGAGCGGATCGTCAGGTCCGGCGCGATCGCGCGCCAGTTGCGTAGCCGCTCGAGCACCTTGGCCTCATTGGCCGGGCGCTTCATCGAACGGAGCACCGACGGGCTGGCATGCTGGAACGGGATGTCGAGATAGGGGAGGATCAGCCCCTCGGCCATCAGCGGGATGACCTGGTCGACATGGGGATAGGGATAGACATAGTGCAGCCGCACCCAGGGAGCGATCCTGCCGAGCTCGCGGGCGAGATCGGTCATGTGGGGGATCACTTCCTGTCCCTTCCACATCCGCGGCTCCTTGCGGATGTCGACCCCATAGGCGGACGTGTCCTGGCTGATGACCAGCAGCTCCTTCGTCCCGGCCTCCACCAGCTTCTCCGCCTCGCGCAGGATCGCGTCGGGGCGCCGGCTCACCAGGTCGCCGCGCAGCGCGGGGATGATGCAGAAGGCGCAGCGATGGTTGCAGCCCTCGGAGATCTTCAGATAGCTGTAGTGGCGCGGCGTGAGCTTCAGGCCCGCGTCCGGCACCAGGTTGACGAAGGGCGAGGGCGGCATCGGCGCCGCCTCGTGCACCGCGCCCACCACTTCCTCATATTGATGCGCGCCGGTGACGGCGAGCACATTGGGGAAGCGGGCGCGGATCGTCTCGGCTTCCTTGCCCATGCAGCCGGTGACGATCACCCGGCCATTCTCGGCGATCGCCTCGCCGATCGCCTCGAGCGATTCCTCCTTGGCGCTGTCCAGAAAGCCGCAGGTGTTGACGAGCACGACGTCGGCGCCGGCATAGTCGGGCGACATCGCATAGCCGTCGCTGCGCAGCTTGGTGAGGATCCGCTCGCTGTCGACCAGGTTCTTGGGACAGCCGAGCGACACCATGCCCACGCGGGGCGCCTCGGGAAGTTTGGTTGCCATGATTGGCGGGCGACATAGGGATTTTCGCCGAAAAAGCTAGGCCGATGCTTTCCGGGGGCGATTCGGCCGGTGCTGCCGGGTCAGCCGGGCGCGCGGAAGATGAACCAGGCGCCCGCCGCGATCAGCGCGAAGCCGATCAGGTGATTCACCGTGATCCTCTGGCCGAGATAGAGGATCGAGAAGCCGACGAACACGGTGAGGGTGATCACTTCCTGCATCGCCTTGAGCTGCGCCGCCGAATAGACCGCGCTGCCCCAGCGATTGGCCGGCACCGCCAGGCAATATTCCACGAACGCGATGCTCCAGCTCGCCAGGATGACGAGCAGCAGCGGCGCCTGCTTGAACTTCAGATGCCCGTACCAGGCGAAGGTCATGAAGACGTTCGAGCCGATCAGCAGCAGAATCGGGAGAAGGCGGGCGAAAAGCATTTCGGGCATGGCGCGACCTTGGCCGGGATGGCATCAGGGTCAAGATGGAGACTATTTCCCAAGAGAAGCTGCGCACGCAGCTGCGTGCGCTGGGCGTGCGCGAAGGCGGCGTGCTGCTCGTCCATATGAGCTATCGCACCGTCCGGCCGATCGCGGGCGGTCCCGAGGGGCTGATCGAAGCGCTCACCGCGGTGCTGGGGCCGGAGGGCACGCTCGCCATGCCCTCGGCGACCGGCGACGACGATGCGCCCTTCGATCCGGCGGCCACGCCCAATCGCGACGATCTGGGCATCGTCGCCGACCTGTTCTGGCGCATGCCCGGGGTGCTGCGCAGCGGGCATTTCGACGCGGTCTCGGCACGTGGCCCCAGGGCCGAATGGATCACCGGCGGCCCGTTCGTGCTGCCGCCCGCCGCGCCGGACAGCGCGATCGACCGGATCCGCCAGGCCGGCGGACAGGTGCTGCTGCTCGGCGTCGGCCATCACGCCAACACCATGCTGCACCTGGCCGAGCTGGTCGGCGGCGCGCCCTATCGCAGCGACTTCCACTATATCGATGCCAGTGGTGCGGAGGTGCATTACGGCGAGAATGACAGCTGCTGCGAGAAGTTCGAGCTGGCGAATGCCTGGCTGAGCGCGGAGGGCCTGCTGCGCGAGGGCAGGGTCGGCCATGCCGAGGCCCGGCTGATGGACGCCGAGGATCTGGTGCGGATCGCGGCCGAGAAGGTCCGTGCCGATCCGCTGCTGTTCCTGCACGGCGCCGAGGAAGGCTGCGAGGAGTGCGACGAGGCGCGGGAGAGCCTTTAGGGCTTCGGCATGAGGCCCGTCGCAAGATGGCCCGGATTCCCTACATCTTGCGCCGGATCCGCGCGACAAAGGTCCCGAAGGTCGTACCCTGGGCCGATTTCGACGCTGGCTTGTTTTCCCTATCTTCCCGGCAATGCCAGCCATCTCGTAACATCCTTGCGCGAGCGCGATCCTATCTTTCCAACAGGGTCAAAGAGCCGCCGAGGCACGACCACGGCTGTGTGAGCCCAGCAGGCGAAATCCTACATTGCAAGTTGTGGCTGCCAGGGGGCGGGCATGTGGCTTTGGTTGAGGACTCATATCCCTCTCTCGTCATCCCCGCGCAGGCGGGGATCCAGGGTAGTCGCGGGACAGCGATGCCACCGGGTGAGCCGCTCTCCGGGGAGCCCAGGACTTGATCGCGCGCAATCCGCCCGTGGTCCTGGATCCCCGCCTGCGCGGGGATGACGGTGGAGAATGGCTGGAATGAGCTAGAGAATGGCCGGGGTGACGGCGGCGAGCCTGAGGCTCCCTTTCCTATCCCGTCACGATTTCCAGGATCGTGTCCCCGGCCTGCAGCGCCTGCGCTTCGGGCGTCTTGTGGCCGAGCGCTGTTCCGCCGCGATAGATGCGCACGCCCAGGCCGGTCGCGATCGCCGACAGCGGCTTGCCGATTTCCTCCGGCCGCACCTCGCGCTCGGCGAGCTCGACCGTGCCGTGGATCGAGGCGAGGTCGGTCAGATAGTCGGCGAGGTGGCGGCCCTGGCACGAGCTGGCCAGCAGCAGCCCGGCGAAGCTCACCGGGTTCACCACCGTCGTCGCGCCCGCTGCCCGGGCCGGGAGCTCATTGTCTTCGTTGCGCACGATCACGCTGATCGGGACGCTGGGTGCCAGGTGCCGCGCAGTGAGGGTGATCAGGATCGAGGTATCGTCGCGTCCGGCGCAGACGATCATCGATTGGGCGCTTGCGAGGTGCACGTCCTTGAGCACCTGGTCGCGCGTCGCGTCCGCCTGCAGGACGATGCAGCCGCGCTCCTCGGCACGGGCGATATTGGCCTCGTTCTGGTCGATCACCACGATGCTGCCCGGCTGGCGGCCGCGCGCGATCAACTCGTCGACGGTCTCCGAGCCGGTGGTGCCGTATCCCGCCACGATGATGTGCCCCGAAAGGGTCCGCTGGATCACTGCCATACGCCATTTTTCCCAGGTGCGCTTGAGCACGAAATTATAGGCGGTGCCGAGGAAGAGCAGCACCACGAAGATGCGGATCGGCGTGACGACGAACGCGTCGAACATCCGCGCCGAATTGCTCACCGGCACGATGTCGCCATAGCCGGTCGTGGTTATCGAGATCGAGGTGAAATAGAGGATGTCGAGGAAGCTGACATGCCCGTCGGCCGAATCCTTCAGCCCGTCGCGCTCGATCCAATGGACGCCCACCGCCAGCGCGAGCAGGGCCAGCACCGCCAGCACCCGCCATCCGATCGAGGCCCAGACGGGCAGGCCCGACTTGCGCTTCAGCATGGAGGACGGCCTGAGCGCCATCAGCGCGCGGGCAGCCTCGGCAGCGGATCGACAGGACTGCGGCCCTGACGGATCTCGAAATGGAGCTCGGGGCGGTCCGCAAAGCCCGAATTGCCGGATAGCGCGATCATCTGGCCCTTCTTCACTGCCTGGCCGCGCTGCACGAGCAGCTGGCCGGCATGACCATAGACGGTCGTCCAGCCATCGCCATGGCGAAGGATGACCAGGCCGCCCAGTGCCGGAATGTCCGAGCCCACATAGGCTACCACGCCGTCCGCCGCGGCGAGCACGGGCGTATCGAGCGGCACGGCGATCTTGATGCCGTCATTGCGCTCCCCGCTCGCGCCCGGGCCGAAGTGCCGGACCACATTGCCCCGGAGCGGCCATTGGAAGCCGCCCGCGAGCCGCGCCGGCGCCGCCACCGGGGTGGTGGGCGCCAGCACGCGCGCGGAGGAAGCGGTGGGCTGGGCCGGCCTGGCCTTCTCGGCGATGGCGGGCTGGCCGCCGGTGACGATGTCGTCGACGTCCAGATCGAGATGGAAGCGTGCGGCGCGCTGCTCGATCGTCTCGGGCCGGCCGGAGGGCGAAGCGGTGTCCGGGATCAGCAGCCGCTGGCCGGTGCGCAGGATGTACGGCTCTTCCAGATCGTTGACCGCGATGATTCGCGACCAGTCGACCCCATAGGCGATGGCGATGGCGATGCCCGTCTCACCATCGCGGACCAGGTGATAGCGGCCGCCCGGGATCGTCAGCTTCTGGCCGACGCGGATCACGAAGGGCGAGGGGATGTTGTTGGCGCGGGCGATCGCTTCCGATCCGGCGCCGGTCTTCACCGAGATCGAACGCAGCGAGTCGCCGGGCTGGACAGTGTAGCTGCTGCCCGCCACGACCCGCGAATCCGCCTGTACCTTGCGCGCCTGCCAGGCGGGCGGCGGCGCGGGGAGGCGGCGGACGTCCTGCTCATTGCCGAGCGCGGGGCGCTCCCATCCGTCCTGCTCCGGCTGGGATCGCGGGCGACGGTCCTGGCGCTGCGCGGGCGGCGGATCATAGCCCGGATCGCGATAGCCGCCGCCAGTCTGCGGAATGCAGGCGGCCAGCATCAGCAGCGCCACCGGCGCCATCGGCCTTGCCCCCATCATCCCGACCCCCAAATTAACCATATCCGGTCATACCATATCGCGCATTTCCGCGCGCGTCAGGTACGTCTGAATGCGGAGGTGCTCAGTTTGCCGGTTCGAGCCGGTCCAGCCCCTTGAGATAGGGCTTGAGCGCCTCGGGGATCGCCACCGATCCGTCTTCCTGCTGGTAGTTCTCCAGCACGGCGACGAGCGTGCGGCCCACCGCCAGGCCCGAGCCGTTGAGCGTGTGGACGAAGCGGGTCGGGTTCCTGGCGGATCCGGTGCCGCCGGCCGGCTCGCCCGCCGGCCGGTAGCGCGCGTTCATCCGGCGCGCCTGGAAATCGCCGCAGGTCGAGCAGGACGAGATCTCGCGATAGCGGCCCTGGCCGGGCAGCCACACTTCCAGGTCATAGGTGCGCGCCGCGGTGAAGCCCATGTCGCCGGTGCACAGCTTCATGCGGCGGAACGGCAGGCCGAGCGCGGTCAGGATACCCTCGGCGCATCCGGTCATGCGCTCGTGCTCGGCCTCGCTCTGCTCGGGCGTGGTGATCGAGACCATCTCGACCTTCTCGAACTGATGCTGGCGGATGAAGCCGCGCGTGTCGCGGCCCGCGGCGCCGGCTTCCGAGCGGAAACAGGCGGTGAGCGCAGTGAAGCGCAGCGGCAGTTCCTCCTCGGCCAGGATCTGCTCGCGGACGATGTTGGTCAGCGAGACCTCGGCAGTGGGGATCAGCCAGCGGCCGTCGGTGGTCCGGAACAGGTCCTCGGCGAACTTGGGCAGCTGGCCGGTGCCGAACACCGCCTCGTCGCGCACCAGCAGCGGCGGGACGGTCTGCTCATAGCCCTGGGCCTCCAGCGTATCGAGCATGAACTGGCCGAGCGCGCGGTGCAGCCTGGCGGCGGCGCCGCGCACCAGCGTGAAGCGCGCGCCGGAGAGCATGGCGCCCGTCTCGAAGTCCAGGCCGAGCGCCGGGCCGATCGCGTCATGCTCCTTCGGCGCGAAGGCGAGGACGGTCGGCGCGCCGACGGTGGCCATCAGGGCATTGTCATCCTCGTCGGCGCCCTGGGGCACGTCGTCATAGGGAAGGTTGGGCAGGCCGGCGAGCCGGGCCTCCAGCGCCTCGCCGGCTTCCTTCTCCTCGGCCTCGATCGCGGGCAGCCGCTCCTTGAGGCCGGCCACTTCGGCCATCAGCGCCGTGGCGGCCGCTTCGTCCTTCGCCGCCTTGGCCGCGCCGATCGCCTTGGAGGCTTCGTTGCGGCGCGCCAGGCCGGCCTGCACCTCGGTGATCAGCGCGCGCCGCTTCTCGTCCAGGGCGACGAGCGCGGCCGCCTGCGGCTCCAGTCCGCGTTTCGCCAGGCCGGCGTCGAAGGCAGCGGGATTCTCTCGGATGGCGCGGATGTCGTGCATGCCGGGCGTATGACCGGGCTCCCGCCCGGGCGCAACCCTGGCGCGCGTGGCGGCGTTCAATGTGGCAGGATCAACGAAGGAGACAGGATATGCGGGTTCCCCATGATGCGATCGTTCTGGTCGCCGATGGTCGCAAGCTGCTGATGCTGCGCAACGAGGGCGATGGGCTGCGCCCGAACCTGCAGGTGGAGCGCAAGGAGGAGCAGGAGAACCCGGCCAATGGCGCGCAGGCGAGCGATGCGCCCGGCCGCTCCTTCCAGAGCGTCGGCGCGCGGCGCAGCGCCTATGAGGAGACCGATTTCCACCAGCTGGAGGAGGATCGCTTCGCGGCCGACGCCGCGGCCCTGCTCAAGGCGCGGGCGCTGCGCAACGAGTTCGAATCGCTGATCATCGTCGCGCCGCCGCGCACGCTGGGCGAGCTCCGCAAACATTATCACAAGGAAGTGAGCGATCGCCTGAAGGCCGAGATCGCCAAGGACCTGACCCGCCACACGGTGCCGCAGATCGAGGAGGCGCTGATCAACGCCGAATAGGGTAGGGCCGGCGGCGACCGGGCCGGGACGGGTTCAGTCCTGCGGCTGGTCGTCCGGCGCCTTCTTCTTCATGAAGCGCTTGCGGGCGACCAGCGCCGCCGCGGCGCCGCCGAACAGCAGGATCATCGGCGGGGCCGGCACCGGTGCCGGACCGCCCGAGCTGCTGCCGCCACAGTCGCGCCGGCAACCGCCATGGCTGCTCGATCCGTGCCCGCCGTTCGAGCTCCAGCCGCTCGAATTGCTCCAATGGCCGCTCGACGAGGACGAAGTCGACGACGAGTTGGACGAGCTGGTCGAGGAGCTGTTGGACGACGAGGTGCTCGAGCTGGTCGAGGTAGAGGATGAGACGTCGCCGCTCGACGATGAGGTCGAGGTCGAGCTGATCTGGCCGCTCGAAGTGGAGGTGGAGGAGCCGCCCGTGGAGGTCGAGGTCGACGAACCGCCGGTGGAGGTGGAGGTCGAGGACCCGCCCGTCGAGGTCGAGGAGCCGCCGGTGGACGTGGAGGTCGAGCCGCCCGACGAGGACGAGTTGGACGACGAGATCTCGATGTTGATGCCGCTGGATCCGCTCGAGCCGCCGGAGCTGCTCGAGCCGCCGAAGAAGCCGCCGGCGAAGAAGCCGCCCATGAAGCCGCCGCCGCCCGAGCCGCCGATCACGCCCGAGGAGGAGCCGCTGCTGCTCGACGAAACCACCGGCATCTCGCCATAGGGCGGGGGCACCGGGATGGGGGCGCCCTGCGCGGTGACGACGACGACCTGGGGCTGGCCCTGGGTGGTGGTGGTGACCGTGCGCTTGACGACTCGCTTAACCGGGCGCGCCACGGTGCGCTTCACGACGCGCTTCTTCGTGACGGTGACGTGCTTCACCACGCGCGGCTGGTGGATGCGTTCGGTGACGTAGACGCCACCGCCGCCGATCACCGCGCCCCCGCAAGTGCAGGCGCACAGTTTAGCCAAGGCCATGCGAACCGACATTGTTCCCACTCTTCCCGTTGCTGGCGTGTCGCTCCCCGCGGGACCGTCAGCAGCTTCACACTCTTCAATGCGGGGAAAGTGCAAAACAAATTGTTAAGTGCAATGCCGTTAAGGCCGCTTAACCATATTTACGCGTATTTTTCGGGCCTCGGATTTGTCTCGCGATGGTTAATGTTCTACTTCGGCACGGAACGGGCGTTTCCTGTCCGCTGGCCCGCGAACATTATCGGTTAATTCCCGGTGGACGGGCCCCCAATTCAGCCGCCGCTAATTTCCCTCCATTTACGGGGTATTACGCCTGTGGATTAAAATGACGGCGCGCTTGTTAACGCCGCCGCGCGTAAGTATAGGGCCGCGCAGGGCAAACGGTCTCCGTAAGGCTCGGGCCTTACTGAGGACCGTAGTGGAGAGTGGGGATGGCTACTGTTTTGGATCGCTTCGACGAACCGGGTAAACGCGTTCCTCCCGCCGCAAATGACGGCGACGACGGCTATCGGCCGAGCAACGACGAACCCTTCATGAACCCGCGCCAGCTGGAATATTTCCGCGACAAGCTGAACGCGTGGAAGGACGACATCTACCGCGAGGCCGCGGGGACGCTCAACCAGCTGCAGACCGACTCGCTGCGCGAGGCCGATCTCACCGATCGCGCCTCGAGCGAGACCGACTGGTCGATCGAGCTGCGTACCCGCGATCGTCAGCGCAAGCTGATCTCCAAGATCGACGCCGCGCTGCGCCGGATCGAGGACGGCGAATATGGCTATTGCGAGGTGACCGGCGAGCCGATCAGCCTCGGCCGCCTGGAAGCGCGGCCGATCGCGACGATGACCGTCGAGGCGCAGGAACGCCACGAGCGCAACGAGAAGGTATCGCGGGACGAATAGCAGGGGGCTGAAGGCCTCCTTTTTTGTGCCTCCTCCGTTCGGCGGCGGGGGCACATTTTCGGCCTTCGTTTACCGTTTCGACAAGGTTTGCTGCTCTATTCTGCGCGCGTAACCCCTTGCGTTTCGAGCGACACGATGGACCAGTTTTCCTTTGACCCTCTCACGGCGCTCTCGGCGGACGATTTCGCCGCCAGCCAGCGCAACGGTTCGCGCGACAGCCTGATGCTGGCCGCGCAGTTCCGCGTGGCGGGGCGCCCGGACGAGCAGGTGCGGGTGCGCAATCTCTCGCAGGGCGGGCTGATGGCCGAATATACCCAGCCGATCGAGCGGGGCGCGCCGGTGGAAGTGGAAGTGCGCGGCGTGGGTTGGGTCAGCGGCCGGATCGCCTGGGCGACCGACGGCCGCGTCGGCATCGCCTTCGACACGCCGATCGATCCGCTGCTCGCCCGCAAGCCGGTAGGCGGGGGCACGCAGACGCCGACTTTCGTGAAGCCGATCTTCACGCGCCGCTGAGGCTTTCGCGAGCCGGATATCCATCGGCTCGCGTGATTTCGGAACCAGGTTTTGGAGATTTCGCGCAGTCGGGGTGCGGCTTGGGCCACACCCCTGTTGCGCGGCGCTGCTAGCGCGCCATTTCTTCCTTGATGCGAAGCTTCTGCTTCTTCAGGGAAGCCAGGACCATCTGGTCGGGGCGGGGCCTTTGCGATTCGGCGGCGATTCGCTGGTCGAGCACTGAGTGCTTGGCCGAAAGTGCCGAGAAATGCGCGTTCTGCATCGAAGCAGTCTCCTTCTTCGGGTGGCCGGAACGCATGACTAGATCACTTTTCCACAGCTTTGTCGCGGGGGAAACGCGGCTAACCGGCGGCTAATCGACAGCCTGCGGAAATCGCGCGATGATCCGTTGCGGAGCCTCGCGGGCTGGTGCAGGGAGGTCCCGCTACGGGGGCTTTCGCGATGGACGAGAAAGAGATTGTGCGACGGCTCGAAGCGGTGCGGACCGAGCATCGCGACCTGGATGCGGCGATCGACGCGCTGCTCGCCACGGGCACGTCCGACCAGCTTCAGATCGCGCGCCTCAAGAAGCGCAAGCTGATGCTGCGCGACGAGATCGTGCTGCTCGAGGACCAGTTGATCCCCGATATAATCGCCTGATCCGGATCGGGACGAAATCACTGCGAAATTAAGCATTTCGTTACCATGCGGGCTGTGGCAGCGTCATCTTCATGAGGAAACAGGGCGCGACGACGATCCATCGCAAGCTGATCGACACGCTCTATGTCGAGGCGATGCTGCTGGCCGACGAGGCCCGCGCCTATTTCGACGAGCTGGGCCGGGACGAGCGCGAGGCGCTGGAAGCGCTGAACCGAGTCGCCTTTTCCTGCGAATCGCTCAAGGTGACGACGCGGCTGATGCACATCATCGCCTGGCTGCTCACCCAGCGTGCGGTCGATGCCGGCGAACTGACGCCGCACGACGCGCTTTCCTCCTCGCGTCGGCTGGGCGATGCGCCCGAGACCGAGGAAGCGCTGCTCGACGCGATGCCGCCCCAGGCGGTGGCGATCATCAACACCAGCATCGATCTGTACCGCCGGGTCGCGCGGCTCGACGAGTCGCTCGAGGAGACGGTGACGATCGAGAGCCCGGCGCGCTCGATGATGGATCGGCTGGCGGCCGCCTTCTGACCCTTGGCATGCCGCCCCTGGCCGGGGCGGCGCCGGCTCAACCGCAGCGCCTCAGCCGCAGAGCGCCGCCCTGGCCGCGGCATATTCCCGCTTCATCCGCTCGATCTTCACCGTGGCGGGCTCGATCGCGTGCACCGCGCCGATGCCCTGGCCCGATCCCCAGATGTCCTTCCAGGCCTTGGCCCCGCCGAAATTCATCGCGCTGGGGTCGCTTTCGGGAAGATTGTCCGGATCGAGCCCGGCATTGACGATCGACGCCTTCAGATAATTGCCGTGCACCCCGGTGAAGAGGTTCGAATAGACGATGTCGTCCGCCGTCCCGTCGACGATGCCCTGCTTGTAGGCGGGGGCGGCATTGGCCTCGTCGGTGGCGATGAAGGGCGAGCCGATATAGGCGAGGTCGGCGCCCATCGCCTGGGCGGCCAGCACCGAGCGGCCATTGGCGATCGCGCCCGACAGCACCACCGGCCCCTCGAACCATTCGCGCACTTCCTGGACGAGCGCGAAGGGGCTGAGACGCCCGGCATGGCCGCCGGCGCCCGCCGCGACCAGGATCAGCCCGTCCGCGCCCTTTTCGATCGCCTTGTGGGCGAAGCGGTCGTCGATCACGTCATGCAGCGTGATGCCGCCCCAGCCATGCACCGCGTCGTTGAGCTCGGGCCGCGCGCCGAGCGAGGTGATGACGATCGGCACCTTCCATTTGGCGCAGGCCGCCACGTCATGCTCGAGGCGCGGATTGGAGCGGTGGACGATCTGGTTGACCGCGAAGGGCGCGGCGGGCGTGTCCGGATGATCGCGGTCCCAGGCGGCCAGTTCTTCGGTGACCTGGTGAAGCCATTCGTCGAGCCTGGTGTCCGGCCGCGCGTTGAGCGCCGGGAAGGAGCCGACGATCCCCGCCTTGCACTGGGCGATGACCAGTTCGGGCACGGAGATGATGAACAGCGGCGATCCGATGACGGGAAGGCGCAGGCGATCGAAGAGGGGGGGCAGTGCCATGGACCAGTTTTGTAGCGAAACCGGAATGGCCGTCCAGCCCGATGCCGGCGACGCTACGGCACCCATGGTTGCGCGCGGCGCAATCGTTTCGGTGGCAGGGCCGACTCGGCCGGGTGCGGCTTGGGTTGGGGACCCATATTCTCCTTCGTCATCTCCGAGACAGCGGGGATGACGTTGGCAATGCGGAGTGACGAAATCAGAGCCTTGATCGGGTCTCGACCCTAGGTTGAGAACCCAAGCAAGTATCTGATTTTCTACCGTCATCCCGGCCTTGAGCCGGGATCCCGCTGCTGCTTGCGCTGGCGAGATAGCGGGACCCCGGCTATCCCTTCCTCGTCACTCCCGTTTCCCTTCCTCGTCATCCCCGCGCAGGCGGGGATCCAGGGCCAGAGGCAAGGGGCGCGAGGCTCGCCTTGCCGGTTCCCGCAAGCAAGCGCGTGATTGCTTCGATCATCCCGGACTACCTGGATCCCCGCCTGCGCGGGGATGACGGGTGGAGTTTCAACGGCTTGTTCGGGTTCTCACCCTAATCCAGCGGCCGCTGCCAGATCACGAAGGTGTCGATGTCGGTGGAGCGGATCGCCGATGCGTACATGTCGTGGCGGAAATCCGGCAGCGCGGCGATCCGCTCGACCATCGAGCCTTCGCCCCGCGCGCCCAGCGGCAGGGTGAAGGCGACATCCTCGTCCGGCCCGTAGAACAGCCACCAGGCGCTGCGCTCGTCCGGGCCGCTATCGCTGGTCTCGATCGCGACCGCCATGAGCGCGTCGAGCGCCACGGCCCGGCGACCGCCTTCGGGATCGCGGACCCAGAGGCGATCGGCTTCCACGCCGGTCTGCCACCGGCCCTCGGACTCGGGCTCAGGTGGGGGAACGGCGGGCGGCGGCGCGATCGGCGCGGGCAGGGGCGCCTGCGCCCTGGCGCGGCGTTTCCACCAGTCGAACAAACCCATCGCAACCCCCGACCCGATTCGAAAGAGGTCCGGGCTAGGGCGATATTGTGACGGTTGTCCGAGCGACGGGCGGCGGATCAGTCGACCCGTTTCAGCCCTGCGGCATATTCGCGCTGCTTGGCGGCGTAGAGCGCGGCGCTGGCCTTGAGCAGCGCCTTCTGCATGTCGTCGAGCGGCCGGATCGCCTTGGCGGGCGAGCCGACGATCAGATGGCCGGCGGGGAAGGTCTTGCCCTCGGTCACCAGCGCGCCCGCGCCGACCAGGCAATCCTCGCCGATCACCGCGCGATTCAGGATCGTCGCGCCCATGCCGATCAGCGTGCGGTCGCCGATCGTGCAGCCGTGCAGGATCGCATGATGGCCCACGGTCACGTCCTCGCCCACGGTGCAGGGCGCGCCGGGATCCGAATGGAGCATCGCCCCGTCCTGGATGTTCGAGCGGGCGCCCACCAGGATCGGCGTATTGTCCGCACGGATGACCGCACCGAACCATATCGAGGCCAGCGCGGCCAGGCGCACGTCACCGATCAGGTCGGCGCTCGGCGCGATCCAGGCATCCTCGGCGATCTGGGGGCGATGCCCCGCGAATTCGTAAAGCGGCATGCCGCTCAGAATAGCGGCGCTTCGAAGCCCGGGGGAAGGGGGATATTGGCGCCCAGCGCGAGTGCGAGCGCGACCGAGCCGAGCAGCACCGCCAGCGTCGACGAGAGCGAGAACAGCCCCCAGCCGACCATGGTGACCATCTGCGAATCGGCGCGCTGCTCGCGCTTGTTGCGCTGCAGCGACTGGATCACGAACATGGCCAGCATCGCATAAGCGAAGACGAGAAACTCGGTCATCAACCCACCCGGAGAACCCCTGTGCGCGACCCTAGGGGAGGAGCGTTAACGCTTCAATGCCGGGCACCTCCGGTTTATCGCGGTGCAGCAATGTTCCGTCGCCGCCGAAACGATCAGTGATGGGCCGGTGCCGGCGCATCCGCCGCCTTGCAGCTGCAGGCGCAGGTACAGGGCACCGGGGCGCAATGGCAGGGCCGCGGCGTCACGCAACAGCAGATCTGCGCGGGGACGGGCTTGGGCTCTTCCTTCTTCTTCGGCTTTTCGGGCGGATCGGGCAGGGGCAGCAGGTCGCGGGCATTGGCACCGGCATAGACGCTGTGCTGGCCCCCGCCACAGGCCGGGCAGCCAGGCTCCTGCGCGTCCGGATCATGATCGCCGCCGCCGAACCTGAAGCCGCCGGACGGCTCCTTCTTGAGCAGCTTCCGCGCCGCGTCGCACACCGCGATCGCATGATTGCCGAGCGTCGACACCGTCTGGCCCATCGCCACCTGCTCGGTGGCGTAGAAATGAACCAGCATCGCGTCGCGGTGGGCGTCGACCGGTTCCTTCACCGCCGGATAGCTCAGCATCTGCTGCAGGTCTGCCAGCTGCGATTCCATCGCGCGGATCTGGCCGCCCCAATTGTTGAAGGCGGCGAACAGCTCATAGTCCGGCCAGGTCGCGGGCGCGTGCGGGCGCATCTGCTCGACGAAGTTGACCGGCCCGGCAATGTCCTCGCGCAGCAGGCGCAGGAGCACCCGCAGCGTCACCACGTCGCGCTGGGGCTGGCGCAGGCGCTGGGCGAAGATGTCGGTCACCACGGCCGTGTGCTTCCACACCTGCTTGCAGAGCATGCGGGTGAATTCCTCGTCCCGCTTCCTCGGCTTGGCGAGCAGCGCGGCCTTGAGCGACGTGAGCACGCCGATCACGGCCAGCAGCGCGATCAGCACGCCGCCCACCAGGATCCAGGCGGGCCAGTAGATTGCCTCGGCGCTGATCGGCCGGGCAGCCGCGGCATGCGCCGCGCCCGCTGCAAGACTGCCGATCGAAGCCAGAATGATCGCCACGCTATTCCCCCTGAGTCGCGCGCGATATGGTTAACAGAAAGCGGCGGGCAGCACAGTCATGACTCGCCCGTTTCGAAACGGAGATGTTTCAATCCTTGAGAAGATCGCGGCGCGTCAGAGCGTGACGCCGCGCTTCCAGATCGCGATCTCGCGCTCGCCGTTGCGCTCGGCGGCGGTTTCCCTGCCCGATGCGATCGCGGCGATCGCCTCGAGCAGCGCGTCGGCGGCGCTTTCCATCCCGTCCTCCAGCACCCGGCCGGCATCGAAGTCGATCCAGCCCGGCTTGCGCGTGGCGAGGTCGTGGTTGGAGGCGATCTTGATCGTCGGCACCGGAAAGCCGAGCGGCGTGCCGCGCCCCGTGGTGAACAGGATCGCCGTCGCGCCCGCCGCCGCCAGCGCGGTGGAGGACACCGCATCGTTGCCGGGCGCCTCGAGCAGCGTCAGCCCGTGGCGGCGCACCCGCCCGCCATAGGCAATCACGTCGGTGACGATGGCATGCCCGGCCTTCTGCACCGCGCCGAGCGACTTCTCCTCCAGCGTGGTGATGCCGCCGGCGATGTTGCCGGGAGAGGGGTTCTCCGAGACCGGTTCGCCGTGGCGGGTGAAATAGGCCTTGAAGTCGTTGACCAGGGTGACGATCGCCGCGAACACCGCCTCGTCGCGGGCGCGCGCCATCAGCAGCTGCTCGGCGCCGAAGATCTCGGGAATCTCGGTGAGGATCGCCGTGCCGCCGGCGGCGGTCACCGCATCCGCCATGCGCCCGACCAGCGGATTGGCGGTGAGCCCGGAAAAACCGTCCGAACCGCCGCATTTCACGCCGAGCACCAGCTCGGAGAACGGTGCGGGTGTGCGCTCGGCGCAGGCACCCTCGACCAGCTCGGCGACCAGCGCCAGGCCTTCCTCCACTTCGTCATCCGCCATCTGCGCGCCCAGGGTGCGCAGATTGGGATGGTCGATCTCCTCCAGCATGCCCCTGATCTGGTTGTTCTCGCAGCCGAGCCCGACGATCAGCACGCCGCCGGCATTGGGGTGGCTGGCCAGCGCCGCGAGGATGGCGCGGGTGCCCTGCAGGTCGTCGCCCAGCTGCGAGCAGCCGAACGGATGGGGGAAGGCATGGATGCCGTCGATCTTGCCGGGGTGCAGCGCCGCGGCGCGCTCGGCGATCTTCTGCGCGGTGCGCGCGACGCAGCCGACGGTGGGGATCACCCAGATCTCGTTGCGGGTGCCCACCCGGCCATCGGCGCGACGATAGCCCAGAAAGGCCGGGCCCTCGATCCGGGCCGGCGCGCGCGCGGCCGGCGTGAAGGCATAGTCGCCGCCGCCGCCGAGCGCGGTCGCGACATTATGGGTGTGGACATGCTCGCCCGGCGCGATCGCGCGGGTGGCCAGGCCGATCGGGAAACCGAATTTGAGCACCGGCTCGCCCGCCGCGATCGGTTTCACCGCGACCTTGTGCCCCTTCGCCACCGGCCCGGCGAGCGTGACGCCCAGCGCTTCCTCGCCGGCAGCCATGTCGCGCAGCGCCGTGGCGGTGCTGTCGTCGGGGGCGATGCGGAACAGGGCCGGGATCATGGCACTCGGTATAGGGCCGCGCACCGGGCATGGAAACCGGTTTCCATTCCCTTGCCGGTCTTCCGCAATCGCGCGGGCTTTCCTATGCTGGCGCGCATGACCGCGCCGCTCTTCCATCTCGCCATTCCCGTCGACGATATCGAGGCGGCGCGCGCCTTCTATGGCGGCACGCTCGGCTGTCCGCAGGGGCGGGAAGATCCGGGCCACTGGATCGACTTCGATTTCCGCGGCCACCAGCTCGTGGTCCACAAGGCGGCGGGCGCGGGCGTGAAGGCGCGCAACGCCGTCGACGGCGACGCGGTGCCCGTGCCGCATTTCGGGCTGGTGCTCGGCTGGGAGGAATGGGAGGCGCTGGCCGGGCGGCTGCGCGCCGCAGGCACCGAATTCGCGATCGAGCCGCACGTCCGCTTCCCGGGCAAGCCCGGCGAGCAGGCGACGATGTTCTTCTTCGATCCGGCCGGCAACGCGCTGGAATTCAAGGCATTCCGGGATTTGGGGCAGTTGTTCGCCACCTAGCGCTGATATTTGTCCTTCTTGCGCTTGCCGAACAGCATGTTGCGTTCCAATCGCTGGCAGAGCGCGGTGTAATAGGCTTCGAGGAAGGCGTGCTCGTCGCCCTCGCCGCCAGCCATGCCGAGCCGCTCGCGGATCGTCCGCGCGACGACCATCATCGAATATTCGTCGTTCCGCCGCAGCACTTCCTCGAGTTTCTGCAGCTCGAACTCGCCATAGACGTTCAGCTGGGCGTCGGTGAAGCCATAACGGGCCTGTTCGGGCTCGGCGCGCGATGCGACGCTGTGGTTCAGGCTGCGGCGCGGCAATCGGACCACCCAGGTGCCGGCGATCAGGTCGCCGACGCGCAGCCGGTCGCGGTTGAAGAAGGGGAAGAGCAGGAAGATGCCGGTCCAGAGCAGCCCGAACAGACCGGTGGCGAAGGTCGCCATGCCCGCCGAGCTCTGATAGGCCAGGAAGGAAAGGGGCAGGAACAGCTCCAGCTCGCGCATCGCGTTGCGCGCCACCACCTGATGCCCGCGCAGGCGCGATCCATCCCGGGCCACCACGCGCAGCCGCATCAGCCGCTTGCCCGGCGTTGCCGCGCGCGGACCCAGCTCGAAGATCGCGAAATAGCCGTTGCGCAGCGTGAAGAAGCCGAGCAGCCAGATCATCGCCAGGATCTGCGCCAGCGCCTTTCCGGTGCCCACCAGCACCAGCAGCAGGCCGACGGTGAGCACCACCAGCGTGAGTATGATCACGGCCAGGTCGAGCATGAAGGCGCCGGCCCGCTCGCCGATGGTGGCGATGTCGAGCTTCAGGTCCACGCCTTCGGGCGTGACGAAGGTGCGGCGATTGCCGTCCCGTACCCGGCCCCCGCCCGTTGCGGTGTGCGCCTCAGCCATCCGAGTCTCCGTTGCGTACCGGCAGGACGTAGAAATAGAGCAGCCAGCCGAGCAGCGCGGCGCCGCCGATCGCCACGCGGACCAGGTCGGAGGTGATCATCTGCCGCCCCACGCCCTCGAGCAGCCCGGCCACCGCGAGCATCAGCACCACGCCGATCATGGCAAAGGCGGCGGTGCGCCCTGCTCTGGCAGTGGCGGTGGTGCGCGCGTGCTGGCCCGGAAAGGCCAGGGCCATGCCGATGCGCAGCCCGGCCGCACCGGCAATGGCGATGGCGAACAGCTCGGTGGTGCCGTGGATCGTCAGCCAGGCCAGCAGCGGCAGGCCGAGTCCCTTGGAGACGAACACTGCGAGGAAAGCCCCGATGATGCAGCCATTATAGACGAGCAGCAGCAGCGTCGGCACCCCGAAGGCGAAGCCCAGCGCGAAGCACATCAGCGCGATCTGGGCATTGTGAGTGAACAGATAGGTGGCGAAGGCGCCGAGCATGTTGCCGCCGTCGCCCCCGCCGTCATAAAGGCCCTGGCGCAGCTCCGCCGGGCTCGATTGCGGCCCTCGTCCGCCCGCCAGTCCCTCGGGCACGATCGAATGATACCAGCTGGGGTCGCTGGCGACGAGGCAATAGGCCGCGATGCCGCCGAGCAGCATCATCAGCACCGCGATCAGCGTCTCGCGCGCCAGGCTGCGCAGCGCCAGCGGCCAGCTTGCCCCGAAAAATGCCGCGATGCGCCGGCGCAGGGGAGGCTGGACCCCGTAGAGCACGAAATAGGAGCGCGCGCACAGCGCCTCGAGATAGGCGACCAGATCGGCGTCGAGCGAAGTCTCGCGCGCGACCGAGAGCGAGGAAAGCGCGGCCCGATAGAGCACCGGCAGCTCGAGCAGGTCCTCGTCCGAAAGCGATCCGGCACGGCCGCGTTCGATCTGACGGATGCGCTGCTCCAGCTCCAGCCAGTCCACCGTGCGCGCCTCGCGGAAGCGGGCGCTGGCGAACTGGGACAATGCGCCGCCGCTCACAACAGGTTCCTCCGCTTGAAATCGAGATATTGACGGACAAGCGCCGGGCCCACCTGATCGTGCCGCGCTTCCAGCACATGGATGCCGGCATGGCGGAGCCGCGCCTGGACGATCCGCCGCTCGCGCAGCATCGAAGCGGCGATCACCGCGCGCGATACATCGTCGATCGCCAGGGGCTCGGCCGCGGCCAGCGCCTCCAGCTCGTCATCGGCGAGGATCACGAACAGCACCAGGTGCCCGCGCAGCAGGTTCACGGCGGCGCGCAGCATCAGCTCGGCACCGGTGGGATCGGTGAACTCGGTGAAGATCACCACCAGCGATCGCCGGGTGAGGTCACCCGCCAGCGTGGCGAGTCCGAGCGTGTAGTTGGTCTCGGCCGTGCTGTAGTCGAGCTGGCCGGCCAGCCGCTGCATCAGCGGAAAGGCGCGGGTGCCCGAGACCGCGCCGGAGGCGACCCGCGGCTGCGAATCGAAGCCGAACAGCGCCACCCGGTCCCCGAGCTTCAATGCGGCATAGGCGCCGAGCAGCGCCGCGGTGATCGCTCGGTCGACGCGCGGCAGGCCGTCGATCGGCTCGCACATCACTCGGCCGGTATCGATCGCGAAGACGATCTGGTTGTTGCGTTCGATCCGGTTCTCGCGGGCGAGCAGCTGGAGGTGGCGGGCGCTGTGGTTCCAGTCGATCGTGCGGCGCTCCATGCCCGAGCGCCATTCGGTCAGCGCTTCGAACTCGCTGCCCTCGCCGCGATCGACTCGCGCCATCTCGCCCATCTGCGCGTCGCGCAGCAGCAGATGCGCCGAATTGCGCACCGGCCGGATATCGGGCGTGATCACCACCAGGCGATCGAGCTTCTCCACCCGCTGGCGCCAGACCAGGCCGAACGGGCCGGTCCAGCGGCTCCACAGCGCCTCCACCTTCTCGGTGCCCCTTCGCACGGGGAGGAAGGCGATCGCGGCATGGTTTTCGCCGCGTGCCAGCCGGAGGCGCCCCCTGGCGCGCGGCGCCAGCCTGGGGCCGGTCGCCACTGCCAGCTCCAGCCCGTCGATGGGCCTGTCCGCCACCATGATCTCGACGATCAGCGGCGCGCCGATCTCGATCGTGCCCGGGCAGGACGTCTTCAGCACCGGCGCGCGCGGCGCGAGCAGCCCGTCGATCGCGGCGAAGGCGAGGATCATCGGCACCCACACCAGCCCGGCGAACCAGAGCTGTGGCGCGAGCACGCCGACGAGCAGCGCCAGCGGCGCTCCCGCGGCCGCCAGCAGCACGCAGCGGATGCTGGGTCGGATCAACGCGGCGCCTCGACCTGCTCGATCAGGCCCGCGACCACCGCATCGGCGGTGCGGCCGTCGATCTCGGCGGCGGGCGAGAGGATCACGCGGTGGCGCAGCGCCGCCGGGGCGAGCTTCTTCACATCGTCGGGCAGCACGAAGTCGCGCCCGTCCAGTGCGGCATGCGCGCGCGCCGCCGCGGCGAGCGTGGCCGCCGCGCGGGGGCTCGCGCCGATCTGCAGGTCGCCGGTGGCGCGGGTCGCGCGGACGAGGCGGACGACATAGTCCACCACTTCCTCGGCCAGCCGGGCGCCGGCGACCGCGTCGGCGGCCGCGCTGATCGTGGCGTGATCGGCGACCCGCGCCACACCCCATTGCTCGGGCCGGGGCATGCCGAAGCGGCTGCCCTGCTGGGCCACGATCGCGCGCTCCTGTTCCAGGCTCGGATAGCCGACCTCGAACTTGAACAGGAAACGGTCGAGCTGCGCCTCAGGCAGCGGATAGACGCCCTGGCTCTCGATCGGGTTCTGCGTCGCGACGACCATGAACCGGTCGGAGAGCTTGTGGTCGATCCCGTCGATCGTGACGGTGCGCTCCTGCATCGCCTCCAGCAGTGCCGCCTGCGTCTTGGGCGGGGTGCGGTTGATCTCGTCGGCGAGCAGCAGCTCGGTGAAGATCGGCCCGTGCGTCAGGGTGAACTGGCTCGTCTGGAAGTTGAACAGGTTGGAGCCCAATATGTCGCCCGGCAGCAGGTCGGGCGTGAACTGGATGCGGCCATAGTCGAGCCCGGCCGCGCGCGCGAAGCACTGGGCGAGGAAGGTCTTCGCCGTCCCCGGCGGGCCTTCGAGCAGAATATGCCCCGAGGCGAACAGCGCGACGAGCATCAGCTCCACCGCTTCGTCCAGCCCCACCACGGCCTTGCCCACTTCGGCGCGGATCGCGTCGCCCAGCGCCTTCACTTCCTCAATGTTCACGCGTGACGGTCCTTTTCCATTGGTAGAGGGCGCGGGCGGCATCGAGCAGCGCGCGCGTGTCCTGGGCATGGCCCGCGCGGGAAGCGAGGGCGGTGAAGGGCTCGCCATTCTTGTCGAGCCGGTCGAGATAGCTGTCGAGGGCGTCCGGCTGCAGATTGGCCGGTGCGCCGGTGGCGTTCGCCGCCGCCTCGCGGATCAGCGCGGCATAGCGATCGCCGGTGCGATGCCGCCGCCCGGCCAGGCGCAGCAGCGCCGCGCCATTCTCCGCGATCGCGCGCTTGCCGAAGGCGACGCCGCGGGCCTCGGGCAGGGCGGGGCCGAAGCGCAGCATCGCGTGCCAGCCGGCGAGCAGCGCCGCGATCAGCAGGCACAAGGTGAGCGGCAGGAAGGGCGGCTCGAACGCCAGCTTGAGCAGGTTGGGATTGCTCCCGAAGCCGTGGAGAGTGAGGTCGAAGGCGATGCCGCGCTCGCCGTCGTCGAACCAGTCGAGCAATTCCATCGCCCGCTCGGCGCCCGCAAGCGTCTTGAGGCCCTGATTGTCGAGCAGATCGGGATCGGCGACGATCAGCGTCGGCTGGTTCTTCAGCGTGGCGACCAGGGCGCCGCCCTGCCCGTCGTCGATCACGGGCTCGAGCCCGTCGCCGGAGATGGTCCGCAGGCCCTGGGCATTCTCCTGCACCCGGGCTTCGGTGACCTGGGCGATCTGTCGCGAGGCCGCGCCTGGCGGAAGGCTGCCGAACGAACTTACCCAGGCCGGCTTGTCCGGGCGCGGCATGGTCAGCCATTTGGACAATACCAGGATCGTCGGCTGCGAGGCCCGGCGATCGATGATCCGCTTGATCATATCGGGGCTGGTCGTCGGTTCCAGCGTCACCACCAATATGTCGCCGGTGTCGAGGTCGCCGTCGCGGCGCACCATCTTCACCGCGCCGTGCACCCGCCGCACCAGATCCGCCGCTCCGGCAAAGCCCACCGCCGAAGTGGCGAGCGCATGGTTGCCCGGGCGCTGCGCGGGTTGCAGATCGTCGGCATAGGCGGTGAGCAGCAGAAAGGCGACGAAGCCGACCACGCCGAGCAGCGCGAGGACCAGCACGGTGCGCAGCGTGAAGGGCGTGGCCGCGGATTCGTCGCTCATCGCCATGCCCCCGGCAGCGCGAACTCGCCATAGGCGGCGCGGGCTTCCTCCCAGTCCGTCCGGGCCAGGCTGCGGCCGCCGAACAGGCTGCGCTCCACCGGCGCGGCCATGGCGGCGAAAGCCCGGCGGACGACGCCGGGCATCCAGTCGGATCCGGCGATCTCGCGGCTGGTGAGCGCGGGGCGGAGCAGGCGCGGGCGATGGCGCTGAATGTCCTCCAGGCTGCGCCACAGCAGCAGATGAACCGCCTCCTCGTAGCGCCCCTGGGCGGCCAGCGCCTCCGCATCGGCGAGCAGCGCGCGCGCGGCCTTCTCGGTGGGGCGCCAGGCGGCGACGTCCTGGGTCGCCGCCGCCTCGGCATCGCCCGAGGGGCGGGCACGGATCAGCGAGCTGATGACGAGATAGAGGATGATGGCCGCGCCGATGACCACGCAGGCCAGGAGAATCCAGCCCATATAGGGCGCGACTTCTCCGAGCTGCCTGGCCAGCCAGCGCATCCATGGCGGAATCTCGGGCGGCTTGGCGGCGCTCATCTCGAACTGGATGTCGGAACGCGCGCGCAGGGCCTCGTGCGCCCTGGCGACGGACTGCGCAGTCGATCCCTGTACGGTCACGTCGAATCCCCCACGCGCCCTTTGCTACCGGAACAGCCTGCCGCGGGAAACCCCGGTAAGACTGGACTTTGCGACCGTTTTTTGTTCAGTCTTTCTTCAGCGTCGATTGCACTTCTATGAAAGAGGGGAATCATGGCTGAAGCGGATATTGGCGGAGCGCGCTACGAAATCGGCGCGGTCATTTCGCGCGCATTCGAAACCATCGGGTCTAATTTCCTGCTATTCTGCGGGCTTGCGCTGGTACTGGCGGGGACGCCCCAGTTCGTGCTGGGATATTGGCAGGCGAGCAATTTCACCCTGCAGGGCGCCTCGGCGAGCTCCAGCATGTTCTACAGCGGCTCCTATTGGGGCATGATGGGCCTTATTGGGGCATGATGGGCCTCACCTGGCTGGTCTCGATCGTCACCGGGGCGATCCTCCAGGCCGGGCTCACCCGCGCGACGGTGATGCACCTGTCGGGCGAGACGCCGCAGTTCGGCCAGCTGCTCGCCGTCGGGATCAGCATGATCCTGCCGATGATCGCGATCGGCCTGCTCGCCGGCGTCGGCGTGATTATCGGCTTCATGCTGCTGATCGTACCGGGGTCATCCTGTGGCTGGTATGGGCGGTGGTCACGCCGGCCTATGTCCAGGAGAAGATCGGGATCCTCGATGCGTTCAGCCGCAGCGCGGCGCTGACCAGCGGCGCGCGCTGGCGCATCTTTCTGACGATGCTCATCGTCCTCGTCCTGCTCTGGGTGCTCAGCATCCCGGTGAGCTTCCTCACCGCGGCGATGGAGGCGATCGGCAATGCCTTCCTGACCGCTTTGGTCGGTGCTGCGACAAGCGCGCTCGCCAGCATGGTCATGGTGGCGGTGCAGGCGAGCATCTATGTCGAGCTGCGTCAGCTCAAGGAGGGCATCGCGCCTTCCGATCTCGAGGCGATCTTCGCCTGAGGCGAGAGGCGGCGGCGCCGCGCAGGGCCGCCGCCTTCTCCCGATCGGGCCGGCTCAGCCGCCGAAGCGGATGACGATCCGCAGGCCGGGGGCCGCGTCGGACAATTCCATCGTCGCGAAATGCGCGCGGGCAATGGCTGCCGCCAGGCTCAGCCCGAGGCCGTGCCCCGGGGTCGAGCGGCTGTGCTCCAGCCGGACGAAGCGCTGGAGGACGCGCGCGCGCTCCGCGGGCGGAACGCCCGGCCCGGTGTCGGCGACGACGAGGCGCACGGCATCCGCCCGTCGCTGCACGCCAATCGCGATCCGCGTGCCGGCAGGCGTGTGCCGGAGCGCGTTCTCGACCAGGTTCGCGCACATCTGCGCGAGCAGGTGCCGGTCGCCCTCGACGATTGCCTCTCCCTCGATATCCAGTGCGATTTCGTGCCCGGTCGCCTCTGCGCTCGCGCGAAAGGCGTCGGCAACCCGCTCGGCCACTTCCGACAGGTCGACCGGCCGGAACCCCTCGCGAACCTGATAGGTCTCTACTTCGGAAATCCGCAGCATGGCCGTGAAGATGTTCAGTATCTCCTCGCTGGAATCCGCGGCGCGGCGGATGGCGTCACGGCATGCGTCCGCGTCGAGATCGGCGTCGAGCGCGGCTTCGAGGATCTGCTGCTGGCGCGCGAGCGGCGTCCGCAGGTCATGCGCGATGTCGGTGGTGACCTGTTGCAGATTCTCGAGCAGCGCGCCGATGCGATCGAGCATGCGGTTGAGCGTTTCGGCCAGCCTGTCGAATTCGTTCGGAACCTCGTCGCGGTCGACGCGGCGGCTCAGATCGCCGTCGATGATCGCCTCCGCCGTCGCATGGATGCGCCCGAGGCGGCGTCGGACCACGAAACCGAGGCCCCAGGCGCAGGTGGCGCCGATCAGCAGCATCGCGCCGAACGCCGCGGAGAAGATCATGAGGATCGAGCGGTCGATCTCGTCGATCGGCGTGCGGTCCGCCGCCACCACCAGCACATAGCCGTCGCGCAGCGGCGTCGCGAGGGCCTGGGCAATGTTCGCGCGCTCGCGGGCGTCATGGAAGGGCAGCAGCTCGTGCCAGCCGGGACGCGGCAGCGCCGCGTCGAACTTGCCCGCGATCTTGGTGCCGGAACCGGTGAAGAGCATATAGCCCAGCCCGTTCGTGTTGTGGCCGTCCTCGCGCCGTGCGATGGCGGTCCGGAGCGCATGGATCCCGTCCTGTTCGGCGACGGTCTTCAGGCTGCTGGTCTCGGCGGCGATGCGGTGGTCGAGCTGTTGCTCCAGCGCCTCGTGCGACACGAAATAGACGATCCCGCCAAGCAGGATGGTGGCGATGCAGAGCGTGAGGCTGGCGAGCGCGGCGAGCCCGAAGGTGGAGCGGGGCAAATGCAGCTTCATTCGGTGCGGATCGTGTAGCCGGCGCCCCGCACGGTCAGGATCGCGTCGGTGTCGAACCCGGCGTTGAGCTTCGCGCGCAACCGGCTGATATGGGTCTCGACGATGTTGGTGCGGGGATCGAAATCGAACTCCCAGACCCGTTCAAGCAGCATCGTCTTCGTCATGATCCGGTCGGAATTGCGCATCAGCTCCTCGAGCATCAGCACTTCGCGCGGCTGGAGATCGATCGGAATTCCGCCGCGCGTCACGCGCCGCCGCCGCAGATCGAGCTCGAGATCGCGGACCCGCAGCATGGTTTCGGCAGGTGCGGCGGAGGCCGCGGGGCGGCGGATCAGCACGTTGAGCCGGGCGCGCAGCTCCGAAAAGGCGAAGGGCTTGACGAGATAGTCGTCGGCGCCGCTCTCCAGCCCCTCGACCCGCTCCGCGATCTTGGCCATTGCGGTAAGGAGCAGGACCGGCGTCGCGATCCCGCCGGCCCGGATCATCCTGAGGATCGCCAGGCCGTCGATCCCCGGGAGCATCCGGTCGAGTATGATCGCGTCGAACTGCTGCTGCGTCGCATGGAACAGCGCATCCGGGCCGTTTGCGACGACAGTGACGTTCATCCCGGATTCCGCCAGTCCCTTGGCGAGGTAATCGGCGGTTTCGCGGTCGTCTTCGGCGATCAGGATCTTCATGGCGACGTGCGACTCTATCTGCTGCCGACGGGAAGCGCTTCCCCCCTAGTGGATGCCGCGCCCGGCTGTGAACCCCAGCCGCCGCCCAGCGCCCGGAACAGGGCGACCTGGGTGAGCGCGATCCTGAGGTCCGACGCGACCAGCAGCGCCCCGGTATCGTTGCGCGTGCGCTCGGCATCGACGACCTGCAGATAGCTGTCGGCGCCCAGGCGGAAGCGCGCTCCGGCGCGAGCCACGACCTTCTCGGATGCCGCGAGCGCGCCGCGCAACTCGGCGTTGCGCAGCTTCTCCGCCTGATAGTCCGCAAGCGCGGTCTCGACCTCCCGCAGGGCGCGCAGCACCGCGACGTCCCAGCCGGCCAGGGCCGCCGCCTGGATTCCCCGGGCCGCGGCGATCCTGGCGCGCGCGGCGCTCTGGTTGGGAAAGGCCCAGCTGATCAGCGGGGTCAGGAAGCCGGTGAAATCGCCGCCGAGCAGGCCGGCTGACCCGCCAAGCTGGAAACGCGGATAGAGATCGGCGGTGGCGACGCCGATCCGCGCGGTCGCGGCGGCGAGCTTGCGCTCGGCCTCGCGAATGTCCGGGCGCCGAACCAGCAGGGCGTTGCCGTCGCCCACCGGCAGGGCGTGGCGCGCGATCGGCGCAGCCATGCAAGGCAGCGCAAGGCGGAGCGCCTCCCTTGGGGGCAGGCCCTGGAGCGTGGCGAGCTGGAACAGCGCGCGTGCTCGGTCCGCGTCGAATGCCGGCAACGCGGCGCGGGCGCGGTCGAGCAGGGTCCTGGACTGGGCGAGCTCGAGGGGGGAGACTTCGCCCGCGTCAAGCTGACGGGCGATCAGGTCGTAGCTCCGCTGCTGCGCCGTGAGCTGCGCCTCGGCGACCCGCTTGCCGGCGGCGGCGCCACAGGCGGCCGCATAGGCCGCTGCGGTATCGGCGGCGACGGCGACGCGCACCGTGTCGCGTGCGGCCTCGCTTGCCTCAAGGTCGGCGCGGGCGGCTTGGGTGGTTGCGCGCAGCCGGCCGAACAGATCGACTTCATAGGCAATGGTCGCAGCCAGGTCGTAGCTGGATTTCGGAACGGCGCTGGTGCTCGGTTGCCGTTGCGCCGGGCTCGGGCCCGCGCCGCTTTCGAGCATGGCGTTCGGAAGCTGGGCTGCCTGGGCGCCGCGTGTCGCGGCACGGGCCGCTTCGAGATTGGCGAGCGCCACGCGGATATCGGCATTGGCAGCCAGCGCGCGCCCGACATGCGCGTCGAGCGCCGGATCGTCGAACAGCCGCCACCAGTCGTCGGGCACCGGGGCCGCAGCGATTCCCGCCTCCGAAGCGCCGAGGAACGGCCCCTGCGCGGAAGGCGGCGCGGCGGGAGCGACGTGCCGGGGCCCGACCGCGCAGCCCGCCGTCAGTGCGAGCGCGCCGGCCAGGGCGACCTGCGGGAAACGGATGTTCATGCCGGTACGACCTTTCCTTCGGCCGCCATGCCCTGTTCCTCGCGAGGCTTGCGGTCCTCGCGGCCGAAGCGGCCGTAGAGCGAAGGCATCAGCAGCAGGTTGAGCGCGGTCGAGCTGACCAGGCCGCCCAGGATGACGAGCGCCATCGGATGCTCGATCTCGTGCCCCGGGGCGTCTCCGCGCACGACCAGCGGCAGCAGCGCCAGCGCCGCGCAGGTAGCGGTCATCAGGATCGGCACCAGCCGCTCCTCCGCGCCGCGCAGCAGCAGTTCGGGACCCCAGGCCTCGCCTTCCTCATGCTGGAGATGGCGATAATGGCTGACCAGCATGATGCCGTTGCGCGCGGAGATTCCGAGCACCGTGACGAACCCGACCAGCGAGCCGAGCGAGAGGACGCCGCCCGACAGCAGCACCGCGACCACGCCGCCCACCAGGGCAAAGGGCAGGCTGATGCCCACCAGCGCCGTCACTCGCAGCGAGCGAAATTCGAGCCAGACGAGCAAGAGGATGCCGAGCAGGCAGAGCGCCCCCAACGTCGCCAGCTGCCGCCGCGATTTCTGCAGCGCTTCGAACTCGCCGATCACTTCGGGATGATAGCCGGTGCCGAAGGCGAAGCCGTTCACTTTCGCCTGCACTGCCCGGGCGACCGCGCCCAGGTCCGATCCCGACACGTTCATGGTAACGTCGATGCGGCGCGAGCCGTTCTCGCGCTTGATCTCGTTCGCCGCGGGCATGACCATCACGTCGGCGACCTGCGACAGCCGCACCGCGGTGCCGCCGGGCAGCTGAATCAGCGCATCGCGGATCGATTGCACGTCCGCCCGCGCCGTGGGAACGCCCCATACCACTACGTCGGTCGAGCGATTGCCTTCGTAGAGCTCGCCCGCCTTGCTGCCCTGGATCAGGGTCGCGGCGGTGCGCCGGACATCGCCGGTGGTCAGGCCATAGGTGGCCAGGTCGGCGGGGCGCGGCCGCACCTGGATCTGCGGGATCGCGGTCTGCATCTCCACCTTCAGCTCGCTGGTGCCCGGAATGCCCTCCAACTCCTGCTTGAGCCGGTCGGCGGTCTGGCGGAGCGTCGCGATGTCGGGTCCGTAGACGCGGACGACGATGCTGGCGCCGGCGCCGCTCAGCACTTCCTTGATGCGTTCGCGCAGATAGGTGAGCACGTCGCGATACAGGCCGGGATAGCCGTCGATCACTTCCTGGATCTTGCGGACCGAGCCGTCATAATCGGCCTTCTCGTCCAGGCTGATCCACAGCTCGGTGAAATTGGGGCCATAGACTTCGTCGCCGGCCTCGGCGCGGCCGATATGCGCGCCGAAATTGCGCACGCCGGGGATCGCGCGCAGTTCCTTCGAGGCGCGGACGGTGATCCGCTCCATCGCTTCCACCGAAGTGCCGGGCTTCTCGACGAAGTGCATCAGGAAGTCGGTCTCGCGGAAATTGGGGAGGAACTGGTCCTTGAGGCCGGCATAGCCGATCCCCGCGAGCAGCAGCCCGCCCGCGACGACGCCGATGGCTCCGCCTGGCCGCGCGATGATGACAGGCAGGAAGCGGCGATAGGCGGACTTCAGGCGAGCGACCAGGCGTGTCTCCTTGTGGACCTGGGTGCCGTTTGGCAGCAGCATCAGGCAGAGCGCCGGGGTGACGGTGAGCGCGACCAGCAGCGAGCAGCCGATCGCGAGGACATAGGCGGTGGCCAGCGGGCGGAAGAAGGTTCCCGACACGCCGTCGAGGAAGAAGATCGGCAGGAACACCAGCATGACGATCAGGCTGGCGAACACCACCGCGGTCCGCACCTCGAGCGAGGCGGCGAGTACCACCGCGAACGGCGAGCGGGGCGATCCGGCCTCGCGATTGAGGCGCAGCCTTCGTCCGATATTCTCGACATCGATGATCGCGTCGTCGACGATCTCGCCCAGCGCGATCACCAGGCCGGCGATTACCATGGTATTGATGCTCATCCCCGATTTGGCGAGGACGAGCGCGGCGCCGAGCAGCGAGAGGGGGATCGCGGTCAGGCTGATGGCCGCCGAGCGCCAGTCGCGCGTGAATAGCACAAGCACCGCCGCGACGAGGATGCAGCCGATCCACAGCGCTTCGGTGAGGTTTCCGATCGAGCGCTCGATGAAGGTGGCCGGGCGGAAGATCGTCGAGTCGATCTCGACGTCCTTGAGCCCGGGCCGCAGCTCCTTCAGCGCCGCCTCGACGCCCCGCGTCACCGCAAGCGTGTTGCCGCCTTGCTGCTTCTCGACGATCAGCAGGATGCCGGAGCCGTCGTTGACGATCGCGCTGCCGATCGGCGCGGCATGGCCCTCGATCACGGTCGCGATGTCACGCAGCCGGACCGGGGCGGTGCCGGCGAGCCGGACCACCGTGTTGCCGAGATCCTCGGCATTGGCGATTGGCGAGAGGTGGCGCACGGCAAGGCGCTGATTGGGCGTGTCGACGAACCCGCCGCCGAGCGTCACCGCGGCATCGCCCGCGGCCTTCTGCACTTCGGCCATCGTCACGCCCATCTGCTGCAGGCGGTTCGAATCGACCAGCACCTGAAGCTGGCGGTCCCGCTGCCCCCAGACCGCGACATTGGCGACGCCCGGAACACCCATCAGCTTGGGCCGGATCGTCCAGCGCACCAGTTCCGAAAGCTGGATCTGGCTGAGCCGGGAGGACGTGATGCCGATCTTCATCGCGCGGCTCGTGGCCGAAAGCGGCGGCAGCATCACCGGGGGGCGGACGTTCGCGGGAAGGCGCGGGGCGGCGACCGCGATACGTTCCTGCACGAGCTGGCGGGCGCGGACGATGTCGGTGCCCTCCTGGAAGATCAGTTGCACCGAGGACAGGCCGAGCACCGATTTCGAGCGCAGCGTCCCCAGGCCCGGCGTGCCGTTCACCGCGAACTCGAGCGGGGTGGTGACGAGCGCCTCGACCTCCTCGGTCGACAGCCCCGGGGCCTCGGTCTGCACTTCGACCATGGGCGGCGCGAATTCGGGGAACACGTCGAGCGGCACGTCCCGGCCGGCGCGGATGCCGAAAAAGACCAGGACGAGCGCCAGCGCGATGACGAGCACGCGCTGCCGGAGCGCGGCGGTGATGAGCCAGTTCAGCATGGCCGGGCCCTCACTTCGCGCCGAATTCGGTGCCGAACAGCTCGGCGGCACCGGCGGTCACGGCCTGGTCGCCGGGCTTGAGGCCCATGGCGAGCATGGCCCTGCCGCCGCGGATTCCGGCAAGCTGGACGCGCCGGCGCTCGAAGGTGCGCGGGGCGGTTCGAACATAGACCCATTCGCCGCCATAGGCATCGTGCAGGATCGCGGATGCGGCGATGCTGAGGCCGGGCACGGCATCGCCCGCCGCGGGCAGCTCGACGGCGACGCGCTGGCCGACGCCGAGCGCGCGGGTGTTCGGGATCGCGTAATAGAGATCGATGCTGCCTGCGGTGACGTTGGAAGAGGGCGGCGCGGCCACCGGACGCCCCGACAGGGTTCCGGCCATTCCACCCAGCGGCCGGATCATGGCGGGCGCGCCGCGATCGACGCGGGTCAGGTCGGCCGCGAGCACCGGCACGCGCACCCACAGGATGTTCTGGCGCCCGAGCGAGGCGACCGGCGCGCCGAGCAGGTGGCGCTGGGCGCGGGCGGCCCCCAGGTCGGCCCGGGCGACCGCGGCGGCGGCGAGTGCATCGTCGCGCGCCTTGATGCTTCCGGCCTCTTCCCGGACCAGGGCTTCGGCACGTTGCGCATTGACCTGCGCCACGCGCGCCTGTGCCGCGGCGCG
The DNA here is from genome assembly GCF_044754985.1 of Sphingomonas sp. NPDC092440. Classification (NCBI taxonomy): domain Bacteria; kingdom Pseudomonadati; phylum Pseudomonadota; class Alphaproteobacteria; order Sphingomonadales; family Sphingomonadaceae; genus Sphingomonas; species Sphingomonas sp. NPDC092440. The sequence continues at coordinate 210,826 of NZ_JBIVQA010000007.1, read as the reverse complement.
GGCGATATCGCCATCGGCGCGCGCCTGATTGGCGGCGAGCGTCATCAGATCGGTCGTGGCGGTTATCGGGACGCCTCCGCTCGCAGCGGGGGGAACGACCACCTCGCCGTGCGTCGTCACCCGGTCCTGCGCCTGGTCGGGGGAGGCGGCTGCAACGGCAATGCCCAGCCGGCGCTCCGCCTCGGGCGTGAGCGTTATCCGCATGAGCTCGGATTCATGCGCTACAGGGTCGACCTTCGCCGGCTTGATGGCACCCTGGGGAGCGCCGGGGCCACCACAGGCGGAGAGGGCCAGCAGGGCCGGGCACGACGCGAAGCCGTGCAGGGTGATCCGCAGCATGCCGCCGCGCCGCCGGAAATGGCGGAATCGCGCAAGGCATCTCCGCCCACCGGCCGGCGCCTGGAGCGCGAGTTCGAGAAGCATCCGCAACCCTCCACATGGAATCCGTGGGCGCGGTCTAGCGGGCGGCAGCTTCGCGGATTTCCGCCGGAACTATACGAGATGCGAAGGTTGTCACGGGCGCGGAGCATTGCTCCGGCCGGGCGATCGAACGGGCTTCAGGCCGAAGTCCGGGCAGCGGGCAGGAACGTCGCGATCGACGTGATCGCCCCCACGGCGAGATGAGTGACCAGCGTCAGCGCCGCGACCAGCATGGTGGCGGCCGCGAGGCCGGATCCCGGCCCGAGCAGCGCGAGGACCAGCGGCGCCAGCAGCGCGTCGCGGGCCGGCACCAGCGGCAGGCGATGGACCATCATGCGCAGCGTCGCCACCGCGATGAGGATCATCGGCGAAAGGCCGGGGAGCAGCAGCTTCCAGAGCAAGGCCGTGAATATCAGGCCCAGCACGATCCGAAGGCTGTGCAGGCCGAACGTGACGATCAGATCGCGCCGTGAAAGCGTGAGCAGCGAGACGAAGCGCCGCATCACCAATATCCCGAGCGAAGAGAGAATGATGACGGCCACGGATGCGGCGAAGCTGTTGAGCAGCGTGCCGCCGGCAACCGCGTAGAGCAGCGGGGCATTGATCGCCATCATCGCCAGCGTGGCGAGATTGCCGGCCAGCGCGGAAAGGACGGCGACGTCGCGCAGCGTGCCGAAGGCGGAGCCCTTGAGCGGCTGATGCTGCCGCGCCCAGAGATAGAATTGCGCGTCGCCCGAATAGCCGAAGACGATCTCGTTCGCGACCTGCTTGCGGAACAGGGCCGGCAGGGCATCCGCGCGCAGCTTCCATAGCCGGCGGAGGATCAGCCACTCCATCGCGGGCCCCAGCGCATAGAAGAGCGCGAAGCACAGCCAGAACCACGGGTTGGCCGGCGCCGAGGCGAAGCGCGAGGTATCGATGCCGCCGAGCTGCACCAGGACGGCGAGCAGGATGGCCGTGGAAAGGCCCAGCCCTGCAAGCGTCAGCAACCACTCGCGGATCGGCTGTGTGGGAGGAAACAGCAGCGCCGCCTGATCGGCGCGCGCGTTCATCGGGCTGGCGGAACTGGCCATGCGAACTCGTCGATTTGGGATGGTGCGGAGGTCGTGTGCGCCTCGCCGCGTGCCGCGGCGACGAAGGTGTCGAGATAGATTCCGGCGGATTGTTCGATCGTGAAGCGGCGGACATGCTCCTGCCGGCTGGCATGCGGCGCCGGTGCCGACGCCGCATCCGCGTTCGCGATCGCCGCCGCAAGCGCGGCTTCGTCGCGGGCCACGATCATCCCATAACGGCCGTCGCCGAGCACGCTGCGCACGCCGGCGCCGCTGTCGGTCGAGATCACCGAGAGCCCGGTGGCGAGCGCCTCGATCAGGACAGCGGGGACTCCTTCGTAGCGGGAAGAGAGCAGCAGGGTGTCGAAGCCCGACAGCCGCGACGCGGCGTCGGATACATGGCCGACGAAATCGACGCGTTCCGTGATGTCGAGCGCGGCGGCGAGCGCCTCCAGCGCCGGACGGTCGGGGCCGTCCCCATAGATCGTCAGCGTCTCGCCTTCGCGCGCGCCGCGCGCAAAGGCGCGCAGCATCAACGGATAGTCCTTTTGCGGAGCCAGGCGGCCGACCGCCACGAAACGGCGGGGCACGTCCGCGCGGCGCGGATCCGGCGCGCGGATCCGGGCTTCCTCGATCGCGGGGTCGTGCACCACCCGGAACGATGTCCGCATGCCGGTGGGCAGGTCCTTGGCGATCGCTTCGTCCATGATCACCCAGGTCCAAGCGAAACGCGCCTGCACGCCCAGCCAGAACCGCCAGAGGAAGCGCGCCGTCGGCGGCAGGTCGCGGCGGACCAGGTCGTTGCTGATCTTGACGACGATCGCCGGGCAGCGCTTGCCGAAGCGCAGTTTCATTGCGGCGGCGACGATGGTGTAGGTGCTCCCGGAGACGAACAGCACGTCGGGGCGGGTCCGGCGGATCTCCGCGGGCAGCCGCGCGATCATCCAGGGCGTCTCCCACCAGGCAGTGCCGATCGGTGGCTGGGACGGAGCGGTATAGGCCAGGGCATCGGCCAGTTCGGCGCGCAGCGCGCCTTCCTCACGGCCCAGGAAGAGCGGTGCCTCCACGCCCATCGCGCGCCAGTGCCGGACGAGCCGCAGTGCGACCCGCTCCACACCGCCCGGTTCGAAGCTGTGCAGAAAGGTCAGGACACGCACGCATGGTCTCCGACCAAGTCGCGATACTGGCTGGGGACATGGGTCCGTGCGATCTTCGCGACGGTCCGGCGGATGCTCGAGAGCGTCGCGGGCACGGTCACGTCGCCCGGATGCACGCCGATGCGCACGACTCGGGGCAGCGGGATCGTCCGGGCGACGCTCGCGACGGCGAGCGACGACAGCATGCGCGCGCGAGTCCGCGTCGCCCAGGTGATCACGGGGGACTTGAGGAATATGCGCCCGGTGTCCGGCGCCCAGACGCGCATATGGTCTTCGGCGAGCGGGATGCCGAGCGCCTTCATGGCGCTGTGTGCGCCATCGCCATAGAGCCAGGCCGGGGCGATGAAGCCGGCGATGGGGCGGCCGGTGATATCCTCGATCAGCGACCGGCCGGCCCGGATGCGGCGCTCGGCCTCCGCGGCGTCGAGGCCGAGGAACTCCCCTTCGCCCGCCGTCATCCGGCTGGCCTTCACGCGATCCTGCCAGGAGGCATGCTCGGCCTCGTCCCGATGGCTATAGCCATGGAGGAACATCTCCACCCCGTCTTCGGCCCAGCCGCGCAGGCGAGCGGCGAAGGGGGAGCCCGGCCGGATCTCCGCTTCGCGCCAGAAGTCCGGCACCACGAGCAGGGCCGGGCGCTGCACGCCCGCCGATGCGAGCTCGCCGAAGAGCCGATCGATCGCCGGCTCGTGCCGCGGCGACACGTCGTGGATCGAGGCCAGGAGCCTGCGGGGCGATGCTGTTCCGGGTCGGGTCACATGGGCAAGACGCCGCCGCTGGCCAATGCCGCAGCCATGCCGTGATTTTTTTCGTCAGAAGCTGCGCGAGAGGGAAAGCGAGAAAGTGCGTGGTCGAAGCGGCGTGTACTGGCGTTCGCTGCGGATCGAGAACGGGTTGCCATAGGCGAAGCTGTCCGCGCGCGCGTCGAGCGCATTGTCGAGGTCGAGCGCCAGGGTGAAGGGGCCGATCATCGTCGTCACGCCGATGCGGGCCAGCGCATAGTCGCCCATGCCGCGATCCAGGCCGTCGTCGAAGCTCAGCCGCGAAGCACCGACATAGTTGAGCGCGGCATAGGGCGTGACCTCATGCCCGAACAGGCGGAGGGCGCGCGCTATGGTGAAGTCGCCGGCAAGGTCGGGGACGACGGGCAGGCGGCGATCCCTGGGCAGGCGCGTACCGTCCGCCGCATTGATCAGCCGCGGGCGCTGGATGGTGAAGCCGCCGCGCAATTGCCAGCCGCCGCCCGGCCGCCAGGTCGCGCTTCCCTCCACTCCGAATATCACCGCGTCGCCGGCATTGTGCGTGGCGACCAGGCCCGCGGTCTCGAGATAGTCCGACTGGATATTGTGCCAGCCGACATGAAAACCGGCAAAGGCAAGGTCCAGCCGGCCGCCGTCGAAGCTCGCCCGTCCGCCGGCTTCGATGCTGCGGACGGAATCCCCGACATAGCGGCCGGTCCGGCTGTTGCTGGGATCGATGCCGCCCGGGCGGTATGCGGTGCCGAGCCGGACATAGAGAAGGCGATCGTCCGCGAGCTGATAGGAAAGCGAGGCGCTGGGGGTGAAGCCGATCACCGCGTGGTTCACCCTGCGCGCGTCGAGTTCTTCCTGGCGCTCGTCCTCGGTCGTGGCGCGGAACAGGCGCATGCCGATCGCCAGCTTCAAGCGCCCGGTGAGCGGATAGGCGCCGTCGGCGAACAGCGACGTCTCGGTAACGCGGCGATGCAGGACGAAGTAATCGGGTACAGTGCTGGTCGCCGTTTCCACCGTGCCCGTCGCGCGCGTCACCGCCGAGATATAGGAGACGCCCGCCGTCCAGGTGAAGGCGCTGCCGGGCGCCGAGGCCAGCCGTACTTCCTGGTCCAGGACGCGATAGGTGCGGCCGTCGCGATAGCGCAGCGCGCCGGGCACGCCCAGCTGCACGGCCGCGGTGCTGGCATCGAACACGTCATGCTGGTCCTGCCAGGCATGGCTGGTGACCGCGGTGAGCCGCAATGCGCCGATCGGACCGGCGATGATTCCCTGCGCCAGCCCGAAGGCCCCCTGGCGTGGCTCTCGCTGCGAGATATTGCGCGTCAGGTCCTCATAGTCGCGATCGACATATTGGCTGTCGGCCGTCCGGCTGAGCTGATAGGCGCCGATCAGGTCGGCGGTCCATCCGGTCGCCGGCGCGACCCGGAGCGCGGCGCGTCCGCCGGCGATGCGAGTGCGATTCACGTCCGACGGGCCGTTGGCGTCGTCGACCCAGCCGGCGTCGCTGCGCGCATAGCCCACCAGGCGCAGCGCCGCGCGGTCGCTGACGAGCGGCAGGTTGAGCATCGCCTCGGCGCTTGCGCCCACGCCGCCCGATCCTACCTTCTGCGTACCGATGGTTGCCGCAGCCGATGTGGAGCCGATCACCGGCCGGTTGGTCACGATGCGATAGACGCCGCCGAGCGCGCCGGTGCCGTAGAGCGGCCCCTGCGGGCCCTTCAGGACTTCGACCCGAGCGATGTCGGTGAGATAGAGGCCGGGCTCGGCCGCGTCATAGGTGACCCGGCCCTCGTCGATCTGAACGCTCACCGTGGACTGGCTGAAGCCGTTGAAGGGGCTGTCCGCGAGGCCACGGATGAAGGGCCTTTCGCGGCCGAGCCCGCCATTGGCCACGTTCAGCCCCTCGATGGTGCGGGCGACGTCGCTGGCGCGGGTCGCGCGGTCCCGCCGCGTGGGATCGCGTGGTACATAGACTGCTATCGCCCCGGCGATCGAGGACAGCGCCTCGGGCAGCTTTCGCGCGGTGACCACGATCTCCTCATCGAGCGTGGCGGCGCCCATGGGCTCCAACGGGGCCGGCGGCGCGGCGCGGCGCGGGGGGCGGGGGCGGACGGCGATCCGGAAGGCCCTGGGGCCGATCCGCACCGCGTGGACCGGCGTGCCCTGCAATATGCGGTCGAGCGCCTCGCGCGCGGACATGCGCCCGCGCGTCGCGCGCGTGGGTCCGGCGGGCAGGCGGACGTCATAGACGAACGACACGCCGGTCTGGGCCGAAAGCGCCTCGAGGATATCGGCAAGGTTGCCGGCGGGCAGGGAGATTGCGAAACGTTCGTCCCGCGCCTGGGCGGGCGGCGGCACCAGGACGCTAGCTGCCAGTACGATCGACCAGCCGAACCGTCTGACCATCGCTGTCCGCATGCAGCCCCGTCAATTGGGTGAGGGTGGAAACCATTGCCTGTCGGTCGCCGGGCGCGAGCACGCCCGAGAAGGAGCGCTGGGCAGCGGAGCCGGATACCGAAACGGGCTGCCCCGTGTAGCGGGCGATATCGGCGGCGACCAGTGCGAGCGGCGTCTGATCATAGACGAAACGTCCGCTCCGCCACGAAGCGATGCCCGTCATGCGTGCCGGGCGCAGCGTTACCCTGCCGGCCTGGGCGATCGCCTCCTGCCCCGCCGAGACCAGCGTTTCCGAGGTCTGCCCGGGCAATTGGAGCGCGACCTTGCCCTCCTCGACGGAGAGACTCAGCACGCCATCGGCGGAGTTGATCGCGAAGCGGGTGCCCACGTCGCGGATGCGATAGCCGTCCACCTCGACGACGACGCTGCGCGTGGGATCATGGCGGATGTTGAAGAAGGCACTGCCGCTCAACCGCATCGGCCCGCCCGCTTCGGGCTCCGAGAGTCGCGAGCCGGCGCCGAGGGTGGCGGTGACGTCATGGGCGAGCCGCACGGTGCGCGTCGCCTTGGGCGCGCTGGCGAATGCCCGCGCGACCGGCGCCTCTGGCTGCACGTCCTGGATGCCGATGCCGACGGCAAGGGTGACCGCGGCCGCGACGGCGATGCCCGAGCCGATTGCCCAGCGCGGGAAGCGGCGCATGGGCATCTCCGGCGCTCCCATGCCGGCGGAGGGGATCGGAAGCGTCGCATCGATCCGCGCGTCGAGCAGCGCGATCTCGTCATAGGCGAGGCGGTGGCGCGGATCAGCCTCCAGCCAGGTCGTGAAGCCCCGCCACTTCATGTCGTCATGCTGTTGCGCGCAATGCCAGCGCGCTGCCGCCTCGTGGATATCCTCGTTCATCGCCCGATTCCCGGCACCGGTTCGAGCCGATGCCTCCCTGTTGTCGCATAAGACGCCACCATTACGGTGGCACCTCAGTTCTCCAGCGCGCGGCGCAGATGCGCCATCGCGACGGCGATGTGCTTTTCGACGCCGCTGCGGCTGATACCCAGCCGCGCCGCCACTTCGGCATGGGGCAGCCCTTCGAGCTTGTGGAGGCGAAACGCGCGGCCCGCGCCCTCCGGCAGGTTCGCGATCGCCGCGTGCAGCGCCGCGCTGTCCTCCCGGGCGATCAGGGCATCGAGCACCCGGGGCTGCGGATCGACGCGGTCGCCGCCGATCGTCTCGGCCTGGCTATCGCTCCAGTCCTTGTCGCGCGTCTCGCGGCGGCGCGCCTCGCGGATGCGGTCGAGCACGAGATTCTGGGCGGCGCGGTAGAGATAGGCCCGGCCGTTCGCGATCGGGCCGGGCAGGGTGTCGCGCGTGCGCAGCCACAGCTCCTGGAGCAGATCCTCGGCCTCGACCGGATTGCCGGTACGCGCGACGAGGAAGCGCAGCAGTTCGCCGCGCAGTTCCTCGTAAAGCTGCGTGAGCCCGGAAGCAGGAGAATGGATCGGTCGACTCCTTCCGATCGCGGCATTTGCCCGATGTCCTCCTGCCGGGCAAGCGGGGATGGAAGACAAAAAATTTCACGGTCTACTGCGGTGCAGCGTAACCGGCGGCGTCCTTGCTCCAGTAATGGAGAAACGAGCGGAATTCATGCCTGTTCTGCGGCAATCAGGCTCTGATCGCGTCGGTGACGGAGCCGGTGCGAGATGAGGATCGTCGATGTCAGCGCCTTCTACACGCCCCTGGGCGGAGGCGTGCGGTCTTATGTCGATCGGAAGCTCGCAGCCGCGGCGGCGCTGGACCATGAGGTCATCGTGCTGGCCCCCGGCAAGCACGATGCCGTGATCCGGCGCGGCGCCGGCGCGGTATTGGAGACGCTGGCGTCCCCGCCATTTCCGCTCGATCGTCGCTATCGCTATTTCGACAACGAGAAGACCCTGCACCGCGCGCTGGATCGCTGGCGTCCCGATTTCGTCGAGGCCTCGTCGCCATGGAGCAGCGCGTCGATGGTGGCGCGCTGGGACGGCGCGGCGCCGCGCGCGCTGGTCATGCACGCCGATCCGCTGTCCGCCTATGCCTATCGCTGGTTCGGACCGGTCGCGAGCATCGAGACGATCGATCGCGGGTTCGACTTCTTCTGGCGGCACCTCCGCCGGCTGGGCGAGGCCTATGACCTGGTGGTCAGCGCCAGCGGGGAATTCGCGGCGCGGCTGAGCGCGGGCGGGATGCCCGGCGTGGTCACCATCCCGATGGGCGTCGAGCCCGGGATCTTCGCGCCCTGGCATCGGGATGCCCAATATCGTGCCGCGCTGCTCGCCGAATGCGACCTCGATCCTTCCGCGACTCTGTTGCTGGGAGTCGGCCGCCACGCGGCGGAGAAGCGCTGGGGCATGGTGATCGACGCGGCGCTTTCCGCGGGTACGCTGCACCCGATCGCGCTGCTGCTGGTGGGCGAGGGGCGGTTGCGGGGCCGGCTGGTGGCGCGTGCGGGGGGCTCCCCCCATATCCGGATTCCAGGGCCGGTCGCCGATCGGGCGGCGCTCGCGCGCCTGATGGCGAGCGCCGATGCGCTGGTCCATGGTTGCGAGGCAGAGACCTTCTGCATGGCCGCGGCCGAGGCGCGGGCGAGCGGGCTGCCGGTGATCGTGCCCGATCGCGGAGGCGCGGCCGACCATGCCGATCGCGCGCCGAGCCGGCGATACCGCGCGGGGGACGTCCAGTCGCTCCGCGACGCCATTCTCGGCTTCGTCGCGGATCGCTCCGCCATCGTGCCCCGCGCGCTGGACGAGGCGCCGCGAACGATGGACATGCATTTCGCCGAGCTGTTCCAGGCCTATGCCACGCTGCGGTCGAGGGTCAGCCGCGCGGCTTGAGCGGCGCGCTCCTGGTCACCCGGACGAAGCGCTCGCCCAGTCCAGCCCGAAGCGCGCGAGATATTTGCGCAGCCGATCGGCATCGTTCGCCGATGTCCTGCGCGCGCGCGATGCCGCGAAGAGCGTGCGCCCGGCTTCGGAGAGGGACCGGCTCTTCCGGCAGATCCGGACAGCTTCGGCAAGCTGCACCCGATCGAAGAGGTCGATGCCGGCCAGAATGTCGGGCGCGAGAATTTCCGCCAGCAGGTCCGCGCCTTCGTCGCGCTGGCCGGCCCAGAGCCGCTTCAGGCGCTGAATCTCCGCTTCGACGCACTCCATGTCGATCCGGCCCTTGGGACTGAGCGTCGCCATCCGGGTGACGCTGGCCGCGAGGTCGCGGAAATTGCCGGGCCAATGGGCATCCGGGCCGGTCGCGAACGCGACATAGCGCTGTCGCGCCTCCTTGTTGAAGCTGGCGCGGTTGCCCTCGCGCTCGGCGAAGCGATCCAGCTCATAGTCGAGATTGGGCTCGATATCCTCGCGCCGCTCGGCCAGGCCGGGCAATTGGAAGGTCCACAGGTTCAGGCGCGCATAGAGATCGTCGCGAAACCCGCCCGTGGCCACGGCCTCGCCCAGGCTGCGATTGGTGCCGGCGATCAGCTGGAACTCCGATGCCGCTTCCTTGTCCGAGCCGACGGGCAGGAAGCGCTTGTCCTCGATCGCGCGCAGGATCATCGCCTGCTCGTCCAGCCCGAGCTCGCCGATCTCGTCGAGGAACAGCATGCCCTTGTCGGCGGCGCGCAGCAGCCCGGGCCGATCGGCGACCGCCCCGGTGAAGGCGCCCTTGCGGTGGCCGAACAAGGCCGACATCGCCCCGTCGCCCTTCAGTGTCGCGCAATTCACTTCCACGAAGGTGCCGGCGATCTGGTGCTTGAGCCGCTTCAGCTCGTAGATGCGCCGCGCGAGCTGGCTCTTGCCCGCCCCGGTGGGGCCCATCAGCAGGATCGGCGCCTTGGAGCGCAGTGCCACGCGCTCGATCTCGTCGATCATCTGGTTGAAGGCGGCGTTGCGGGTCTCGATGCCGGACTTGAGGAACGACGTGCCTTCCTCGGCGGCGGCGGCGAAGCGCGTGGCGATGCTGTCATAGCGCGACAGGTCGAGGTCGATCACGTTCCACTGCCCCGCCGCGTCTCCCGACGTGCCGCGTCGCGGCTGGGTCTGGATGAGGCGGCCGGGCAGGTAGCGCGCCTCCGTCAGCAGGAAGAGGCAGATCTGCGCGACATGGGTGCCGGTGGTGATGTGGATCAGATAGTCCTCGGCATCGGGATCGAGAGGCTCGGCCCGGGCGAAGTCGAGCAACTTGCCGTACACCTGCTCGAAATCCCACGGATCGCCGAAATCGAGCAGGCGCATCTCGACGCGGGTCTCGGGGGAGACCGACGCGATGTCTTCCGCGACATATTCGGCCAGCCGGCGGTGCAGCGAGCCGTGCAGCAGGATGAAACGATCGACGCGCAGGTCCTCGTGCATGGCGAGCGCGACCGAGGGGCGCCATTTGTTCCAGCGCGACGGGCCGAACTTGCTCGCATCGAGCGTGGAGCCGAGGAATCCGATCACGGTAACGGGTTTCATGATTATCCAATAGGATAAAGTTCGATCCATTGCGATAGGATAATCGTGATGCATGTATCTGCGCCGGAATCTTCGCTTCGGCGATTCCAGAAATAAATATGTTTAATATCAACATATTATGAGTATTCTCTTTGCTCCTCGGCAAAATTGGCACGCCCGCTGCAATATAGTCGGTGCCGGACAGGGAGTTGTCGAACCTCCCAGCCCGGCAGCGGCAACGCGGGGCGGCCGGAATGGGCTGGCCGCCCCCGGGAAATTTCACAGGGCGTAGCTCAGGCTGCGCAGAGCGCCCGCCTTGGGAGCGGGAGGTCGCAGGTTCGAGTCCTGCCGCCCTGACCATGTTGAGGAGTTGGACGATGGCCAACAAGGGACTGTTCGCTTCGGCGATCGCAAGGCTGATGCCCGTGGCGGACACGGTGAACCGCGAGGCCGCGCCGGCCTATGCCTATGGGCCCGAGCACAAGCTCGCCCAGCTCGCCGCGACCGGCACGCTGGCCGACGGCTTCTACGGCGCGGCCGAGACGCAGCTGGCGGACGTGCTGGCGGCGGCCCGGGCCTGCGACCCCTGGTTCGTGGCGCAGGCTGCGGTCTATGCCCGCCGGTCCGGCGCGATGAAGGACATGCCGGCGCTGCTGGCGGCGTATCTGACGGTGGCCGATCCCGATCTCGCGATCCCGGTGTTCGACCGGGTGATCGACAATGGGCGGATGCTGCGCAACTTCGTGCAGATCCTGCGCTCGGGGCAGGTGGGGCGCACGTCGCTCGGCTCGCGGCCGAAGCGGCTGGTCCAGCGCTGGCTGGAGCAGGCGTCGATGCCGCAGCTGATGGCGGCGGCGACGGGCAGGGATCCGAGCCTGGCGGACGTGGTGCGCATGGTGCACCCCAAGCCCGCCGATGCGGCGCGGCGCGCTTTCTATGGCTGGCTGATCGGGCGTCCCCACGACGTTGCCGCGCTGCCCGCCGAGATCGCGGCGTTCGAGGCGTGGAAGGCCGATCGGTCGCTTCCGCTGCCGCCGGTGCCGTTCGAATGGCTGACCGCCTTTCCGCTGACCGCGGAAGACTGGGCGGTGCTGTCGACCCGGATCGGGTGGCAGGCGCTGCGGATGAATCTGAACACGCTGGCGCGCAACGGCGCGTTCGACGTGGCGGGAGTCACCGAGGCAGTTGCCGCAAGGCTGGCGGATGCGGATGCGATCGCGAAGGTCCGGCCGATGCCGTACCAGCTGATGGTGGCGCTGGACCAGGCCCGCAATGCCGTGCCGCTCAAGGTCCAGGCGGCGCTGGAGGACGCGCTCGAGCAGTCGCTCGGCCGCGTGCCGAAGGTGCCGGGCCGGGTGGTCGTCTGCCCCGATGTGTCGGGGTCGATGTCCTCGCCGGCTACGGGCTATCGCAAGGGCGCCGCGTCGGCGGTGCGCTGCATCGATGTCGCGGCGCTGGTCGCGGCGGCGATGCTGCGGACCAATCGCGACACCCGGGTGGTGCCGTTCGAGGAGCGTGTCGTGCAGGTGCAGCTCGATCCGCGTGCCCGTGTCGCCGTGAATGCCGCCAAGCTGGCAGCGATCGGGGGCGGCGGGACCAATGTCTCGGCACCGCTCGCGGCACTCAACGCGATGCGGGAGCATGTCGACCTGGTGGTGATCGTCTCGGACAACCAGTCCTGGGTCGATTCCGGCCGGGGCGGGGCGACCGCGACGCTGCGCGCGTGGAACGAGCTGAAGCGCCGCAACCCGGCCGCCAAGCTCGTCTGCATCGACATCCAGCCCTATGGCTCCAGCCAGGCGCCGCAGGGGCGGGCGGACATTCTCAATGTCGGGGGCTTCTCCGACGCGGTGTTCGATACCATCGCGCGCTTCGTCTCGGGCGACACGCGCGACTGGGTGGGCATCGTCAAGCAGACGGAGGTTTGAGAGAACAGGGTCGTGGCGAATGCTGGTGGGACTACATGTCACCAGAGCAAGGCCCGACGAGTAAAGCGCTTCAGTGCCCATGAGGGACTGAAGAGATGCGGGTTCGAATCCCGCCGCCGACACGTAGCTTAAGGGCCGCGTCTCACCGCCTCTCGTCGCCACGACCCGAAACATCACGGCGAATGCCGGGCAAGGACTACACAGGGTGTCGCGGGTTCGAATCCCGCTTGTCCTTCGGGGCAGTAGCTCAGCGGTTAGAGCACCGGCCCTTCGGGGCAGTCTTTCCCAAATCTCGTCGCCGTGACCGATTTTCGCTGGCGAATGCCGGTGGGACTACATGGTCAGAGCGCCCGCAGCGATGCGGGAGGTCGGCGGTCCGACTCCGCCTCCGGGCAACCGGATAGCTCAGGGAAATGTCTCGCCACTGTTCGTCGCCGGCACCATGATCGCATTTGCAGGAGGTCGCCATGACCGAGACTTTGTACGATTTCCAGCACGTCGAGGGCGGCGTGCCGATCAAGATGTGGACCCGCGGCGTGCCCGTGGAGGACGGCGCGCGCGCGCAGCTGGCGCGGGCGGCGCAGATGCCGTTCGTGTTCAAGCATGTGGCGGTGATGCCCGACGTCCATGTCGGCATCGGCGCGACTGTGGGTTCGGTGATCCCGACCAAGGGCGCGGTGATCCCCGCCGCGGTGGGCGTCGACATCGGCTGCGGCATGATGGCGGCACGCACCTCGCTGGTGGCGAGCGATCTGCCCGACAATCTGGAGGGCATACGCAGCGCGATCGAGCAGGCGGTGCCGCATGGCCGTTCGGTCGGCCGCGGCAAGCGCGACCAGGGCAGCTGGGGCGATCCGCCCGCGGCGATCGTCGAGGCCTGGGCCACGCTGGCGCAGCGCTTCGAGCGGATCACCGAGAAGTATCCGCGGCTCAAGAACACCAATCACCTGGTGCATCTGGGGACGCTGGGCACGGGCAACCACTTCATCGAGCTGTGCCTGGACCAGGAGCAGCGCGTATGGGTGATGCTCCATTCGGGATCGCGCGGCGTGGGCAACGCGATCGGCACGTTCTTCATCGAACTGGCCAAGCAGGACATGCGCAAGTGGCACATCAACCTGCCCGATCAGGACCTGGCCTATTTCCCGGAAGGGACCGATCATTTCGACGATTATGTCGAGGCGGTCGGCTGGGCGCAGGACTTCGCGGCGCTGAACCGGCGGATGATGATGGCGAACGTCGTCCGCGCGTTGCGCGGGCAGATCGCCAAGCCGTTCGATGCGGAGATGGAGGCAGTCAATTGCCACCGCAATTACGTCCAGCGCGAGAATCACTTCGGTGAGAATGTGCTGGTCACCCGCAAGGGCGCGGTCCGCGCGGCCAAGGGCGTGCTGGGGATCATCCCCGGCTCGATGGGCGCCAAGTCGTTCATCGTGCGCGGCCTGGGCAATGCGGAATCGTTCGACAGCTGCAGCCACGGCGCGGGCCGCATCATGTCCCGTACCGCGGCCAAGAAGCTGGTGACGCTCGACGAGCATATCCGCGACACCGCGGGCGTTGAGTGCCGCAAGGACGAAGGCGTGATCGATGAAACGCCGAAGGCGTACAAGCCGATCGAGGCCGTGATGGCGGCGCAGGCCGACCTGGTCGAGATCGTCCATACGCTCAAGCAGGTGGTGTGCGTGAAGGGGTGAAACGGGATCAAGCGGCATGCCGGGGGCATGCCGTCCCGTTTCACCGGCTGCGCAAGCAGCCGCGGGCAAAGCTCTCGTCGCCCGCGTTGATCGCGCACCACCATCCCTTTTCGTGGAGCTGTGCTCATGACCCTGGCGCCATGCCCTTGTTGTCGCTCACCTGCCCTGACCGATCCTGGTGGCTTCGAGATCTGCCAGATTTGTGGCTGGGAGGACGACGGCCAGGGAGATGCCGATGCCGATGTCATGCGTGGCGGCCCGAACGGCAATCTGAGCCTCGCCGAGGCTCGGCGTCGCTTCGCCAAACATGCGGCATTGGAGGCGCAGTTACGCGCCAGTCCCCGCTGGACGCGGGAAGGAAACAAATAGCTGGACCGAACAATGTCTGTGACCAACCATTCCCATGCAGCCATCCCTCCCGCCGTTCGGCGCGAGATCGAGACCCGGCTCGACGCGATCGAGGCGAACAACGGCGTGCGCCTGCTGCTCGCGATCGAATCGGGTTCGCGCGCCTGGGGCTTTCCCTCGCCCGACAGCGATTACGATGTGCGCTTCCTCTATGTGCGCCCGCGCGACTGGTATCTGTCGCTGGCGCCCGGGCGCGACGTGATCGAGACGGTGATCGAGGACGAGATCGACCTGAACGGCTGGGACGTGCGCAAGGCGCTCGGCCTGCTGCTCAAGTCGAACGCCGTGGTGAGCGAGTGGATGCTCTCGCCGATCCGCTACCGGACCGACGATCCCTTCATCGCCCGGCTGGCCGAGCTGGCCGACGATCTGCTCGATCCGCGGGCGATCGCCTATCATTATGCGCGCTCGGGCAAGCTGGCGGCGGACCGCTGGCTGGACGGGGAGGGGGACGTGCCGGTGAAGAGGTATTTCTACGCCCTGCGTCCCGCGCTGGCGATCCGCGCGATCCGGCTGAACCCGGATGCGCGGCCGCCGATGAACCTGCAGGCGCTGGTCGCCGCCGGCGATCTGCCGGCCATACTGGTCGAGCAGATCGAGGCGCTGGTCACCGCCAAGGCGCGCACCAACGAGCGTGCCAACGGCACCCGCCTGCCCGAGATCGACGCGCTGATCCGCGACGAGCTCGATCGGGCGGGCGAACTGCCGGCGCGCAAGCTGCGCGACCGCTTCGTCGATCGCGCCAATCAACTCTTTCTCGAACTGGTGAATACATGATCATCATCGACGGATCGGAAGGCGAAGGCGGCGGCCAGATCGTGCGCAATTCCTGCGCGCTGTCGCTCGTCACCGGACGGCCCTTCCGCATCATCAATGCGCGCGGCAAGCGCGAGAAGCCCGGGTTGATGCGCCAGCACGTCACTGCGATCGAGGCGGCGTGCGCGATCGGTGGCGCGACGTGCGAGGGCGTGGCGGTCGGTGCCTCCGACTTCAGCTTCACGCCGGGCCGCGTCACGCCGGGCGAATATCATTTCGCGGTGGGTACCGCGGGCAGCACGGGGCTGGTCCTGCAGACGGTGCTGGTGCCGCTGCTCCTCGCCGGCGGCCCCTCGCGGCTCGTCCTCGAGGGGGGCACCCACAATATGCTGGCGCCGCCGTTCGACTTCGTGGCGCAGGCGTTCGCGCCCGTGGTGCGGCGGATGGGCGCGGGGATCGAGATGCGGCTGGTGCGCCACGGTTTCTATCCGCGCGGCGGCGGCCGGATCGAGGTCGATCTCATGCCGGGCGCGCTGGTTCCGATCCATTGCCTCGATCGCGGGACGCTGCTGTCGGTGTCCGGTACGGCATTGTTCGCGGCGTTGCCGCACGGCATCGCGGAGCGCGAGCTCGCCACGGCGCGCAAGCTGCTGCCGGACTGGCCCGAACAGTCCTTCGCGGTTCACGAGCTTCCGGAGACGCAGGGCCCGGGCAATGCGCTGCTGCTCGAGGCGGTCTTCGAGCATGCGACGGAGATCGTCACCGGCTTCGGCCGGCTGGGCGTATCGGCGGAGGCGCTTGCCAAGACCGCGGCGCATCGCATGGCCGGGTTCCTGGAATCGCGGGCGTTCGCCGGGCCGTATCTGGCCGATCAGCTATTGCTGCCTTTCGCGATTGCGGGGGGAGGAAGCTTCACGACGGTCAAGCCGAGCCAGCACGCGCGGACCGCGGCCGATGTGATCGCGCGCTTCACCGGGCAGCGCTGGGCGTTCGAGCAGCAGCCGGACGGCTGCCATCTGGTACGGCGCGTGTCGGATGATGCGGTTCGCGACATGTGATCGGGAGCGCCTGGGAGGGGCCGGGCGGTTGGGCCGGGCGAGCGGCACCGGTCGGGCGCGCGTGCCTGATGCTGCCAGCCTGAGCGGGCTGGCAGTATCGCATGCCGGCCGCCGCCTTCGACATCGGTCTGGAGAATGACCGCCGCTCGCGATGGACGCCAAGTCACTGAAGAAATGGTGGACGCACCGGGCTCGAACCTCGGAGCCGCTGATCAAGAGTAATCGAGCCGGGGCGTTCAGCCGGTTTCATCGCATTTCAAAGCAGCGGGTCTTCTTCAATTGAATGCCTGAGCGGCGTCCGGAATGACCGATATTGGAAACGTTACCGCCGATCCGCCTTTGGCGGAGGTCCCGGTATCGGCAGTCGTTCGCCGCAGGGCGTTTCCGGTCGATCATCCCAGCTGAAACTTTGGCGGCGGCAAGGTCAGTTTCGCGTCGGCCAGAACCTCGCCGCGGAAGAACCGCACTAGCAGGGCCTGCACATCGGGATGGGCCTCGAAGACATTGTGGCCGGCATTCTCAACGATCACGCGGGACTTGCGCCGGAATTGGGCCGCCACTTCCTCCTGTTCGGCCAGCGGTGTGCGGCCGTCCAGCGATCCGGCCAGCAGCAAGGCAGGGTGATCGATGCGGATCGGCGCCCGGAAGGCCTCGCCGAGGTCAACCGCCGGGACGGCGCCCAGCAGGTGCGGCATCGGGAAGTTCAGCGCGTCCCCCAATATGGCCGTTCGGGCCTCGCGCTGCACCATGGCCAGCCGGGCAGGGGAAATCCCCGACGCCAGGTCCATCGCCTCCGGCATGCCGCTGATGCCCAGAAGGCCCGTGAACTCGGTCAGGAACGGCGCGAGCACATCCGTTCTGCCCGCGTCGAGCGCCTGATATATTCCCGGGATCATCACCAGCGTGCGCGGATTGGCGATCAGTCCTCCCGACATGAGCTGGATGCCGAAGCCGCCCAGCTGCAGTTCGACCGGCGTATTTCCCAGCTTGGCGGTCATCCGGGCGGGTGTCGTCTCGAGCCTGGCATGCACCCGGCGCATCAGGGCCGGCAGGTTGGGTATCTTCGCGCGGACCGCCGGGTCGCTGGCCATCAGGGCGTCGACCTGATCGAGAAAGGCGTCGATCCGGGCTGGCCGCTTTACCGTCTGATCCTGCCCCTCAAGGCTGGCCAGGGCGACGCGGTTCACGCGTTCGCCATGCCGCTTGAGCACGCTGAGCGCCAGGTGCGAGCCATAGCTGATTCCCCAGAGGTCGACCTTCTCCGCGCCCAGATGCTTCCGCAGGTCGTCGATATCGTCCGCATTCTGTTCGGTATTGTAGCCGCGGATTGCGATCCCGGCTTTCGTCCAGTCAGCCCAGGCCCGCTGGAGGTCGTTGCGGAAATAGGCAGTGAGCCCTTCCCGTGTGAACACGGGAAGGGGGGCCACGGGATCAGGCCTGGCAGGGATGGCGGCGGACATGCCCGTGCCGCGCTGGTCGAAGGCGATCACATCAGCGACTTCGCGCAGGGCCAGGAAGATCGGAAAGCGCGGCCCCGCCGCCGCTGCGGACCCTGCTCCGCCGGGGCCACCCGCCAAGTAGACGATCGGCGGGCCGGGTCTGGCTGCCGTTGAAGGAAAGCGGACATAGCCCAGCCGGATTTTTCGCGAACCCGGATCGCGGCGGTCTTCCGGAACCTCGAAGAAGCCGCGCTCCGCGTCGGTCTCCGCGCCGCGCCAACCCTTGAAGCGGAAGGGGCCGTCCTGTGACGGCGTCGCCACCTGCGCCGAGGCCCGGGCGATCGCCAGGGCGGGATAGGCAAGAACGGCTGCGGCGAGCAGGGCACGGCGATTGAGCGATGTGTTGGTCATGACACCGGCTGAGCCGTTCGAGGCACGCCCGGCTACGCCGGCTCGGCCAACGGCACCCGCGGATCGGCGAATGGCGGTGCATCTCGGCGAACTGCAGCCTAGAGGAAGCGCATGTGGCGAATCCTGATCCTCCTCTTCCTCCTGACGGGATTCACCTCCCTGGCCCATGCTCAGGATGCCGCATGGCAAGCCTGTCATGATGTGGTCGGTCAGGCCGATCCGGTGCTCAGCGACTGTCACCCGATTGCCGATCGCATCGATCCGCAAGGGCGGGAAATCTGGATCCGGTCCATCGTCCGGGCCCCGGCGGACGCCCAGCCGCGCGTCCTCTACGTGGCGGGTGCTGCTTCATCGGAAGCGTGGCTGAACGGTCGGCGCCTTGGCGCGAACGGCCGCCCCGGCGCCACGGCACGGGAAGAGACGCCGGGGCGCTACCAGGCGATCTTCCCCATTCGCGAGACCGTTTGGCGGCCCGGTGAAAACGTGCTGGTGCTGCGCCTGTCGTCCTTCCACGGCGGCCTGCGTTTCGCGCGGCCGATGAGTGCCGTTGCCGTCTTGCCCTATCCCTATCCGCCGCGCATCGCGCCCCTGGCTGTCACCTTCCTTGCTGCCGGCACATTGCTGGCCGCGGCATTCGGCTTCGGGGTCATTCACGCCATGCGCCGTACCGGGACCAGCCTGATCCTGGCTGCCATGGCAGCCGTCGCGACGCTGCAGGCCATTGTGGAGAGCCTGCGGACGCTGTTCGACTATCCCTATCCTCTGCACGCCTGGCGGATGAGCGCCATCTGGGCTCTGGCTGCGGTCTTCGCGATCCTGCTGGTGCGCTACGTCTCCACCAGGTTCCTGCCCGGAACGCGCGGCATCATGACCGGCCTCACCCTTGGCCTGGTCGGTGCCACCATCCTGCTGCCGGGCTTCGACGTGAAGACGATATGGGCACTCATCCTGGGGGTCGCACTTGCCGCCCTGCCGGCTGCTGCAGGGGTGCGGCGGCGGCTTCCCGGCGCGCGGCCGACCCTTGCCTATCTCATATTGTTCCTTGCGCTGGCTCTTGGCCTTCCCGAATGGTTCACCGATCTTTCCTACTTCCTGCTCGCTGCCGGACTCGTCCTGCCGTTGCTGATGGCCGAGGTCGTGCGCCTGAGCCGTGACGATCGCAGCCGCGAAGCCGCCCTGACGCGTGCGGCCAGCCAACCAGACCGCCTGACGGTGGCCTCGGCGCGCGGTGTCGAATTGGTGCCGATCGCGGAGATCCTCGCCGTGCTGGGGGCCGACGACTATGTCGAACTGCGACTGGTTGGCGGCCGCAGCCTGCTGCACGCGGCGCGCCTCGACGGGCTTGCGAGCCAATTGCCGGCAAGCTTCCTGCGCATCCATCGGTCGGTGATCGCAAACCTGTCCCAGGTGCAACGGCTGGAACGCGACGGCGACCGCTGGCGGTTGCACTTGAACGAAGGAGCGCCGCTACCGGTCAGCCGCTCCCGCCTGCCTGCCCTGCGCGAGGCTTTGGAGGCGCCTCCCGCCGCGGCGGCGGCCTGAGCTCGGAGTGAGCTGCTTCGGTCTCCGTGGTACCAGCCATGCCGGTCGTTCACCGTAGCCGGGGGACATTCACCGCTCGCACGGGGCACTCACCGATCCGCTGTTGGGCAACCGCCCGGCCTGCGCTTGAGCAGGCGTAACTTGTCGGAGAGTCCAATGCGCCCAATGTGTCTCGTCGCCATCGTCGCCCTGTCCTGCGCTCCGGTGCGTACGGCATGGGCTGCGCCTGGACAGGACGGCAATCGCCCATCTGCCGCTGGTCGCCAGGGTCGGCCAATGCTCGATCTTGACGCGGCATTCGCATCGATCGCGCCGACGATGCCCGGCTGCGCAGCAGGCGTGGCGATCGACGGCGCGGCGCCTGTGATTCGCGGCTATGGCCTGGCCGATCTCGAGCACCCGGTGCCGATCGCAGCGGACACGGTCTTTGAGACCGGCTCGCTCGCCAAGCAGTTCACCGCCGCCGCCATGCTGCTGCTGGTTCAGGACGGCAAACTCACGCTCGACGATGATATCAGGCGCTATTTGCCGGAGATGCCGGACTATGGCGTGCCGATCACGATCCGCCACCTGCTTACCCATAGCAGCGGGCTGCGCGAGCAATGGAGCCTGCTGGCGCTGACCGGCAACGGCCCGGGCACCCAGGTCCATGATTTGAGCACGATCCTGGATCTGGCCTCGCGGCAGAAGGGCCTGAACTTCGCGCCCGGCGCCGAATATCTCTACACCAATACAAATTACGCCCTCGCAGCGATCATCGTCGAACGCGCGAGCGGCATGAGCCTGCAACGCTTCACCGAGGAGCGCCTGTTCCGGCCGCTGGGCATGCGCCACAGCCGATGGCGGGAGGACTTCCGCACGGTCGTGCCGGGGCGCGCCATGGCCTATGCTTCGGGTAGCGAGGGGTTCATCGCCAACATGCCCTTCACCAACGTCTATGGAAATGGCGGGCTCCTCACCACCATCGCGGACCTGCTGCGCTGGAACGCGTTCCTCGACCGCCCTTCCGATCTGCCCGGCGGCGAGGCGCTGGTGGCGGCCCTGCAGACACCGGGCAAATTGCGGAACGGCACGCCGCTCGAATATGGCCTGGGCCTTGAGATTACCCGTGCGCACGGATTGCGCCTGATCGCCCACAGCGGCTCGACCGCCGGCTACAAGGCCTGGCTGGGCCGTTATCCCGAGAAGCATGTCTCGGTCGCGCTGCTGTGCAACAATGGCGATGTCGATTCCGTGGCGCTTGGCGAGGGCATTGCCGAGCAGGCACTTCGCGCTGCCGGTTATGTCGAGAGAAGGCCCGTGGTTTCGGCCTCGCTGCCAACGACTTCGCCGATCGGCCCCGCCGGCCTGGACCCTGCTCGATACCAGGGGCTGTTCCGCGATCCCGTGACTGGCGAGCTCGCGGCGACAACAGTCGTCGATGGGGAGCTCGCGCTCCAGCGAGGATCGACACAGCGGCTGAGCCCCATGGGCAAGGAGCGTTTCCGGCGGGCGGACGGAGGCGTGGCGCAGTTTGTCCGGGAGAATGGGAAACCTGTCGAACTAGTCTTGGGCAACGACAGGCGCGGCCAGCGCTTCGTGGCGGTTGCACCTGCCATAGCCGGCCCCGCCGCTCTCGATGCCTATGTCGGAACCTATTACAGTGCCGAGCTGGACAGGCGCATTTCGGTGGTTCGGAACGGCAACCGCCTGGTCATGCGCCAGCCCTTCGCAGTGGAATGGCCACTGACGCCGCGCTTCGCCGATGGTTTCACGACGCGCCTGCGTGGCACGAGCAGCTTCGTCTTCGCGCGCGCGCCCGACGGCAAAATCGACGGATTCTCGGCATGGGTGAACGGGGCTCGCAATATATGGTTCGTGCGGCAGCCTTGACGGGCCCGCGGGCGGAACCGCCTTGCACTGCTTCGGTCAGGGTAGCCGGGAATGGGGCGTCAGCCGACATCCCCGGGCTGCGAACAGGAACGGCGCCTATTCCGTGCCAGCCGCCCGGAACCTTGCCGCCTCTTCTTTCATCCTGAATATGAAGAACGTTGCGGACACGATAGAAGACTTGGCTCCGCAGGAAATTCAAGCATCTCTCTAGGGTCAGGGCCCATTGATGCGAGAGGCGCGATCTGATTCAGGCTTCGCGAGGAGACCGGATGTGAGCCACCTGTATTGGCTGACGGACGAGCAGATGGCGCGGCTCGAACCATATTTTCCAAGGAGTCATGGCAAGCCGCGAGTGGACGATCGGCGGGTGTTGAGCGGGATCATCTTCGTCAATCGCAACGGACTGGGCTGGCGGGATGCGCCAAAGGACTATGGGCCGCCCGAAGGACTGGTGCCGGGTTGCCACGCGCTATGATCGGTGCCCAACCGCCTTCTTCGCCGCCATCGCGCTCGCAGCCACCGTCATCTTCTGGCTGTGATCCACGAGTCCTGATCCTGGCGCCACGCCGTTGAGGAAAGCGCGCTTTACTGGGAGACTGGCGCTGCGGTTCACCAGCCCGCACCGTGCGCCGCCTCAAACCTGCGATCCGCAGCCGTCCAGTTCAGCGCGCGCATATACGCCTCGACATAATCGGCGGCCTTTGCGCCATAGTCGATCGCATAAGCATGCTCGTACATGTCGAGGGCGAGCAGCGGCGTGCCGCCGGCCAGCGTCATCATGTGATCCGCCGCCCATTGGTTGGTCAGGCGGCCATCATGCGGGCTCCAGACCAGCAGCACCCAGCCGGAGCCGCCGCCCAGCGCCTTGCCCATTGCAGCGAACTCGACCGACCATCTCGCATGGCTACCGAAATCGCGCTCGATCGCTCCGGCCAGCGCCGCGCCGGGCCTGGTGGGTGTGCCCAGGCTGGCGAAGTAGATCTCGTGCAGGATCATCGAGTTCCACGCGATCAGTTCCTCGCGCTTGAGCCCGTTCAGCATGAAGCCGGGAGCCGATGCCGGATCGAGCTTGGCGAACTCGGCCCTGATCGCTCCCAGCCGCTTCACGGCGCCGGCATAGTTGTTGTCATGATGGCTGGTCAGCAGCCGGGCGGACAGGCCGGGGATCGCATCGGCGGCGAACGGCAGCGGCTTCGGCGCGAAGGCCGGCGCCGCCTGCGCCAGTGCGGAGCCTGGCAGGCTGGCCGCAATGCCCGCGCCGATGCTGCCCGTCACCAGGGTACGTCGATTGAGTTCCGTCATGTCCAGCTCCTCAGCCTAGAAATCCAGCGAAGTGCAGCGCCACGCCCAGGCATGCTGTGGTGGCCAGCGTGACGATCACGCCGGTGCGCAGCACGAAGATTGCGAGGATCGCACCCGCCGAAAGCCCCAGCGCCCAGGGATCGAGGCTGGCCGGCACCGGGGCAGCGAAGCGGATCGGTCCGAGATCGACCGGCAGGGCCTGGCGGAACAGCGTGTGGATCGCGAACCAGATGGCGAGGTTGAGCACCACGCCGACCACCGCCGCGGTGATCGCCGAGAGCGCGCCTGAGATTGCCGCATTTCCGCGCAGACGCTCGATGTACGGCGCACCGAGGAAGATCCACAGGAAGCAGGGCACGAACGTCACCCAGGTTGCCAGCAGACCGCCGAGGGTTCCCGCCAACAACGGCGCGAGCATACCCGGCTCGCGATAGGCGCCGAGAAAGCCGACGAACTGCAGCACCATGATCAGCGGCCCCGGCGTGGTCTCGGCCATGCCGAGCCCGTCGAGCATCTCGCCGGGCGTGAGCCAGCGATATTCCTCGACTGCCTGCTGCGCGACATAGGCGAGCACCGCATAGGCACCGCCGAACGTCGCCACCGCCATCTTCGAGAAGAAGATCGCGATGCTGGAGAAGACGTTGGTCGGCCCGAGCAGCAGCACCAGCGCGGCAACCGGCACCAGCCATAGTGCCAGGCAGGTCAGTACCGCGCGCGAGGTTTGCCGCCAGGAGGCATGGGCGTGGGCGGGCAGTTCCTCGCCGAGCAGCGTGTCGGCATCGGCGACCACGGCACCGCCCTTCCGCCCGCCATGCCCGCCGCCCTTGAACGCGCTCGATCCGCTGCGCCCGGACCACCAGCCGATCAGTCCGGCGGCGAGGATGATCAGCGGGAAGGGCACGCCCAGGAAGAAGATCAGCACGAAGGCGGCAGCCGCGAGCAGGCGCGAGGCGGTGCTGCGCAGCGCCCGGCCACCGATCCGCGCCACCGCCTGGAGCACCACCGCCAGCACCGCGGCCTTCAAGCCGAAGAACAGCGCCGAGACGAAGCCGAGCTTGCCGTACAGGACATAGACCCAGCTCAGCGCCATGATCGAAAGCATGCCGGGCAGCACGAACAGCGTGCCGGCGATCACGCCGCCTTTCGTCTTGTGGAGCAGCCAGCCGATATAGGTGGCGAGCTGCTGCGCCTCGGGGCCGGGCAGCAGCATGCAATAGTTGAGGGCGTGCAGGAAGCGATGCTCGCCGATCCAGCGTTTCTCCTCGACCAGGATGCGGTGCATCACCGCGATCTGCCCGGCGGGTCCGCCAAAAGAGAGCGCGGCGATCCGCAGCCATACCCAGAAGGCTTCGCCAAGCGACACGGGAGCGGGGCGGGCGGGGGCCGCGGCCCCCGCGAGGACCGCGGCGCTCACGCCTGCACCTGTCGCGGCTTGTGCGAGGTCCAGTCGTGCGTTTCGGATCGCGCGTCGCGGCACCAGCGGTAGAGCGCGTCGTAGATCGCCATGCCAGCCTCTAACTGCTCCAGATCGTCGGCATGGACGCGGGAGAGCCCCAGCGAGATGGCCAGCAGCCCTGCCGCTTCCGGTACGATCTCCGGATGCGCCGTGTCGGCGCCGCGCACGATCATCGCCAGATAGTCGAGCGCGGGCATGCCGCCCAGGCCGAAGGCCTCGACCATGAGGTCGAAGGTGCAATGGTCGCCGCGATGGCTCCAGAATACCTCGTCATGCGCCACGTCGAAGGGGGCGGCATCGAACCGGCGGGCAGCCTCCAGCACATCGGCCGGCGGTACGAACAGGAAGCGGGCGCGCGGATCGACGAAGCGGCGGATCAGCCATGGGCAGGCGATGCGGTCGACCTTGGGCCGGGCACGGGTCACCCAGACCGTGCGTCCCTCGGCATCGCGCCTGGGCAGGCGAGCCGTTGAGAGGAGAGGCTGGCCGGCATCCGCCCAGGCGGCGAACCCGCCTTCGAGCACTTCGGCCTCCACCGACTCGCTGCGCAGCCATGCGGCGAGGCCGGGAGCCGCACCCGCGCCGTCCTGGTCGATGACCACGACCGGCCGGCCGGCGAAGTCGGCAGACCATCGCGCGAAGTCGTCGGCTGGCAGAGGCAGCGAGGCCGGCACCAGGCCGGCTCCGCGATCTTCTCGAATGTCGATGAGCGCCGGAGCGGCAGCAGTGCCGATCAGGCGGGACAATTTGTCAGCGGATATGCTGTTGAGTGCAGGCATGATGCGTCCTTCATCGAAAAACAGGACGCGATGCTTTGGCTGACGCCTCATGGGGAGATCGCATTCCCCATGACCTGAAAATGAGCGCAGTGGCCGGCTGCTGTCAAGCTGTCGGTCGTTTTGCCTTTGCTGTCACCGGTTCGGGTGGAGAGGCGGCCTAACGCCTGAACCATTGATTGCAGACAGCTCTAACGGCGTGAGCGCAGTCGAGAGTTCCGGGCGATCTCGCGGCGTCTTTGAAGCCGGGGCCGGTGAGGTCTGCTGGCCTGGAGGTAATCAACCCGCACGAACCGTGGCGTCTAGCTCTAGATGGCCCTGCCGTGGTTGTTGAGGTTGCATATAGGTTTCTGGATCGATGCCCTGTTCCTTGAGGAATGGCGCATCGCGTAGCTTGTCGCGCAGCCCGAGCAGTCGCTTCTCCGCGCGCTTCACGAAAGTTGAATAAGTCATTGCACGGATCGTCACTTGGCCATTGTTCTTGGTCTCGTCACCAGTCTCCGTGGGGTCGATGCGGGAGCCGAGCACATAGCAGGTGACGATAGTGGCATCGGTCACGAGCCCCTTATTCATCAGCTCCCGCACGTATTGCCATGGCTGCTGCTTCTCCTTCGAGCCGATCAGCACACCCGGCTTCTTGATCTCGGCAATGACGAGGCGCGACACGCCGTCGACTTCGTGGCCAAGGTCATGCGAATCTCGACTATAAAAGCCGACACTGCCGTCGGGCAGCATGACAAAGTCTGGGCGCAAGCGGCTTCCCTGATCGGTTCGCCCAAAGACCTTGTGGATCACCTCGGTCATGCCGCGATTGCTCGTAAACTCAAGGCTTTCGAACTCGGGGCCGAAAACCCACAGGCTGCGATCGAACAACGGCTGGAGGTCGCCCACTTCCTCCATCGTCTCGTCGCGCAGCTTTTGATCTAGTTCTTCAATCAGCTTTAGCCGCTGTGCGATCTCGTCGAGTGCAAGCTTAGCCGTCCGGACGGTCCAATCGACCAGCAGCGCGTTCAATTCATCGAGATCGCCCGGCGGCATATCGTGTAGCTTGGCGATCAACTCGTATTTGCTCGTGGTGAGTTCCAGATTGGCGAGCACGCCTGCGACCTGTTGTACGGTGTCGAGATTCATCGAAGGGCAAGCATCCACCACCTGATCGACAAACTCGTTCCAGCGATCGCGGCTAACCGGCGTGAGCTGCGCGACGGTCCGACCAAGATTCTCCCGGACAGTTTCCTTGGTCTCACGTCGCCTATCGGCGCTGAATGCGCCAAGATATTCGCGGATCTTCGCATGCACCGCTGTGCGCGTCGCTGGCCAGGCATCGCGATTCGGCCAGAAACCCGACCAGTCGGGCAGCACATCATCGGCGAGGAAATCGGCGCGCACGATGAAGATGAATCGCTTGGCCTCGCTACTGCGTCCATCGACCAGCCGCTCTTGGTCAAACCCAACCCATCCGGGCGAGCCAATGATACGGTTGTTAACCCGCCAGGCGATGCCATGCTGCCGTGTGGTCTTGTCGGCTTTCTGTGTGTCGATGACGATGAGATGCGCTACCCCGTAGCCGGGTACCTCGACATCAACCTCGCGGCGCTGCGCTTCGGGAATATCCTCGAAAGTTACCTTGGTGCCATTCACTGTCACGGTGAAATTGGGGTCGGCCAGGAAGCGGGTGCCGACCACCTCGCGGGCCTCCTCGGCCGTCATCATGATCGGCAGAGGATTGATGGCGTTGATTTCGGTTCCGTGACCTTCGATGTCCGATTCGACCGTTATTCGTTCGATAGTGAATGGCTGGGTTACGCCACGACGAACTTCGAAGGTCGCTGACATTCCATCGCGCCAGGTCCGCACACGGTAGGCTTCGCCGAAGCGAAATGCTGCATGTCGGCCCTTGCCATTGCGGCCATAGGCGGCGCGTGGGCGCAAGTCAGATAGTTCCGAAGGCGGCGCGGATTCAGTTCCTTCGTCATGTAGGCGATTGTAGTCGAGTGTCTTCCAGCGGGTCTGGAACTGGGGCTCAGTCATGCCCTTGCCATTGTCTTCGATCGCGAACGCCGCGCTGCTCCCGCGTTCCGGCCAAACAATATCCACCTTGGTTGCCCAAGCGTCCCAAGCATTGGCAACAAGTTCCACGATCGCAACTGCGGGATCTACGATAATCGACCCTGCGTGCCGCTCCATGAACCGGTTATCGAATAGCAGTCCTGCGTCTTCAGCCATCAGATCCCCCTCGCTAACGTCGTAACGAGGCGGGTTGGCGTAGTCCATCGAAGTCGGAACCATCTTCACGAGGTCGGGGCACTCAGAGCGTTGGAAGCTTGTTCGGATATGATCGCGCGGTAACGCTCGTGCCCGAGTGGCGGAACTTGGCGGGCTTCCAGCTGGTCGCACGAGTCGTGTGGCGTGGCCTCGGCGGCTTCGCGATCAATCGCTTTGGAAGCGGTGGCAAACACAGCTCCTCCAGCAAAAAATCTGGGGGAATGTGGGGAGCCACAGAAGAGCAAATCATGTTGCCCAGGATGTTGCCCGAGCGCCCGCGCTGGCGAGCTTCGCCGCGCTTGAGGTATGCTAAGACTTTGAAAATATGGTGGACGCACTAGGGCTCGAACCTAGGACCCGCTGATTAAGAGTCAGCTGCTCTACCAACTGAGCTATGCGTCCATTCCGGGTTGTTTCAGCGCCCTTGGTGGGTGCGCCTCCGCAGTGGAGGAGCGCCTTTAGCGGCGCGCTTCGCGGCTTGTAAACCCCCAATCACAAAAAAATCACCAGCGCTGCACGCGGCGGCTCTGCCGGTCGATCGAGAGCAGGATTCCGAAGCAGATCATGAAAGTCATCACGGCCGTGCCGCCGAAGCTGATCAGCGGCAGCGGCACGCCCACCACCGGCGCCAGGCCCATCACCATCGCCATGTTGATCGCACAGTAGAAGAAGATCGTGGCGGAGAGGCCCGCCGCCGTCAGCCGCGCGAAGCGGCTCTGCGCACGCATGCTCACGCCGATCCCCCAGCGGATCAGGATGCCGAAGCCGACGATCAGGAAGAAGCCGCCCATCAGGCCCCATTCCTCCATCATCGTCGCCAGCGCGAAATCGGTATGGCCCTCGGGCAGATAGTCGAGATGGCTCTGGGTGCCCTGCAGGAAGCCCTTGCCGAACACGCCGCCCGATCCGATCGCCACCTTGGACTGGCTGATGTGATAGCCGGTGCCCAGCGGATCGCTCTCGGGATCGAGGAAGATCAGCACGCGGTTGCGCTGATAGTCGTGCAGGACGAAGTTCACCGCCAGCGGCGCCGCCACCGCCAACGCCAGCGCGCCGCCGATGAACAGGCGCAGCGGGATGCCGGCCAGGAACATCACCGTCACGCCGCCCGCCGTGATCATCAGCGCGGTGCCGAGATCGGGCTGGAGCATGACCAAGCCGGCCGGAATGCCGATCAGCACGCCGGCGGGCCAGATCGCCCCGAACTTCCGGATCTCGCCCGCGGGCAATATCTCGTAGAAACGCGCCATCGCCATCACGATCACCGGCTTCATCAGCTCGGAAGGCTGCAGCCGGATAAAGCCCAGGTCGAGCCATCGCTGGCTGCCGCCCGCCACCGCGCCCAGCAACTCCACGCCGACCAGCATCACCACGATGACGATGTACATGGGGAAAGCGCCCAGCGCCCAGAAGCTCTCCGGCACACGCGACAGGCCGATGGCCATGGCGAGGAAGACGAAGAAGCGCAGTCCCTGGTTGAACGCCCAGGGCGTCATGCTGCCGCTCGCGGCCGAATAGAGCACGACCAGCCCGAACATGCCGATCGCCACCACCAGCCCGATGATCCGCCAGGGCAATTGCGCCAGCGGCCCGGGAACGATGCCGGAGGGGCCGAGGCCCGAGGATTGGAGCGTGGCCATCAGTCTGCCTCCACGCTGCCGCGTTCGGCCGCGCTGCTGTCGATCGTGTTGCTGGTCGTGGCGTTGGCGGCTTCGGAAGCGACGGTGCTCGCCGCCTCGGCCGCATCCTCGGGCGCTTCCGGCGGCGGCGCGCTCTGCGCTGCCTTGAAGGCCCGGGCCTGCTCGGCCATCCGGGCGCGATAGTCGCCGCCCCAGGTCGGCTCCTCGCGGTGCAGCGATTCCATCGCGAGCTTCCGGTCGAACAGGAAGGTCATGATGTCGCGGCCGATCATCGGCGTGTCGAGATTGCGGACAGTGTGGCCGTTATGCTCGAGCACGATGCCGGCGGCATATTTCGGATTGTCCGCCGGGGCGAAGCAGACGAGCAGCGCGTGGTCGCGCAGCTTGAACGGCAGCGAGGCGTTCTTGAGCACCCCGGATGCGCGCTCCGCCATGGTGATGCGGCGGACCTGGGCGGTGCCGGTCTTGCCTGCCAGGGTGACGCCGGGAACCTGGATCCGCGCGGCGCCGCCGGTGCCGCCTGAATTGATCACGCCGAACATCGCGTCGCGGATGATCGCCAGCTGCTCGGGTGTGGAGGCGAGGGGCGGGGCATCCTGGTGCGGAGCGTCCGCGAGCAGCCGCGGAATGAGCTGGCGCCCGGAAGCCAGCCGGCTCGCCATCACCGCCAGCTGCAGCGGATTGGCGAGCACATAGCCCTGGCCGATCGAGGCGTTGAGCGAATCCGCGACGGTCCATTGCTGCTTGTAGCGCTTCAGCTTCCAGGCGCTGTCGGGCACGGTGCCGAAGCGCTGGGTGGTGAAGGGCAGGTCGAACTTCTGCCCAAGGCCGAGCGCGCGCGCCATCGGAGCCACCGCGTCATAGCCGACGCGGCGCACCATCTCGTAGAAATAGATGTCGCAGCTCTGCATGATCGCATGCTTGAGGTCGAGCGCGCCATGCCCCCCGCGCTTGTGGCAGTGGAACACGCCGTTGCCCACGCGCAGCGCGCCCGAGCAGACCACCCGGGCATTGGGATCGACGCCTGCATGCAACAGCGCCAGCCCGTTCATCGGCTTCACCGTGGAGCCCGGCGGATAGAGGCCCTGCAGCACCTTGTTCATCAAGGGCACATGGTCGTCCTCGCTCAGCATCTTCCATTCGTTGCGGCTGATGCCGTCGGAGAAGCTGTTGGGATCATAGGCGGGCATCGAGACCATGGCGAGGATGTCGCCATTGCTCACGTCGATCACCACGGCCGAGCCCGAATTGGTGCCCAGCCGGCGCGCGACATATTCCTGGAGCAGCGCGTCGATGGTGAGCTTCACCGTCTCGCCCGGCTGGTCGGGCCGGGTGGCGAGCTCCTTGACCAGCCGGCCATGCGCCGTGACCTCGACGCGCTTGGCGCCCGGCGTGCCGCGCAGGCGATCCTCCAGCGTCTTCTCCAGCCCGTCCTTGCCCAGCTTGAAGCCTGGAGCGACGAGCAGCGGGTCCTTTTCCTTCTGGTACTGCTCAGCCGAAGCGGTGCCGACATAGCCGACGAGATGCGCGACACCGGCTGCGAGCGGATAGTTGCGCGAAAAGCCGCGGGTCGGCTGCACGCCGGGCATCTCCGGCACGCGCACGCTCACCGCGGCGAAACGCTCCCAGTCGAGATTGTCCGAGACCTGCACCGGCTGGAAACCCGCCGCCCGCTTCAGGTCGGTGCGGATGCGCGACATCTCCTCCTCGGAGAGGCTCAGGATCTGCTGGAGCATGCCCAGCGTCTTTTCCTTGTCCTCCATCCGGTCGGGGATCATGTCGACGCGGAACGCGGTGCGGTTGTTGGCGATCGGGATGCCGCTGCGGTCGACGATCCAGCCCCGCCGCGGCGGAGTGAGCGTGAGGCGCACCCGGTTGCTCTCGGCGGTCAGCCGGTAGCGCTCGTTCTCGAACACGGCGAGCCAGGTCATCCGCCCGGCCAGCACCAGCGCAGCCGCGCCCTGGATCCCGCCGAGCACCAGCGCGCGGCGGGAGAAACTGTAAGCCTGCGCTGCTTCGGTGATCCGGGCCATTATTGTCGCTTCTTATCCCGATCGAGCCATGCGCAGAACCGGGCAACCACGGGAAACAGCGCCGCGGAGACGAGAATCTGGATGAGCAGCGCCGTGTCGACATGCGCCGTGAAGGGGACCGCCACCAGCCGCCCGCCGATCAGCACGAAGGCGATCGCGCCGCTGGCGATCAGCCAGTCCTGCCAGAAGTCGCGCCATACCAGCCGCGTATCGAGCACGTCCACCATCAGCACCGCCGCCGACCAGAGCAGCATCGCGCTGCCCAGGGGCTGGCCGCTCAGCATGTCGTCGAAGAAACCCAGCGGCACGGGCATCCACACCTTCATGGCATCGGCCCGCATCAGCCGCCAGGCGAGCAGCAGCAGCAGCCCGAAGGGCGGCAGGAACGGCACGGTGGCCACCACCGGCAACAGGGTCGTCATCGATCCCAGCATCACCGAGAGCGGCGCCAGCCAGATGCTGCGCGGCATCTTCTCGCTGCGACCGAGGGGGATATAGTCGGTCACCGCTATTTCTTCTCGGCCTTGGGCTTTGCGCTGGCCGAGGGGCGGGGGGACGGCGTCGGCGTGGGATCGGGCAGGAACGTCGCCTGGACGAGCGCGAAATCGAGCGCGTCGGGATTGGCCGAGGGCTGGGCCACGGCAATGTCGCGCGAGGTGCGGATCACCCGCGCGACGGGAATGTTCGGCGAGAAGATGCCGCCCGTGCCCGAGGTGACGAACGTGTCGCCCGGCTGGAAGATCATCGTCGCCACGCTCGCCGAGCGCACGTCGAGCAGCCCGTCGCCGCGCCCGGTGGCGATCGCGGGCAGGCCGTCGCGCGTGCGGCGCACCGGGACGATGCTTTCCGGATCGACGATCAGGAGCACGCGCGCCGTATTGGGGCTGGTCTCCACCACCTGGCCGATCAGCCCGTCGGGTTGGCGCACGGGCTGCCCCGCCTTCACGCCCTGCCAGCCGCCCGCGTTGAGCGTGGCATAGCGCCGGGTACTGCCCATCGAGCTCGCCACCAGCCGCGCCACCACCACGGCATCGGTGGAGACGTCGTGCAGCTTGAGCATCTCGCGCAGGTGCCGGTTCTCCTGGTTGAGCGTGCGCGCGCGCTCGACCAGCAAATCGTTATCGGCGATCTGCTTCTTGAGCCGCGCATTCTCGCCGCGCACGTTCACATAGCTGGAGACGCCCTCGGGCACGCCCGCGACGCTGGTGCGCACCCAGGTGAAGGCGGAGGCGACAGGCGTGGTGATCTCGGAGAAGAAGCCACGGACCGCGCCAAAGGCCGGCGGATTGAATATCGAAAGCAGCAAGAGGCCCGCCGCGATCAGCATTCCGCCGACCAGCCCAACATAGCCGAGGAAGAGCCCGTATTGCGCCCGCCGCGAAAACCCCGGGCGCCGGTTGCGTGGCGGCGCCATACCCCTTTGCTCCGATTAGACCGAGATGAGGACGCCGCGGAACACCGGATCTTCCAGCGCACGCCCGGTGCCGAGCGCCACGCAGGTCAGCGGATCCTCGGCGATCGTGACCGGCAGGCCGGTCTCGTCGCGCAGCACTTCGTCGATCCCCTGGAGCAGCGCGCCGCCGCCGGTGAGCACGATGCCCTGGTCGACGATGTCCGCCGCCAGCTCCGGCGCGGTGTTCTCCAGCGCGATGCGCACGCCCTCGACGATCGTGCCGACCGGCTCCGACAGCGCCTCGGCGATTTGGCCCTGGTTGATCTGGATTTCCTTGGGAACGCCGTTGACCAGGTCGCGGCCCTTGATGTGGATCGTCTGGCCGATGCCGTCCGCCGGCGGCTTGGCGACGCCGACTTCCTGCTTGATGCGCTCGGCGGTGGCTTCGCCGATCAGCAGGTTATGGTTGCGACGCACATAGCTGACGATGGATTCGTCCATCTTGTCGCCGCCGACGCGAACCGAGGTGGAATAAGCGAGGCCGCGCAGCGAGAGCACCGCGACTTCGGTGGTGCCGCCACCGATATCGACCACCATCGAGCCGATCGGCTCGGTCACCGGCATGTCGGCGCCGATCGCGGCCGCCATCGGCTCCTCGATCAGCCACACCTGCGATGCACCCGCGTTCGACGCGGCGTCGCGGATCGCGCGGCGCTCGACCGAAGTGGAACCCGAGGGGACGCAGATCACGATCTGCGGCCAGCGCATGAAGCGCCGCTGGCCGTGCACCTTGCGGATGAAGTGCTTGATCATCTCCTCGGCGATGTCGATGTCGGCGATCACGCCGTCGCGCAGCGGGCGGATCGCCTCGATGCTGCCCGGGGTCTTGCCCATCATCAGCTTGGCGTCGTCGCCGACCGCCTTGACGCGCTTGACGCCGTTGAGCGTCTCGACCGCCACCACCGACGGTTCGTTGAGGACAACGCCGCGGCCGCGGAGGTACACCACCGTGTTCGCGGTGCCGAGGTCGATCGCCATGTCGTGGGACATGAAATTGAACAAGCGGGGAAATGCCATCTATGTTTCCGTCCTGCCGGGCGGGCGCCCGCCGCCGGCTAATCGCACAAAATATCTAGTCCGGGACCTTTCCGGGACGGACTGGAGAATCCGGCCTGGTTGCCATGCGGTTGGGGTCGCGGGATGCCGCCGCTTGGGCTAGAGCAACGACCATGTCAATACGCCGTCTGCCCGAACACCTTGTCAACCGAATTGCAGCGGGAGAAGTGGTCGAACGCCCCGCCAGCGCGCTGAAAGAACTGGTCGAAAACGCAATCGACGCCGGAGCCACCCGGATCGCCGTCAAACTGGCGGGCGGCGGCACCGACCTGATCGAGGTCACTGACGATGGTTGTGGCATGTCTCCGCCCGAAATGGCGCTCGCGCTGGAGCGCCACGCCACGTCCAAGCTCCCCGACGACGAGATCGACCAGGTCACGACTCTGGGCTTTCGCGGCGAGGCCTTGCCCTCGATCGCCAGCGTGGCACGGATGACGCTGGAGAGCCGGGTGCGCGGCGCCGAGGGCTGGAGCCGGGTGGTCGACAATGGCGCGCTCGTCTCCGAGGGCCCGGCCGCACTCCCCCCGGGCACGCGCGTGCGAGTCGAGGCGCTGTTCGGCCGCGTGCCGGCGCGCCGCAAGTTCCTGCGCTCGCCGCGTGCCGAATATGCCGCCAGCCTCGACGTGATGAAGCGCCTCGCCATGGCGCGGCCCGATATCGCCTTCTCGGTCGAGCATGACGGCCGCCGGGCGCTGCAGGTGCAGGGCGGGGAGACCGGGCCGGAGCGCGTGGCCGGGCTCACCGATCGCGCGCTGGCCGAGAACAGCGTCGCGGTGGATTTCGAGCGCGAGGGGATCATGCTGGGCGGCGTCGCCGGCCTGCCGACCTTCAATCGCGGCGTGGCCGATCACCAATATCTGTTCGTCAACGGTCGCCCGGTGAAGGACCGCCTCCTCATCGGCGCGCTCCGCGGCGCCTATGCCGAGATGCTGGCGCGCGACCGCCATCCGGTGGTCGCCCTGTTCCTCGACGTGCCGCCCGACCAGGTCGATGTGAACGTCCATCCGGCCAAGACCGAGGTTCGCTTCCGCGATCCCGCGCTGGTGCGCGGGATGATCGTCTCGGGCCTGCGTCGCGCGCTCGACGAGGCGGGGCATCGCAGCGCCCAGCGCCCGAGCGAGGCGGCCCTGGGGATGTGGACGAGCGAGGCGAGCGTGCCGGTGGCACCTGCGCCGCAGCTATGGGATGCCGGGCCCGGCTTCGCGCCGGCGCCGCGGCACAACCCGGCACCGGCCTATAGTTACGCGAGCGTCCAGGATCGCCGCTCGAGCTTCTCGGCCCCACCGCCGCTGGCGCGCGCCGAGCCGGCGGTCGAGCCTGTGCCGCAGAGCGTCCAGCACCCGCTCGGCGTGGCGCGTGGCCAGGTCGCCAGGACCTATATCGTCGCCGAGGCCGAGGATGGCCTGGTCCTGGTCGACCAGCATGCCGCGCACGAGCGGCTCGTGCTCGAGCGGATGCGCCGCGCCATGTCCGAGGGCGGCGTGGCGTCGCAGGGGCTGCTCGTCCCCGAAGTCGTGGAGCTGGACGAGCCCGGCTGCGACCGGCTGGAGGCCCGCGCCGCCGAGCTTTCCGAATTCGGCCTGGATCTCGAGCGTTTCGGGCCCCGCGCCATGCTGGTCCGCGCGGTGCCGGCCGCGCTCGGCAAGGGCGACGTGCACGCGCTCGTCACCGATCTCGCCGACGAGCTCGCCAGCTTCGACGAGGCGCTCAGCCTCAAGGAAAAGCTCGACCATGTCGCCGCGACCATGGCCTGCCATGGTTCGGTGCGAGCAGGGCGCGTGCTGTCGGTGGCCGAGATGAACGCGCTGCTCCGCGAGATGGAAGTCACGCCGCACTCCGGCCAGTGCAACCATGGCCGCCCGACCTGGGTGAAGCTGGCGCATGGCGATATCGAGAAGCTGTTCGGGCGGAAGTGAGATGACGCTCAGCACATTCGCCGCGATGATCCTGTCCCTTTGGTCGATCCATGACCCGGCGGCGGATGCTCGAACCGGCGTGAAATGCCTGAAGGGGCTTGCTCCCGCGCTGATCGCCGGCGCATTTTCGGGCTCGACCGATTGCCGGCGAGACCAGATCTCCGTCCGTAAGGTTGGGGATATCCGGGCCGGCGGGCGCAGCTTCGCCATTTACGAGTATCGTTACAAGCTGCGGCCCGTTTGCGCGGAGTGCGCCAGCCATGGAGGCCAGCGAATAATCGTCATGACGCATGGCCGTTACATCGGGCAATATGGCGGTCTTGATTACCGGGCGCGCGCGACGATCCGCGGCGGCAAGCTGATATTGTCGCCTGCCCCGGGCGGCAGCGTTGCGCCAGCGGTCGTCCGCTTCTCGGCCGGCGGCCCGTCGAAGCGGATTTTCCTCGAAGAGCCGATCATTTTCTTCAGATAGGCTTGTCGTCCGGGGACTGCGCTCGGTCAGGGATCCTGCGCCGGTGCCATCTTCCACAATGCGAGAATGTGGAAGCCGCCCGCGACGACGCCTCCGGCTGCCAGGCAGGAAATGGTAGCGAGCCAGCCCTGCCACGAGGCGGCAATATAGCCAAAGCCTGCCCAGCGCCCGAACCACGGCGCATGCATCGGCCTATCGCCGCACCTTTCCGAAATGCCAGGCGCAATAGCTTCCCAGCACCAGCCATCCCGCGATCACCGGCCATATGCCATAGGTCCGCAGCGAATAGCTGAGCAGTGCCGAGATCCCGATTAGCAGGTTCGCCGAACCCCAGTAGAAGTTCATCAGCGGCGTCGAGAGCCCCACGCCGCGCGGGCGGGAAAAAGGCGTGGGGAAGGGCTCGCCGCGCAGACCGGCGGCGAGGTGAGGGATCGCGTTGCAGAGCAGCGCCCCCGCGAGGAACAGCACCAGATAAGCCATTAGGGCATGATCCTCACCGATAAGAGAGCGCCTGGCAATGCGCCTCAGCGCTTCGTCGTGGCCGGCATCCGAAAAACCTGGCCGCCGCGTGCCCGGGCCCATTCCGGCACCACCGGCGAGCCGTCGGCGGTGCCGCTGAAATCGACTACGCAGATGCTGCCGAAGCGGCGATGCGCGCCGCAGCCGACGCCGGCGAAGCGGAAGTCCGACTGGAACAGCAGCGCGCGATGCCCCCGGCCGCGCACGCCGTCATCGATGATCAGGCTGCGGACGACCGCGCCGGCATCGCCGCTGCCATACCAGATGCCTTCGCCGACATAGATGTCGCCGCCATGCCGCCGCACGCGCTCGCCGGGGCTCAGCCCATCGCGCGAGACATGGCCGTTGCCGCCGGTGGCACCTTGTTCGTCGGCATGATCCTGCGCCGCCAGTGCCAGCAGCTCGGCCCGGCCGAGCGGCGGCAGCGGTTCCTGGCGTTCGAGGAAGTCGATCGCCTCGTCGACCGCGTCGACCCCTTCGTTGGTGATCACGCCGTTCTGGTCGCCCGGCAGGAACAGTACGCGGCCGTCGAAAAAGTCGCGATACTCCCGCAGCGTGTCGGCATATTCGCGGGGATTCGCGCGCGCGCGATTGATCTCGGCGAGTACGTCACGCTCGAGGCGCGAGGCATTGGTGGCGCGCTCGCCGGCCGAGGCGGCGGCGCCGCCGGCCAGCAGCAGGGCGCCCGCGCCGAGCGCGGCGATCCAACGGCTCTTGGCAATCACGATCGGGCTCCCCCCGGAGCCGGCCGGGCCCCGCGCCCGTCCGTTGCATCACGGATAGTGGCATCCGCTTAACCGCCTGAGAAGGCAAGCGGATATTCGGGAGTTAACCTTAGGGGCGGCCGTCGGGCCGGCGGCCGAGATCGGCGACGCACATCACGCGATACGCCTTGTGCGGCCCGCAGGCGATGCCGGCATGGCGCATCTCGGCCGCGAACAGCGTCCGTCGGTGCCCACGACCGGGCACGCCGTCGTCGACGATCAACTGGCGGACCACCTCGACGGCGCTGGGCGGACCATAGGTGATCACTTCGGCGACATAGTCGCCGCCGCCCCGGCGCTGCACGCGGACGCGCGGATTGCCGCCATCGGCCGAGATATGCCCGGTGCGCCCGCTGGGACCCTGCTCGCGGACATGGTCGCGCGCGGCGCGGGCGAGCAGGGCGGACGGTTCGATCGGCTCCAGGGGAGCCTGACGCTCGAGGAAATGGATCGCTTCGTCCACTGCCCGTGTGCCCTCGTTGGTGCGCAGCCCGTCCGGATTGCCGGGATAGCGGACGATCCTGCCCTTGAAGCGCTGGCGATACACGCGGAGACGTTCGGCATAGGCGCGTGGCCGAGTGCGGGCGAAATTGATCTCGGTGCGTATCGCGGCCTCCAAGTCGGCCTGGGGCGGCGCGGCGATCGCGAGGGCAAGGGGGAGGAAAGGCGGCATCCCGCTCCCTATAGACGGTATCGGGGTGAATGCCTCCCGAACAAAAGATTAACGCAGGCTGCAACCTTGCCCGGCCCGGCTCGTTCTATGCGGTGAACAACAGGCAAGGTTCGGATCAAGATGAACAAGGTTCTTCCCGTGGTACTGGCCTTGATTCCGTTGGCGGCGGTGATTGGCGCCTGCGTTTCTTGTCCGTGAGGCCGTGAATTCATTCACGATTTCTGGTTTATGCTAAGGGTTTACTTGAGAGTTATCCGGAATTCCGAAGTTTTCAATGGATCGCATAAGAAAAGGGCCGCCCCGGCATTCCGGAGCGGCCCTTTCATTTTCCCGTGACGGGGGCGATCAGCCCTCGGCGGTCTCGCCTTCGTCGGCGGCCGGAGCTTCCTCGCGGACCTCGGCAGTTGCGCCCGGCTCGGCGTTCGGATCATAATCTTCGACGAAGCCGGTGGTGTCGCGGCCTTCCTCGAACATCTGGGCCATCACGTCGACGCCCTGGGCCTGCATGTCGGCCTCTTCCGGCGAGCGGGCGACGTTGACCTTGACGGTCACCGACACCTCGGGGTGCAGCGCGACGCGCACTTCGTACACGCCGATCGCCTTGATCGGCTTGTCGAGCACGACCTGCGCCTTGGTGATCTTGTGGCCGTCGGCGACGAGCGCCTCGACCAGGTCGCGCACCGCGACCGAGCCGTAGAGCTGCCCGGTATTCGACGCCTGGCGGATCAGGGTGACGGACACGTCGTTGAACGTGCCGGCTTCCTTCTCGGCGTCCGTGCGGCGCGTGGCGTTCTCGGCCTCGATGCGGGCGCGGTTGGCCTCGAAGACCTTGCGGTTCGCGGCGTTCGAGCGGAGCGCCTTCTTGTTCGGGAGCAGGTAGTTGCGGGCGAACCCGTCCTTGACCTTCACCACGTCGCCGATAGCGCCGAGCTTCTCGACGCGCTCAAGCAGAATGACTTCCATGGGTTGAGCCTCCCTTACTTAACGATGTAGGGCAGCAGGCCCAGGTGACGGGCGCGCTTGATGGCCTGGGCCAGCTCGCGCTGCTTCTTGGCGCTCACCGAAGTGATGCGCGACGGGACGATCTTGCCGCGCTCAGAGACGAAGCCCTGGAGCAGACGGACGTCCTTGTAATCGATCCGGGGAGCGTCCTTCGCGGAGAAGGGGCAGCTCTTGCGGCGGCGGAAAAACGGGCGTGCCATGGTCTATATCTCCCTTATTCGCCGCCGAAACCGGTGTTGCCGCCGGCTTCGTCACGATCACGACGGCCACGGCCGCGCTCACGATCGCCCTTGCGCATCATCACCGAGGGACCCTGCTCCAGCTCGTCGACCTTGACGGTCATGTAGCGGATCACGTCTTCGTTGATCTGCGTCTGGCGCTCCAGCTCGGCGACCACGCCGGCCGGCGCGTCGATCTCGAGCATCACGTAATGCGCCTTGCGGTTCTTGGCGATGCGATAGGCGAGCGAACGAAGACCCCAGGTCTCGGTCTTGACGACCTTGCCTTCATTGTCCTCGACGATCTTGGTGGCGGCTTCCGCCAGAGCGTCCACTTGCGCCTGGGCCAGATCCTGGCGCGCAAGGAACACGTGCTCGTAAAGAGCCATGTATTCTCTTCCATGTTGGCCGATCGCTGACACCACCCCGTGCGGCGCCCCTCCGGCTGTCGTCTCATATTCAATGGTTCGCGCGAGTGGGAATCGCGTCCCCACCTGAACGAAGGGGCGCCCTTAGCGGAGGCGGGCAGGAGAGGCAAGCTCTAAACCCCTCCGGCGCCGGGGGAGGAAAGAGACGGTCTAGCGCCTGGCACCCTCGGGCGCGAGCCGGTCGATCAGCCAGTGTGCGATCAGCGTCTCGGGGAATAGCCAGCGGCCGCCGGGTGGGGTGATATTGGGTGGCGTGTCGGCGGGGCGATAGATGAACAGGTGCCCGGCGCCGGGTACCTGGACCACCAGCGCTTCGGGATTCTCGGCCAGCACCGCCATCGCCGCGGCGGCATTGGCGTCGGGCGACTGGTCGCGACCGGCCAGCACGGCGAGAACCGGGATGCGCAGGCGTGCCAGTGCCGGTCCGGGTGCAGCTTCGTACATCGACAGGATCTGCGCGGTGTCGAGGGTCCTGGTCGCGCCTTCCGCGGCATTCGGGGTAAAGCCCGCCTGCACGAATGCCGCGACCAAATCGCGCCGCCCTTGCGCGACTGCGTCGCTCGGTGCCGCCCGACGGCGGGCTTCCATCCAGGCACGGGTCGCTCCGGTGACTCGATTGGTGGCGTCGATGGAGTGGCCGCTCTCGACAAGCTGGTCGCGCATGCTGTTGAGGAACATGCTCCCGCTTTCCCCGATCGGCCCAGCAAGGAAGACGATAGCCGCCAGGCCGCCATCACGGTCGGCGACGATCGGTGCGGCCACGGCGGCCAGGCTATGGCCCAGGAGCGCGATCCGCTTGCCGTCGATGTCGCCGCGCAGGCGGAGCCATTTGATCGTGGCGGCAAGATCGGCTTCCATCTCCTGCATCGTGTCGGTGAAGGTGCCGGTCGACTGGCCGGTGCCGCGCTTGTCGAAGTCGATCGTCGCGATCCCCGCAGCGTTCAGCCGCTGCTGCAGCGAGAGATAGGCGCCGCGTTTCTGCACACCCGAGCCGCTCCGGAGGATGACGACGGGAAAGGGGCCCCTCCGCGCCGGCAGGCGCAGCGTCCCCGCCAGTGTCACTCCCGGTTCGGAAGGAATGCGCACTTCGGTGCTGGTCACCGATGTCCTGGCCGCTTTGGGAATGGCGTGGCTCGCGGTGCCGGGCGCGAGGAGCAGCGCGGCAAATGCGGTC
The DNA here is from genome assembly GCF_044754985.1 of Sphingomonas sp. NPDC092440. Classification (NCBI taxonomy): domain Bacteria; kingdom Pseudomonadati; phylum Pseudomonadota; class Alphaproteobacteria; order Sphingomonadales; family Sphingomonadaceae; genus Sphingomonas; species Sphingomonas sp. NPDC092440. The sequence continues at coordinate 170,341 of NZ_JBIVQA010000007.1, read as the reverse complement.
AGGACCATGGGGGTAGCCATGTTATCGGTTCTCCCTCAGGTGCAGCCGGGCGTCATTCCGGAAATCTGACCGCGTCTGAGCGAGACTGCAAGCTCCGTACCCCGGTGCCCCGTTTAGTACCGTTCGCCATTCCCCCGCGGCCGCGGCATCGGCCGGGTGTCGCTCGCCACGATCGGTGCCGGGCTGCGCGAGAGCCAGCCGCCGTCATCGTCGAGTCGGGGCTTGGGGAAGTCCGCCGGCGGATGGATCGGGCCGCAGGATTCGTCGTCCCACTGGATGCAGCGGATCCGGTCGTTATAGACTACGCCCCGGACGTTGCCGGTGCTGCCGTCCGGCCGGGCATAGCTGCTGTCGAGATACCATTCGCGGTTCTTCCGGGGCTTGCCCGAGCGCACCGGCTCTGAGACCCGGCCCATGTCGATCCCGCGAAAATGGCGCGAGAAGCTGTCGAGCTCGATCGCGGCGCGGAAGCGGCTTTCCGGCGATCCCGGCCCGTCGAGCCGCTGGGTCAGCCAGTTGATCCGGCGGTCGCGCCGCGCCTCTTCCTCGCCCAGCTTGGTGATCCAGCCGGTGTCGCGCACGAACATGCCGACGGTGGAGAAGGTCACTTCGGACTGTTTCGGAATACCGCGCACCGAGACGATCTGGCCCTGGAAGCCCTTGGCGCCGCAGGTCGTCGCCTGCCACATCGTGCCGTCCGCCTCGTAGAGTTCGCAGCCCGCCGCGGTGCGCCGGCCGATCAGCGTGCCTTCGCGCAGCCCGTTCGGCCCCTCGAACCCGCCGACCGAATAATAGAAGCCGGTGACGTGCTCGCCGTCGAAGCTGAGCACCACCTTCACGCCGCCCCCGACGACCTGCTGATAGCAGCGCTGGTCGGGATAGGGGCAGGGGGCCTGCTCGCGGCGGCGCAGGTCGGCGGTGACCGAGGTCTTGCCGGTATAGTTGCCGAAATAGGCGACCTGGCCTTCGAAATCGGGGGCGAGACCGCCATCGTCGCGGTCCGCCGCAATCGTGGCGAATGGCATCAACACGGCCGCGGCAAGGGCCGTGAGGGCTGCTGCCCTGAACATCCTGCATTCCTCCCTGTCGACGCGCGTTAACCATAACACTAACGGAGCCGAAACGAGGAGTCGGATTCTTCGCGCGAATGTAAAACGGCAGGGCATGGCCCTGCCGTTTCGTGCACTCGTCCCGGGTTCTGCTTCAGCGGATCGCGCCGGCGAACACCGCCGCGATGATACCCGAGGTGATGCCGACCAGCACCGCGTCATTGCCCGACTGGACATAGCGATAGCCGCGCGGCGGAGCCTTCAGGCCGCGATAGTGGCGATAGTCGATCTGGCGATAGTTGCGGGCATAGCGGCTGTCGAAGCGCTCGCCCTTGCGCCAGTTGCGATAGCCCGGCTTCGTAACGACGACCTTCTTCTTGACGACCACCTGCTGCTGCGCCGGCGGGCGGCCATGCTGCGGGGCGGCGGCGAGCACCGGGGTCGCGACCAGCGAAGCGGCGACGGCGGCGAGAACGAACTTCTTCATGACTGCACTCCTCTTGTCGGTGGCGCCGGATTGCTCTGGCGTCGAAGGCAATCTGGGCAGGCCGTGTCGCAGGTGTTTCCCGTTCGATGCGCGAAATGGTCGCAATGTTTCGCAAGCGCGGCGGGTTCGTTCAGCTTCCGCGCGGCGCCCCCGGGGTTGCGTCGGGCAGGGCGCGGTTCTAACGCGCGGCCCCATTGCAGCGCCGCCGACAGGAGAGATACATGCGCGCCTTCATCTTCCCCGGCCAGGGCAGCCAGGCCGTCGGCATGGGCAAGGCCCTTGCCGAAGCGAGCGCCACCGCCCGCGAAGTCTTCCAGGAAGTCGACGAGGCGCTGGGCCAGAAGCTGTTCCAGCTGATGGCCGAGGGCCCGGAGGATCAGCTGACCCTGACCGCCAATGCCCAGCCGGCGATCATGGCCAATGCCATCGCGGTGCTGCGCGTGCTCGAGAAGGAAGGCGGCATCCGCCTTGCCGACAAGGCCGATTTCGTCGCGGGCCATTCGCTGGGCGAATATACCGCGCTCTGCGCCGCCGATGCCCTGGATCTCGCGACCACCGCGAAGCTGCTCCGCATCCGCGGCGATGCGATGCAGGCGGCGGTGCCCGTCGGCGTCGGCGCAATGGCCGCGATCCTCGGTGCCGACCGCGAAAAGGCCCAGACGATCGCGGACGCCGCGGCCGAGGGGCAGGTCTGCACCGTCGCCAACGACAATGACCCGTCGCAGGTGGTGATCTCGGGGCACCGCGAGGCGATCGAGCGCGCGCTCCCGATCGCCAAGGAGATGGGCGCCAAGCGCGCGTTGCTCCTGCCGGTCTCGGCGCCGTTCCACTGCCCGCTGATGCAGCCTGCCGCCGATGCGATGGCCGAGGCGCTGGCGGCGGTCTCGATCCGGGCGCCGCTGGTGCCGGTCTATGCCAATGTCACCGCGGCCCCGGTCGCCGATCCCGACACGATCCGCGCGCTGCTCGTCGAGCAGGTGACCGGCATGGTCCGCTGGCGCGAATCGGTGCTGGCGATGTTTGCGGCGGGTGTGACCGACTATGTCGAGTTCGGCGGCAAGGTGCTGGGCGGCATGGTCAAGCGCATCGCCCCCGACGCCGCACCGGTGAGCGTGGTGACGATGGACGACATCGAGGCGCTGGCGAAGACGTTGTAAGGAGGTTTTGTTCGCGCAAAGACGCGACGACGCGACGAGGGGGTTGCTTGAAGGATATCGAGCGGATCGCAACGGACGTGCTGGACATCTCGGTGCGATTGCATGGGGATCTGGGGCCGGGTTTGCTCGAATCGGTTTATGAAGCAATTTTGGGGGCCAAGCTGACGGCGCTCGGCTACAACGTCGCGCGACAAAGGGCGATCGACATCGAGTTCGAGGGATTGCGGTTCGATGCCGCGTTTCGCATTGACCTGCTCGTCGATGACTTGTTGCTGATAGAAATCAAATCCGTGGAGCGTCTCAATCCAGCGCACGCGAAGCAGTTGCTCACCTATCTTCGTTTGACGAAGCAGCCCCTTGGGCTGCTTATCAATTTTGGCGGCGCGACGCTGATGGAAGGGGTCCGTCGGCTCGCCAACAACTACAACCCCGTTGCGTCGTCGCGTCGTTGCGCGAACCAAAATCAAGGAATCCAATGATGTTCGACCTCACAGGCATGACCGCACTCGTCACCGGCGCTTCCGGCGGCATCGGCTCCGCGATCGCCAGGGCGCTGGCCGCACAAGGCGCCCGGCTCGCCGTGTCGGGCAGCAATGCCGAGAAGCTCGAAGCCTTCCGCGCCAGCCTGGGCGGCGACCATGTCGCGCTCGCCTGCAATCTCTCCGACAGGGCCCAGGTCGATGCCCTGGTGCCCCAGGCGGTCGAGGCGCTCGGCCAGCTCGACATCCTCGTCAACAATGCCGGCGTCACGCGTGACAATCTGGCGATGCGGATGAAGGACGAGGAGTGGGAACAGGTCATCACCGTGAACCTCGAGGCCGCCTTTCGCCTGATCCGTGCCGCCGCCAAGCCGATGATGAAGGCGCGATTCGGCCGCGTCGTCTCGATCACCTCCGTCGTGGGCGCGACCGGGAACCCCGGCCAGGCCAATTATGCCGCGTCCAAGGCCGGCCTGGTCGGCATGTCCAAGGCGCTGGCCCAGGAGCTGGCCAGCCGCAACATCACGGTGAACTGCGTCGCCCCGGGCTTCATCCGCTCGGCGATGACCGACGTGCTGCCCGAAGCGCAGAAGGAAGCGCTGCTCGGCCGCATTCCCGCGGGCAAGCTGGGCGAAGGCGAGGACATCGGCGCCGCCGTCGTCTATCTTGCCAGCAAGGAAGCGAGCTACGTCACCGGCCAGACCTTGCATGTGAACGGCGGGATGGCGATGCTGTGAGCCTGGCGGGGGCCTGGAGTGTGATGTCTATGCGTCTTTTCGGAATCGCGGCCCTCATGGCCGCAGCCCTTGCGGCCCCGGCCCAGGCCGCCGATCTCGCGACGATCGATTGCGTGATCGGCAAGCTCAAGCCGGCCCTGACCGAGCAGATCGGCAAGGACGTCACGCGCAACATGGGGGAGGGCGCCGCGGTGCGCCCCACCTATGATCCGGCGGTCGGCAGCGGCATCTCGATTGCCGCGAAGGAATGCGCCGACGCGCACAAATGGTCCGAGGCGGCGCTGGAGGCCGCGCGGGTCTACACGCTCGCCAAGCTCGGCCAGCCGATTGCCGAAAAGGCCGTTGTCGACCAGGGATTCGATCCCAACGAGCTCGAGACCCGGTTCGACGCGCTGCCCGAGGATGCGCGCAACCGTCCGCTCACCACCGAGGAAATGCAGCAGCTGGTGATCGCATCGGTCACCGACGAAGCGAAGCAGACGCGCGCCAACGCGGCGCTGCTCAACAAATATTTCCTGTTCCTCAGCACCGTCCGCTACGCGGCCTGGCAGTTTTCGCAGGCCTGACCGCAACGGCACCCACGCGCACCCTCTTGCAACGACACCATGTGCGATCTAGGTGCGTTCCAACGATATTGAGCCCCTAGCTACAAAGGAAAACAGGGACCATGGCCACTCAGGAAGAGATCACCACCCGCGTGACTGCGCTTGTCGTCGATCACCTCGGTGTCGATGCAGGCGACGTTTCGCCGACGGCGAGCTTCATTGATGACCTGGGCGCCGACAGCCTCGACATCGTCGAGCTGGTGATGGCGTTCGAAGAGGAATTCGGCGTCGAGATCCCCGACGACGCGGCTGAGAAGATCAGCACCGTCGGCGACGCGGTCTCCTACATCTCCGAGCACCAGGCGGGCTGATCGCCCCCGGGCGATCGTGCCCTTATGGGCCGAGCTTGAGAATCCAGCGGCTCCCCGTCCCGGGCTCGAAGAGAGTTGGGCGGGGAGCCGTTTTGTTTTGGCCATGAAATCAGGTATTTCGCCTGCTTTCATGTGTGAATTTCGAGAAGTTTGACGGAGAAAGCGGATGCGCCGTGTAGTTGTCACCGGCCTTGGCCTCGTCACCCCGCTGGGCGCGGATGTCGAGACTGCCTGGAAGAACATCATCGCCGCCAAGTCCGGCGCGGGCACGATCACGCGCTTCGACGCGACCGATTTCCAGAGCAACTATGCCTGCGAAGTGAAGGGGCCGGACCATGAATATGGCTTCGATCCGGGCAAGCGCGTCGATCACAAGGTCCAGCGCCAGGTCGATCCGTTCATCGTCTACGGCATCGATGCCGCGGGTCAGGCGATCGAGGATGCCGGCCTTACCGACATGCCGGAGGAGATGCGCTTCCGCGCCGGCTGCTCGATCGGCTCGGGCATCGGCGGCCTGCCGGGCATCGAGAGCGAATCGCTCGTCCTGGCCGAGAAGGGCCCGAAGCGCGTCAGCCCGCATTTCGTCCATGGCCGCCTGATCAACCTGATCTCGGGCCAGGTCTCGATCAAATACGGCCTGATGGGCCCGAACCATGCGGTGGTCACTGCCTGCTCGACCGGCGCCCACTCGATCGGTGACGCCGCGCGCATGATCGCGATGGACGACGCCGACATCATGCTCGCCGGCGGCGCCGAGAGCACGATCTGTCCGATCGGCATCGCCGGCTTCGGCCAGGCGCGCGCGCTGTCGACCGGTTTCCGCGACGACCCCGCCAAGGCCAGCCGCCCCTGGGACCAGGACCGTGACGGCTTCGTCATGGGCGAGGGCGCGGGCATCGTCGTGCTCGAGGAATATGAGCACGCCAAGCGCCGCGGCGCGAAGATCTATGCCGAAGTCGTCGGCTATGGCCTGTCGGGCGACGCCTATCACGTCACGGCGCCGCACCCCGAGGGCTCGGGCGCCTTCCGCTCGATGCAGATGGCGATGAAGAAGTCGGGCCTCGACCTCGGCGACATCGACTATATCAATGCGCACGGCACCTCGACGCCGCTGGGCGACGAGCTGGAGCTGGGCGCGGTGCGCCGCCTGTTCGGCGATGCGATCGGCGGCCTCTCGATGAGCTCGACCAAGTCGGCGATCGGCCATCTGCTGGGCGGCGCGGGCGCGGTGGAGAGCATCTTCTGCATCCTGGCGCTGCGCGACCAGATCGTGCCGCCGACGCTGAACCTCGACAATCCGAGCGAAAATTGCGCGGGCGTCGATCTCGTCCCGCACATCGCCAAGCAGCGCAAGGTCCGCGCGGTGCTGAACAACTCGTTCGGCTTCGGCGGCACCAATGCCAGCCTGGTGATGAAGTCTGTCTGAGGAAGCACCAGCGCCGGCGGAACCGCCCGCCAGGCCCCGCAAGCGGCTTGGCGGCTGTGCCGTGCTGGTCGCGATCCTGGTGCTGGTCGCGCTCGGCATGGGCGTGCTCCAGCTCTGGGGCGGGGCGGGGCCGGCGAAGCAGAATCTGACGGTGATGATCCCGGAAGGGGCGAGCCTGTCGCGCGCCGCCACCGAGCTGGAAAAGGCCGGTGCGATCGGCTCGGCACGCCAGTTCCTCGTGCTCGCCAAGCTGCTGGGCAGCAAGGATGCGATCAAGGCGGGCGAATATCGCGTGCCGGCGCATCTCAGCCAGTCCGACATCCTCAAGATGATGCAGGGCGGCCGCACCCTCCAGCGCTTCGTCACGATTCCCGAGGGCACGCCGTCGATCCTCGTCTACGAGACGCTGATGAAGGCGCCCCAGCTCACCGGCGAGATCCAGGTGCCGGTCGAAGGCACGGTGCTGCCGGACAGCTATGCCTATAATCGCGGCGATACCCGCCAGTCGGTGCTCGATCGCATGCAGAAGGCGATGGCAGCCTATCTCGCCAAGGCCTGGGAGGCGCGCAAGCCGGGCATCGCGGTGAACGATCCGCGCGACGCGCTCACGCTCGCTTCGATCGTCGAGAAGGAAACCGGCAAGCCCGAGGAGCGCCGCACCGTCGCCGCGGTCTATTCGAACCGCCTGCGCCAGAACATGATGCTTCAGGCCGATCCGACCTTCATCTACCCGATCACCAAGGGCAAGCCGCTCGGCCGCCGTCCGCTCCTCTCCGAGGTGCATGCGAAGAACGATTACAATACCTATGAGAAGGTAGGCCTGCCGATCGGCCCGATCACCAATCCGGGCCGGGCGAGCATCGACGCGGTGCTCGATCCGGCGACCTCTTCGGCGCTGTATTTCGTGGCGGACGGCACCGGCGGGCACGTGTTCGCGGACACGCTCGAGCAGCACAACGCCAATGTGCAGAAATGGTACGCGATCCGCCGGGCGCGGGGAGAGATGTGATCCGGGCCGTGCACGAACTGCGCGGTGAGCTACGGGTCATTGGCGACAATGCGACGCTTCTGCTTGAGGATGGCCAGACGATCGCGATCGCCGTACCCGGTTTCCTTGAGAGGCTGTCGGAACGGGTGCCCTGCTATGTCGGTGGTCCCTGTCTCTATCGGGACCGGGTGCTGATTCTGGGCATAGTGGATAGTCGAGCCCGGCTATTGGTGGAGTTCCAATCGGGAACGCTGTTCCGCGAAGGCGAAGGCGACTATCCCTTCTGATGCCTTTGCCGCGAGCGGCGTGGCCGCCGAGCGGGCATTGCCGGCGGCTTCAGGCGGAAGCCTCGCGTGACCCTGGGTCCAATCCCGTTGGGGAGGCTGGCGACGATCATTCTCGCGCGCCGGATGCGATCTTCCTTCCCGCTCCACCCGTGGGAGAGGGAGTGGGGGATCTGCATTCGGCCATGCCGCGTCCCTGGCGGGAGGTGTCCGCAGGACACCCCCACCCGCTTGTCTCCCAAATCGCGGCGTGTAACCTTGTTTCGTCATCGCTACGAAACCGGGGAATCGCCGCATGCATCGCCTTGTCCTGCCCAGCCTTCTGCTTGCCACCGCCGCGCCGGCCTGGGCACAGGACAAGGCCGAGCCGCCGGCCGCCAAGGGGCAGGGCTATCGCGAGCAGCTGAAGGCGGAGGCCGAGGCGGCATGGGCGCGTCCGCCCGTCGCGGAAGCCAGCGCGGTCAGCCATGGCGCCGTGACGGTGGCGGGGCAGAACATCGCCTATACCGCCACCGCCGGCACGCTCACCGTCCGCGATGACGAGGGCAAGCCCACCGCATCCTATTTCTACACCGCCTATACCCGGGATGGGGTGGGGAAGGGGCCGCGCCCGGTTACCTTCTTCTACAATGGCGGCCCTGGCTCACCGACGATCTGGCTGCACATGGGCAGCTTCGCGCCGGTGCGCGTGACCACCGCCAATCCCGAATATATCCGCCCCGCGCCCTATGGCTTCGGCCCCAATTCCCATTCGCTGATCGACAAGACCGACATGGTGTTCGTCGACGCGATCGGTGCCGGCTGGTCGCGGCCGCTGGGCGACAAAACCGGCAAGGATTTCTGGGGCGTCGACCAGGACGCCGATGGCTTCGCCCGCGCGATCCTGCGCTACACCAGCAAGTTCAACCGCTGGGCCTCCCCGAAATTCCTGTTCGGCGAAAGCTATGGCACGCTGCGCAACCCGGTGGTCGCCGCCAAGCTCGAATCCGCCGGCCTCAGCCTCAACGGCATCGTCCAGTTCTCGACGATCATGAACTATGGCGTGCGCCAGCCGGGCTACGACCAGAATTATCTTACCCTGTTCCCGACGATGGCGGCGACGGCCTGGTATCACAACCGCCTGCAGAACCGTCCGGCGGACCTGGGCGCCTTCCTCGACGACGTGCGTGCCTTCACCAGCGGTCCCTATGCCGCGGCGCTGGCCAAGGGATCGACGATCTCGCCGGAGGAAAAGGCCGCGGTCGCGGCAAAGATGGCCGAATATACCGGCATCGGCCAAGCCTATATCCTGCGCGCCGATCTGCGCCTCACGCTGCCGCGCTTCCAGACCGAGCTGTTGCGGGATCGTCGCCTCGCCGTGGGCCGGCTCGACTCGCGCTACCTGCTGAACGTTACCGATGCGAATGCCGACAGCCCCGAGGATGATCCCGCCTCGACCGCGGTCTCGGGCGCCTTTGTCGCGACATTTCAGGACTATGCGACGCGCGTGCTCGGCTACAAGACGGACATGCCCTATCGCATGAGCGCGCGGGGCCCGGGCTTCGAATGGGACTGGAAGCATCGCGCGCCGGGCGACGGCACCCATCTGGCGCCGGACAGCGCCGTCGACCTCGCCTATACGATGCGCACCAATCCCTATCTCAAGGTGCTGTTCATCAACGGCTATTTCGACTTCGCCACGCCCTTCTACGGCGCGGAGTTCGATGTCAGCCACATGTTGCTGGATTCCCAGCTCCAGAAGAACATCCGCTTCACTTATTATCATGCCGGGCACATGGTGTATCTGAACCCGGACACGCTCCCGGAGATGCACCGCGATCTCTCGACCTGGTATGACGATGCGCTGCGCGCCGCGGCCTCGAGCAGCCCGCCGGCACGCCCGGAGGCCAAGGCCGGCAAGAACTGACGAGAGGGTTCGGTCACGGCTTCAGGCGAAGCCTTCGCCCGGCCCCAATCCAAGCTTGCCGTGGTGGTGGACGGCGATGCCGTTCAGGAAGCTGTTCGCGATCATCCGGGCGCGTTCATGGACATGCTCGGCGGCGTCCCCGCCGCCGATCTCGGCCAGGGTCGCGGCGAACAGGTCGAGCCAGCGGGCGAACATCGGCTTGTCGAGCCCCGGGATGGCGAGGTGCAGCGGCATCGGCCGCCCCAGATATTCGCCACTGCTGAACAGGACCGAGCGCCAGAAGCGCTTCATCTGGGCGAGATGCGGCTCCCAATCGGCGATTCGCGCGCCGAAGACCGGGCCCAGCACCGGATCGGCCTGCACGCGACCATAGAAGCGCTCGACCAGCTCGGAGACATAGGCATCGTCGATCCCCATCTCCGCGGCCGCCCGCCGCTTCTCGTCGCGCATCGCGATGGCATGGGGGGAGGGCGTGCCGGTCTTCTCCATGGCGGCTATGTGGTGTGGATAGCCCGCAACGGAAATGGGACATTCCGTCCCAGTGGCTCGCCCCGTTCCGATATGGCCGTCACCCCGGCGAAAGCCGGGGTCCCGGGCGATCAGCCCTTCAGCGCCGCCGCTTCGCGCGCCAGTGCCTCGACCTGCGCGTAGCTCGCGCCCTTGGGCGTGACCCAGGATCCGCCGACGCACAGGATCGGATCGAACGCCAGCCATTCCGGCGCGGTCGCGGCGGAGATGCCGCCGGTCGGGCAGAATTTGCACTGATAGAAGGGCGCGGCGAGCGCCTTCAGCGCCTTCAGCCCGCCCGAAGTCTCGGCCGGGAAGAACTTGAAATGCGCCAGCCCCAGGTCGAGCCCGCGCATGATGTCGCCGGCATTGGCCACGCCCGGCAGATAAGGCACGCCGCTGCGCACGATGGCGTCGCCCAGCCGGTCGGTCAGGCCCGGCGAGACGATGAACTCGGCATCGGCCTTCATCACCTGCTCGAACTGCTCGGTGTTCACCACCGTGCCCGCGCCGACGATCGCGCCCTCGACCTTCTTCATCTCGGCGATCGCCTCCAGTGCGGCCCCGGTGCGCAGCGTCACTTCGAGCACGCGCAGGCCACCCTTCACCAGTGCCTCCGCCAGCGGCCGAGCCGTGGCGGCGTCTTCGATCACGAGCACCGGGATCACCGGCGCGGTCTTCATGATGGCTTCGATATTCAAAGGGCATGCTCCTGCGCGAACGCCGCGGCGGCGCCGTACAGGCCCGGCTGCGGGTGCGTGATGAGCTTCACCGGAATGGAAGACATCAGGCCCTGGAACCGGCCCTTGGCGACGAACCGCTGGCCGAAGCCCGACTGCAACAGATGGTCCTTCAAGCGCAAGCCCAGACCGCCGGCAATCACGACGCCGCTCGGGCCGTGGCACAGCGCCAGATCACCCGCTACGGCGCCCAGGCTCAGGCAGAAGCGGTCGAGCGCGGCCACTGCCAGCTCGTCCTTGCCCTCCAGCGCCAGGCCCCAGATCGCCTTGTCGTCGAGCCGGTGGACCGGCTTGCCCTCGAGCTCCGCCAGCGTCTCATAGAGCGAGACGATCGCCGGGCCGGCCGCCACGCGCTCCTTGGAGACACGGGTATAGGTCTTGCGCAGGCGCTTCACGAGCGCATCCTCGATCGGGTCGAGCGGCGCGAAATCGCTGTGGCCGCCTTCGGTGGCGATCACGTCATATCCGGCGCGGTGGCGGAAGACCTGGGCCACGCCCAGGCCGGTGCCGGGGCCGCACACGGTGATCGATCCCCTTTCCGGCAGCGCCTCGTCCGGCCCGCACAGATGGAGGAAATGCTCCTCGCCCATCTGCGCGACGGCATGGCCGATCGCCTCGAAATCATTGACCACCGTCCAGCTGTCGGCGCCCAGCCGCTCGGGGATCAGGGCAGGGCGAATGATCCAGGGGTTGTTGGTGAGCTTGATGATGTCGCCGCCCACCGGCGAAGCCACCGCCAGCGCCGCCGCCTTGGGCAATTCGCGGCCCAGCGCCTCGCCATAGGCCTGCCAAGCGAGCTGCAGGCTGGCATGTTCCGCCACCTTCTGTGTGATCGGCTCGCTGATCGAGACCACGCGGCCCTTGGCCACTTCGGCAATGGCGAAGCGGGCGTGCGTGCCCCCGATATCGACCGCGACGACTTCCATTCGGGCTCCTGATCCTCTCATCCGCCTGGGCCTGTCAACGTTGCCATGCCCGGCTGCGCCCTTCTTCCCCCGTGCGACGCAGAAGTAAAGGACAACCATCCCATGATATTTCCGTCATCCCGGCGAAAGCCGGGATCTCAGGCGAAGGCGTGGGACAAGAGCCGCACGAGATCCCGGCTTTCGCCGGGATGACGGCTTTGGCTCAAAGCCCCGCTTCGGCCAGCATCGCGGAAGCGCCCTGCTCGGCCTCGTCGCAATGGTGGCGCAGCATCGCGAACAGCTCGCGGCCGGTGCCGATCGCCGGCGGGGGCGACGCCATATGGGCGCGCGCGTCCCATTCCGCTGCCTCGACCAGCGCGTTCAGCTCGCCCGTCTCGGCGCAGAGCCGCACCACATCGCCGTCGCGCAGCTTGCCGATCGGCCCGCCTCCCAGTGCCTCGGGGCTGAGATGGATCGCGCACGGCACCTTGCCGCTCGCGCCCGACATTCGCCCGTCGGTCACCAGCGCGACCTTGTATCCGCGATTCTGGAGGACGCCCAGCGGCGGGGTGAGCTTGTGCAGCTCGGGCATGCCATTGGCCTTGGGCCCCTGGAAGCGCACGACCACCACCACGTCGCGATCGAGTTCGCCTGCCTTGAAGGCTTGCTGCACCTCGGCCTGGTCCTGGAATACGCGGCACGGCGCCTCGATCGTCCAGCGTTCGCGCTCCACTGCGCTCACCTTGATGCAGGCGCGGCCCAGATTGCCCTTGAGGATGCGGAAGCCGCCCTCGGGCGAGAAGGGTGCCTCGGCGGTGCGCAGGATGGTGTCGTCGCCGCTCTCGGTGCCGTGATCGACCCACATCAGTTCGTCGCCGGCCATCTCCGGCTTGCGGCCATAGTCCGCCATGCCGCCCTTGCCGACGGTCAGCGTGTCGGCATGCATCAGCCCGGCGCGGAGCAGTTCGCGGATCACGAAGGTCGGGCCGCCGACATCCTCGAAGCCGTTCACATCGGCCGAGCCGTTGGGATAGACGCGCGCCAGCAGCGGCACCACGCGGGAGAGCCGGTCGAAATCGTCCCAGTCGATCGTGATCCCGGCCGCGCGCGCGAACGCCGGCACATGGATCAGATGGTTGGTCGAGCCGCCCGTCGCCAGCAGCACGATCGCGGCGTTCACGATCGCCTTCTCGTCGACGACATGGCCGATCGGGCGATAGTCGTCGCCGTTCCAGCCGATCTCGGCGAGCCGGTGGACGGCGGCGCGGGTCAGCTCCTGGCGCAGCTTGGTGCCCGGATTGGCGAAGGCCGCGCCCGGCATGTGCAGGCCCATTGCCTCCATCATCATCTGGTTGGAGTTCGCGGTGCCGTAGAAGGTGCAGGTGCCCTTGGAGTGATAGGCGGCGATCTCGGCGTCGAGCAGCTCGTCGCGGTCCACCTTGCCTTCGGCATAGAGCTCGCGGATCCGCGCCTTCTCCTTGTTGGCCAGGCCCGAGCGCATCGGGCCGCCCGGCACCAGCACCATCGGCAGATGGCCGAAGCGCAGCGCCCCCATCACCAGCCCGGGCACGATCTTGTCGCAGATGCCGAGCAGCGCCGCGCCTTCGAAGGTGCGGTGGGAGAGGGCGACCGCGGTGCTCAGCGCGATCGTGTCGCGGCTGAACAGCGAGAGCTCCATGCCCTGATAGCCCTGGGTCACGCCGTCGCACATCGCCGGCACGCCGCCCGCCACCTGCGCGGTGGCCCCGGCCTCGTGCGCCCAGACCTTCATCTGCTCGGGATAGCGGTAATAGACCGCATGCGCCGACAGCATGTCGTTATAGGCGGTGACGATGCCGATATTCATCGAGCGCCCGGCCTTCAGCTGGTCGCGCTGCTCGTCGGTGCCGGCATAGGCATGGGCGAGGTTGGCGCAGCCGAGCTTGGGCCGGTCGTTGCCCGACTCGCGCTCGGCATCGACCAGCGCGAGATAGGCGCGGCGGCGCGCCTTGGAGCGTTCGATCACTCGATCGGTGACGGCGGCGATTTCGGTGTGGAGCTGGGTCATATGCCTATTCCGCTTGTACTGGCTGCTCCCCGGCGGTGGCCGGGGCCCGATATCGGGCTGATTGTCGAGGCGCCCGAGCCTCTCGAACGACATCGCGACCGGGCCCCCGCTCCCCCGAGCGCCCGCGGGGCGGACGCTCGGGCTGGCTTTGCCCGGGGGCCGGTCAAGGCGTCATGCCGCCCAGTGGATGTCCACCGGCAGCTCGACATCGGCGAGGACGCGGCCGACCGGATAGCTGGACGAGGCGCCCTGTTCGATCGCCGCTTCCAGCACTTCCTTCTTCGCCTCGCCGGTGATCGCGATCATCAGTGCGCGCGCGGAGACGATGGCGGCACGCGACAAAGTCACCCGGGCGACCGGCGCTTCCGGCGGCAGGGGATCGGGCATCACGCCCAGCGCGCGCCGCTCCTTCGGCCCGTTCAGCGCCTCGTCGAAATCCGGGCCCGGGAAGATCGAGGCGCAATGCCCGTCGGTGCCGATGCCGAGCAGGCAGAGATCCAGCGGCCAATGCACGTCCTGGAGCAGCGCATCGGCCGAGCGGCCCGCCGCCTTGTAGTCCGGTGCCTTGTCGCTCACCAGCGGGATCACCCGCGCGCCCTTGGGAAGGAAGATCTTGCCGATCGCGGTGACGTTGGAGAGCGGGTCGCCCAGCGGCACGATGCGATCGTCGCCGGGAATGATCGTCACGCGCTTCCAGTCGATCTTGGCGCTGGCCAGCTTCTCGTAGATCGGCAGCGGAGTCTTGCCCCCGCCCAGCGCGATCACCGCCGCGCCGCGCGCGTCGATCGCGCTCTCGATGATGAAGCCGATGTCGCCGGCGACGGCCTCTGCCATCTCGTCGGCGCTGTCATAGTCCCACCATTCGATTTCGGTCGTCATGTTCGTTCCTTGCGTTTCAGATGGGTAGTCCTGGCTCGAAAACCATCGTCATGCCGAACTGCCCGACGATCGTCTCGCGCCAAATGTCCCATGTTCGTCATCCCCGCGAAGGCGGGGGGGACGGTTAAGGTCGCGGCACTGCCTTACGGCAACTCACTCGTTCCACGTCACGCCGTCGCGCTCGGTCAGCGCGATGGCGGCGCTCGGGCCCCAGCTGCCCGAGGCATAGGGCTTGGGCTTCACATTGCCGCTCTTCCAGCCTTCGCGGATCGCGTCGATCCACGCCCATTGCGCTTCCACCTCGTCGCGGCGCACGAACAGCGTGGGATCGCCCTCGATAAGGTCGAGGAACAGCCGCTCATAGGCGATGCGGCGGCGGGTGCCGGCGAACTCATGCTCCAGGCTCAGGTTCAGCGGCACTTCCTTCAGGCGGATGCCGTCGCGATCGAGCCCGGGCTCCTTCGCCATGACCAGCAGCTGGATATACTCCTCGGGCTGGAGGCGGATCACCAGCACGTTCGGCTTCAGCGCGCCGCCGCGGTCCTCGAAGATCGAGTGCGGCACCGGCTTGAACTGGATCACGATCTCGCTGCGCCGTTCCGCCAGCCGCTTGCCGGTGCGCAGATAGAAGGGCACGCCGTGCCAGCGCCAATTGTCGACATGCGCCTTGATCGCGACGAAGGTCTCGGTGTCCGAGGGTTTTTCCAGATCGGTGTCGTAGGAGCGCACGATCTCGCCCTTCACCGCGCCGCCGCCATACTGGCCGGTCACGGTCAGGTTGGGCACATCGGCCCCGGCGACCGGACGCAGCGAGCGCAGCACCTTCACCTTCTCGTCGCGGATCGAGGTGCCGTCGAAGCGGGCCGGCGGCTCCATCGCGATCAGCGCGAGCAGCTGGAGCATGTGGTTCTGCACCATGTCGCGCAGCGCACCGACATCGTCATAATAGCCCGCGCGGCCTTCGAGGCCGACCGTCTCCGAGACGGTGATCTGGACGTGATCGATCCCCTGCGCGTTCCACACCGGCTCGAACAGCGAATTGCCGAAGCGCAGCGCCAGGATGTTCTGCACCGTCTCCTTGCCGAGATAATGGTCGATCCGGAAGGTGCGATCCTCCGGAAAGGCCTCGGCAACGATGTCGTTGACGATGCGGCTCGACTGGAGGTCGACGCCCAGCGGCTTCTCCAGCCCGATGCGGACATTGGCGCCGGTCAGCCCCGCGGATTCGAGCCCCTTGATCGTGGGCCCGAACAGCGAAGGCGCGGTCGACAGGAAGATGGCGAGCCCGTTCGAGATGTCGCCGAGCTTCTCGGCCAGCGCGGCGAAGCCTTCCGTCTTCGAGGCATCGAGCCGCTGGTAGAAGATCCGCTCGAGAAAGCTGCCGACAGCGCTGTCATCCTTCCTGTCGGCCGGCACGAAATGATCGAGCGCTTCGCGGGCGAATGCGCGGAAGCCGGCGTCGTCATAGTCCGAGCGGGCGGTGCCCGTGATGGTCAGCCCTTCGGGCAGCAGGCCGTCGGCATGAAGACCATAGAGCGAGGGGAGCAGCATCCGCTGGGAAAGGTCGCCGGTGGCACCGAACAAAAGCAATTTGCCCGCGGGCTGTCGCATGGATCGCCTCTCTGTCGTCGTTTCGGGCCCGCGAGACACCAATGAGGCGCAAAGATCAAGGCCGCGAGGAGCGCTCCAGATAGGGTAACCGGTGGCAACCCGCCATGTCCGAGATCGGATTTATCTGTCAGTGCCCCATCGGCCTCCAAAAATTCCTCCCCCAGCTCGCTGGGGGAGGGGGACCGCCGGCGAAGCCGGTGGTGGAGGGGCCGCTGCGGCACGCAGCGGTGTAGCCTCGATACGAAAGCACCGTCGCTTACGCGCCGGCCCCTCCACCATTCGCTATGCGAATGGTCCCCCTCCCCGAGACAAGCTCGGGGAGGAATTTTCTGGCCGCGCCGGAAACAGAAAAGGCCGGACCCAAGGGCCCGGCCTCCTCAAAGCCCACAACCAAACAGGCCCCTAAAGCACCAACCCCGCGGTCTGGTCGAACCCCGCCATGATGTTGAGGTTCTGCACCGCTGCGCCGGCTGCGCCCTTGCCGAGATTGTCGAGCGTCGCCACCAGCCGCGCCTGGCCGGTCTCGGGATTGCCGAAGACCCGCAGCGAAAGCCGGTCGGTTCCCGCATCCTCCTCGATGCGCACCGTCGCCGCGTCGCCGGGCAGCACGCGCACGATCGGCGAATCCTTGTACGCCTCGCGCAGCGCATTCTCGATGGCGTCCAGCGACGGCCGGCGCGTGAATGCCTGAAGGGGCAGGGGGACCTCGACCAGCATGCCGCGATAGGTTCGCGCCACCGCCGGCTGGAAGATCGGCGGATGGACGATGCGGGCGTGCTTGGTCATCTCGGGCACATGCTTGTGCGCGAGGTTGAGGCCATAGTTGCGGAACGCGGTGCCGGTGTGATTCGGCGCGTCCGCATCCTCGAACTCGGCGATCATCGACTTGCCGCCGCCCGAATAGCCCGAGACCGCGTTGACGGTCAGCGGATGGTCGTGCGGCACCAGGCCTGCGCGGATCAGCGGGCGGACGAGCGCGAGGAAGCCGGTGGGATAGCAGCCCGGATTGGAAACTCGCGCCGCCTCGGCGATCTGGGCCGCCTGGCCGGGCTCCAGTTCGGGAAAGCCATAGGACCAGCCATCGGCCACGCGATGCGCGCTCGAGGCGTCGATCACGCGGACCTTGGCGGCCCTGATCATCTCCACCGCCTCGCGCGCGGCGTCATCGGGCAGGCAAAGGATCACGAAGTCCGCCGAATTGAGCGCATCCTCGCGCTTCGCGGCGTCCTTGCGGTCCTTGTCGCTCAGGATGATCTGCTCGATCCCGTCGCGGCCGTCGAGCCGCTCGCGGATTTCCAGGCCCGTGGTGCCCACGGCGCCGTCGATGAAGACCCGAATCGTCATGCCGCCGGGCGCTCCAGCATCGCGGCGGGCACATAGCCGACCAGCTTGTGCCCGGGCGCGACGCCCCAGGCATGGTCGCCGGCGAATTCGAGCACTTCGAACGAATCCCCCGCCGAAAGCTGGGCGAGGGTTTCCGAATCGGGCTTGGGGCCGGCATGGAGCATTATGGGCGAGGCGATGATGCGGGGCATAGGCGCCGCATAATGGGGTGCGAACACCCGATCCGCCAGACGTACGTCTGCCAGGTCGCGACGAACGGCATCGACCCTGGGATCGATGGGAACCGAACGGCCCTTCAGCGAGAAACGCTTACGCGCTGGCCCTGCGGGCGACTGGCTCGATGTGCTGGCCAGTGAGGAAATGCCCGAATTCTGCAAGAAACTCTGCCCCTTCCGCGGTCTTTGCGACGAAGATGTTCCGCTTGTCGGTATCGTCGCGTTGACGGCGCAGATAGCCGAGCGTGCCCAGACGATTCAAGGCACGCGTGACGACGGGCTTCGAGACGTTCAAAGCCCGGGCCAATCCGCGCACGGTATGGGGGCCGGGATCCAGATAGACGAGCATCAGCAGCGCCATTTGCCGATTGGTCAGGTCCGGTTCGCCCGATCGCACATAGTCGACGAGCGTGTTCTTCCACGAAGAAAGCGAGCTGTCGGTCATTGCGTTCACGGCATCTACTCTGTTGTTTTGCCCCCGATACGCCGGGGCTGAAGCTCATAACGCGCGTGAACCGATCCGGTTTCAGTCCGGATGCGAAATGTTACGGCTTTGTTGAACCGGCGTGGCCGGTTGGGCCTTCCAACGGTTGATCGGAGCGGGCGGCTCCCCTATGTGCCGCCTTTCTTCAAGAGGTCCGCGCATTTCATGTTCACCTTCCTGCTCATCGTCCAGGCCTTCATCGCCGCGGGTCTCGTCGGCGTGATCCTCCTGCAGAAGTCGGAGGGCGGCGGCCTCACCTCGAGCGGCAGCCCCTCGGGCCTGATGTCGGCGCGCAGCGCGGCGGATTTCCTGACGCGCACCACCGCGATCCTCGCCACGGCGTTCATCGCCATGTCGATCCTGCTCGCGTTCCTGGCCGCGAATCGCCACGGCGCGACGATCGACGCCTCGCTCCAGCGCGCCGCGCCGGCCGCGGCGCCGCAGGCGGTGCCGACCACGGCGCCTCCGGGCGGCGCGGTGCCGTTCGCCCCGGGCAACAGCACGGCTCCGGCCGCGCCGTCGTCGACGCAGGGCAACAGCGCGGTTCCGCTGGCCCAGTAATCTTCGCCGGCCCTGCGCATCCGGGGCCTGTCCACAAAAAATCTGCGCACCGGCGTGAGTCGCACGCTTGCCGGTGTGCGCCCATTCACGTTAGGCGTTTTCTCCCATGGCGCGGTATATCTTCATCACCGGCGGCGTGGTCTCCTCGCTCGGCAAGGGTCTCATGGCGGCGAGCCTCGCGGCTTTGCTCCAGGCTCGTGGCTATCGGGTCCGCATCCGCAAGTTCGATCCCTATCTCAACGTCGATCCCGGCACGATGTCGCCGCACCAGCATGGTGAGGTGTACGTGACCGACGACGGCGCCGAGACCGATCTCGACCTGGGGCATTACGAGCGCTTCACCGGCGTCGCATCGCGCCAGTCGGACAACATCACCTCGGGCCGGATCTACAAGACGATCATCGAGCGCGAGCGCCGCGGCGACTATCTGGGCGCTACCGTCCAGGTGATCCCGCACGTGACGGATGCGATCAAGGCGTTCGCCCAGGAAGATACCGAGGATCTCGATTTCGTGCTGTGCGAGATCGGCGGCACCGTCGGCGACATCGAGTCGCTGCCGTTCGTCGAAGCCATTCGCCAGCTTCGCAATGATCTGGGCCGCAACCAGTCGGTCAGCGTCCATCTCACCCTGGTGCCGTACATCGCGGCCGCCGGCGAGCTGAAGACCAAGCCGACTCAGCACAGCGTCCGGGAACTTGCCTCGCTCGGCGTCCATGCCGACGTCATCGTCTGCCGCAGCGAGAAGCCGCTGCCGGCGAGCGACCGCGCCAAGATCGCGCTGTTCTGCAACGTGCCCGCCTCGTCGGTCATTCCGGCGCTCGACGCGCCGAGCATCTACGGCGTGCCGCTCCAATATCATGCCGAGGGCCTCGACGTCGAAGTGCTCAAGGCCTTCGGCATCGACGTCCAGGGCTCGCCCGACCTCAGCCGCTGGGAAGAGATCGTCGACCGGGTCCTCAATCCCGAGGGCGAAGTCACGATCGGCGTGGTCGGCAAATATATGGGCGTGCCCGACGCTTATAAGTCGCTCACCGAAGCGCTCACGCATGGCGGCATCGCCAATCGGGTGAAGGTCAATATCCGCTGGCTCGACGCCGAGCTGTTCGAGCACGACAAGGAGGAAGAGATCACCGCGGCGCTCGAGCCGCTGCACGGCATCCTCGTCCCCGGCGGCTTCGGCGAGCGCGGCAGCGAGGGCAAGATCGCCGGCGTGAAGTTCGCCCGCGAGCGCAGCGTGCCGTTCTTCGGTATCTGCCTCGGCATGCAGATGGCCTGTATCGAGGGCGCCCGGGCCGGCGGCGTCGCCGACGCCTCCACCACTGAGTTCGGCCCGACCGAGCAGCCGGTGGTGGGCATGATCACCGAGTGGATGACTTCGGAAGGCCTGCAGACGCGCGAGGCGGGCGGCGACCTGGGCGGCACGATGCGTCTCGGCGCCTATCCTGCGAAGCTCGGGGGCAATTCGGTGGTCGCCTCGATCTACGGAGCGGAGGAGATCAGCGAGCGCCATCGCCACCGTTACGAGGTCAACACCGCCTACAAGCCGGTGCTCGAGCGGGGCGGATTGGTCTTCTCGGGCATGTCGCCGGACGGTTCGCTGCCCGAGATCGTCGAGCGGCCGGACCATCCCTGGTTCGTCGGCGTGCAGTTCCACCCGGAACTCAAGTCGAAGCCCTTCGATCCGCATCCCCTGTTCGCCAGCTTCATCCAGGCGGCGGTGCGACAGAGCCGGCTGGTCTGATCCCGACTGCATCGATACGCGAAAGGCCGGGCCGGGTGCCCGGCCCTTTTGTTCGCGCTACGACGCCACGGCGCGAGGATGTTGCGCTCGCGGTTGGGGTGTGACGCGTCAGCGGCAGGAATTACCTGGTCTCCGATGTGAAGAGTGTTGCCGGCGCGCCTCCGCGTGAACAAGATCTTCTTCGTCGCGCCGTAGCGTCGTCGCGCGAATCAACATTGCCCATCGCCAACCCCGCGGGCCCGGCGCAGGAGGGTATGGCGCATGCCGGGTTTCGAGGCGCTTCGCGTCGAAACCCCCTCCAAATTCCTGCCCGCATCGATTAGCGAGCGGCCCATGCGTATCCTGTTCGCCGTTCTCGCCCCGTTTCTCATTGCCGCCGCCGCGCCGCAGGAGCCCGCCACGGTCCGTGTCCGCGTCGTCACTTCGGCGGGCAACATCACGCTCGCGCTCGATGCGAAGCGCGCCCCGAAGACGGTCGCCAACTTCATGGCCTATGTCGACGATGGCCGGCTCGACGGCACGCAATTCTATCGATCGGCCCGGCGCAAGGGTGCGCCGACCCAGGGCTTCGTCCAGGGCGGCATCGGCACCGATGCGCGGCGCATGCTGCCCTCGGTCCTGCTCGAACCGACCAGCCAGACCGGCATCCGCCACCTCGACGCCACCGTCTCGATGGCGCATGGCCCCAATCCCGACGGCGCCAATTGCAACTTCTCGATCATGGTCGGGCCGAATCCCGGTCTCGATGCGCGCGGGGCCTATCGCGGCTTCGCGGCGTTCGGGAAGGTGATCTCCGGCATGGACGTGGTGAAGCGCATCCTCGCGCTCCCCACCGGCGGCGGCCGCGATGCGATGAAGGACCAGATGATCCTTCAGCCGGTCCGGATCCTGCGCGTCGAGCGGCTGGACGGTGCCGCCCGGCCCTCCGGCTATGCAAAGCCCTGGCTGTTCGGGCCGGCATCGCGGTAGTTTCCCGCTACGGGGAAGTCCAGGATCGCCCCTGGACACAAACTGGCAAAATATATTCCTCCGATTTGGTTCGATTGGTCCGGCCCTCTCCTATTACGAGGGTTGGGATTAGATCGAAATGCCCTCCGCTCGCAGGCTTCTCGCGTCTGGCCCGAAAAATAGTTTCGGATGCCGGCCCCCCGGTCCGGCAGGGAGGGAATTGATGATTATTCAGGATATGCCGATACCGCGGAAACTTGCGGTCGCCTTCGTCACGCTCGTCTGCATCTTTGCCGGCATCGGCTGGCTGCTCTTCTCGAGCCTGCAGACGGTCGGAACCGCCTCCGAGGACAAGGAGCGCGCGTTCGACGTCACTGCCAGCGCCGACCAGATCATGACGCAGGTCCTCGAGGAGCAGAGTGCCGTCCGCGCCTATGTCATCCTGCGGAATGCGGATTTCCTGGTCACCTACAAGGATGCCCGCAAGAAGATCGACGAGGCGGCCGACGCCTTCCGGCGCGACACCAAGCTCCCCGAGCAGCGGGCACGGCTCGAGAAGCTGATGAACGCGGTCCGCGAACTCGACGGCAAGCTCGACAACATGATCGCGCTCGCTCGCAACCCGGCGACCCAGGCCGAGGCGCAGCAGCTCGCCGGCGTCAAGCAGCTCGGCGCGATTCGCGAAGTGATGGGCGAGATCAGCCAGATCCAGGCGGAGCGCGTGGCCTCGACCAAGAAGGTGGAAGCCGATGCCCGTGCCGGCGCGGTGGCCGCGCTCACCTTTGGCGGCGCGTTCGGCATCGCCATGGCGGTGCTGCTCGGCTGGCTGCTCACCCGGATGATCGCGCGGCCGATCGAGGGAATGACCACGCTGATGGGTCGCCTGGCCGGTGGCGAGAACAGGATCGAGGTGCCGGGCACCGACCGCAAGGACGAAGTGGGCGGCATGGCCAAGGCAGTGCTCGTCTTCCGCGACGCCGCGGTCGCCAAGGAAAAGGCCGATGCGGCGAAGCTGGTCGCCGATGCCGAGCAGCAGCACGTCGTCACCGAGCTCACCACGGGGCTCGACAATCTGGCGAAGGGCGATCTCACCACCGAGATATCGAGCGCGTTCGCGCCCGAATACGGCGCGCTCAAGACCAATTTCAACTCGGCGCTCAATGCGCTGCGCACCCTGATCGGTTCGGTCGTCGAGGGTGCGGCGAGCATCCGCACGGGCTCGGGCGAGATCGCCCAGGCCTCTGAGGACCTGGCCCGCCGCACCGAGAGCAATGCCGCGTCGCTCGAGGAGACTTCGGCCGCGATCAGCCAGATGGACGACCGGCTCAAGGCGACCGCCAAGGCGGCGGGCAGCACGCTCTCGCGCGCCAATCAGGCAATCGCGACGGTCGGCGACGGCCGTTCGGTCGCCGACGACGCCGTCCAGGCGATGACTCGCGTGTCGGAAAGCGCCAAGGGCATCGATTCGGTGATCGAGGGCCTCGACAAGATCGCCTTCCAGACCCGGGTGCTCGCGATGAACGCGGCGGTGGAAGCGGGCCGCGCCGGCGAGGCGGGCCGCGGCTTCGCGGTGGTCGCCGATCTCGTCTCGGCGCTGGCGATGCGCGCCGAGGAGGAAGCCGGCCGCGCCCGCGACCAGCTGACCGCGACTCAGGCGGATATCGTCGATGCCGTGGCGATGGTGCAGAAGGTGGACGGCGCGCTGGTCGCCATTTCGGGGGATGTCGACGAAGTGCACGACCTGCTCGCCAACATCGCCGCCGACAATGAGGCACAATCCTCGGCAGTCACCCAGATCGCCGTGGCGATCGGCACCATGGACCAGGCGACCCAGCAGAATGCCGCGATGGTCGAGGAGACCTCGGCTGCCTCGCGTAACCTGAGCTCGGAAGTCCAGCTCCTCTCGGAACAGGCTTCGGCGTTCAACATCGGGGCGGGCCAGGCGCCGGCGCGCCGCCCGGCTGCCCCCGCCACCGATATCCGCGAGAAGGTCGCGCCCGGCTATGTGTCGCCGGTCAAGCCGCTGCCTGCCGCCGCCGTCTCCGCGCTCACCCGCGCCGACGACTGGGCTTCGTTCTGATAATTCATATAAGAAAAGAGATTTGAAATTTGAAAAACTAGTCGCGTCGCGCTATATTGTCAGTGCGAGCATTGGAGAGGGGAGGGCGAAAGCTCTCCCCTCTTTTCTTGTTGATCGCATCGCCTGCGGATTCCGGCGACATCCATTCGCCTCAGTCCTTGCCGGGCTTGTTCCGGAGTCCACCGCCCAACGACAAAGGGCGCCCGGACCAGGGTCCGAGCGCCCCCCGCTGCGACGTCCAAAGGGAGGAAGACGTCGCGAGCCCTGGCCGGTCCGTCAGGCCGCGTCGGCCTCGCGGTGCGCGATCGGGCGCGGTTGGCCGCCGGCATTCACCGCGATCTTCTTGGGCTTCATCGCCTCGGGCACTTCGCGCACCAGCTCGATCACCAGCAAGCCGTCGGCAAGGTCGGCGCTTTCGACGCGAACGAAGTCGGCCAGTTCGAAGCGGCGCTCGAAGCTGCGGGTGGCGATGCCCAGGTGCAGATAGGCGCCCTGGTTGTTCTCATTCTCCTCGCGACGCCTGCCGGCCACGAGCAGCAGGTTCTGCTGCGCGGTGATGTCGATCTCATCGGCCTTGAAGCCGGCGACGGCGATCGTGATCCGGTAGCGGTCCTCGGCAACGCGCTCGAGGTTGAACGGGGGATAGTTTTCGGATGCCTGGGCCCGGGCGCTGGCCTCGAGCAGGTCGAACAACCGGTCGAACCCGATGGTCGATCGGCGGAAGGGAGTGAAATCGAACTGACGCATATCAAGACCTCCATGCGAAGCGAATTGATCGATGTGCCTGGCATCCGGTGAGCCGCGACGCCCGGCCGGCGGCCCCTGCTGGGCGCCGCCTGGAGTTGAGATCGTGTTGGACCGCATGGCTTTCAAGGTGCGCCGGAACGAGGCCCGCCGGCGCCGGGCAACCCAGGCTAGGCATCGCTAAACATCTCCTTGTTCGCTAATATCCATTAAATGAGTGGAGATTAAGCGCAACACGGCCAAAGGGGATGATGATGAGCCTTGCTTCGCTTTCGCTACTGCTTCTGGCCAGTGCCGCGCCGGCGCCCGCCGGGGCGCTGCGCGACGATCCGGTCGCCGCGAGCGCCAAGGACGAGCAGCAGGCCAGGCCGGCACAGGAGAGCGGCAGCGGCGAGATCGTCGTCACCGCGCGCCGCCGCGAAGAGAAGGCGCAGGACGTGCCGATCGCCATGTCGGTGATCGGCGGCTCGGCGATCGAGCAGACCGGCGCGACCAATCTCAACCGCCTCCAGACTTCGCTGCCGGCGGTGCAATTCTATTCGAGCAACCCGCGCAACTCGGCGATCAACATCCGCGGCCTGGGCGCGCCCTTCGGCCTCACCAATGACGGCATCGAGCAGGGCGTCGGCTTCTATCTCGACCAGGTGTACATTGGCCGCATCGGCGCCTCGACGTTCGATTTCGTCGATGTCGAGCGCGTGGAAGTGCTGCGCGGGCCGCAGGGCACGCTCTATGGCAAGAACACCACTGCCGGCGCGATCAACATCACCACCCGGGCGCCCAGCTTCACGCCGGAGACCAAGGTCGAGCTGAGCCTGGGCAACTACGACCTGATCTCGGCCAAGGCCTCGGTCTCGGGTCCGCTCAGCGACAAGCTCGCGATCCGCATCTCCAGCGCGGTCACCAGCCGCGAGGGGACGATCGAGAATGTCCGCACCGGCGAGGATCTCCACAAGCAGCGCACCAGCAGTTTCCGCGGCCAGCTCCTCTGGAAGGTGAACGACGATCTCGACTTCACGCTGGCAGGCGACTGGAACCTCCAGAATCCGCTGTGCTGCGTGCAATATTATGCCCGGGTCGGCGCTACCCAGCGGCCGCTCTCCCGCCAATATGCGGCATTGGCGGCGGCGTTCGGCTATACGCCGCCGAGCACCGATCCGTTCGACCGCAAGACCGATCTCGATGCGGCGATCAAGTCGCAGCAGGAAATCGGCGGCGCTTCGCTGGTCGCCAACTGGAATCTCGGCCCGGCGACTCTGACTTCGGTCAGCGCCTGGCGCTATTGGGACTGGCAGCCGAAGAACGACCGCGACTTCACCGGTCTGCCGATCACCACCGTCTCGCAGAATCCGTCGCAGCAGCGGCAGTTCAGCCAGGAATTCCGCCTGAGCTCGAACGGCGATGGTCGGCTGAACTACACGCTCGGCGCGTTCTTCTTCCATCAGACCATCAACACCCAGGGCTCGCAGGTCCAGGGTTCGGCGGCGAGCCGCTGGCTGCTCAATCCGGGCAATGTTCCGCTCGGGGCCACCGGGTGCGCGACGGCGACGGCTGCGGCCTGCAATCCGCTGGTGCTGAACGGGCTGACCTCGACCAACACGATCAACTTCGACAACACCAGCTTCGCGCTGTTCGGCAAGCTCAACTGGCAGCCGGTGGACGGCCTCCATATCCAGCCCGGCCTGCGCGTGAACTATGACAAGAAGTCCGGTTTCTACGAGGCCGTCGTCAGCATTCACAACGCGCGCTACAATTATGTCGCGACGGCGGACAATGTCGCGGCGCTGCTGGCGAACGGCACGGCGACTGCGGACCAGCTGAACACGCTGGCGCCGCAGCGCTACAGCCCGCGCTTCAGCGACTGGAACGTCTCGGGCGACATTACTGTCTCCTATGACCTGTCGCGCGACATCCACGCCTATGCGACCTATGCGCGCAGCTTCAAGTCGGGCGGCATCAACCTCTCCGGCCTGCCGCTCAATTCGACCAGCACCGGAGTCGACCTCTCCACCCAGACCGTGAAGCCCGAAAAGGTCGATCACTTCGAAGTGGGGCTCAAGACCCAGTTCCTCGATCGCCGGGTGACCTTCAACACCGCCGCCTTCTGGACCGAGATCAAGGACTATCAGGCGACGGTGAACAACAACGCGATCAACGTGATCCGCGGTTATCTCGCCAATGCCGGCAAGGTGCGGGTGCGCGGGTTCGAATGGGACCTGGCGGCGCGCCCGAGCCAGCGGTTCAACCTCTATTTCAACGGCGCCTATACCGACGCCAAATATACCGACTTCAAGAACGCGCCGTGCCCGCCCGAGCTTTCCGGCGGCGCCGCGACTGCGCCCGGCGGCGTGACCGATCCGGCGGGGACGCCCGGCGGCCGCAGCCCCGCCTTCTGCGACATTTCGGGCCAGGTGCTGCCGGGCATCTCGAAATGGTCGCTCAGCTGGGGCGGCGAGGTGCGCCAGCCCCTGGGCGACGGCAATGTCTATCTGGGCTATGACGGCAACTGGCGCTCGAGATTCTCGTCCAACCCGTCGCCTTCCGCCTATACCTGGATCGATGCCTATTCGCTGTCCAATGTCCGCCTCGGCTGGCGGCGTTCGGACCTCAACGTCTATGGCTGGGTCCGCAACGTCTTCGACAAGCAGTATTTCGAGCTGCTTTCGGTCCAGTCGGGCAGCACCGGCCTGATCGTCGGTCAGCCGGGCGATCCGAGAACCTATGGCCTGACGATCAGCAAGAATTTCTGAACCTTGCGAGACTGACCTCCTGCCATGGCCGGGGGAGGTTGGGGAGGGGAGGCGGCGCCCGCACCGCCTCCCTTCTTTTCCTGTCGATTTGCACCGGACAATTTGAGCCAAGCTTAACCAACATCAAGTATCCCGATCTCCTATATTGGGAAGATCATGCGTGTAGCCACGGGATCCTTGCCGAGTTTCAGCAATGCGGGCCTGCTCGCCACGCTGGCCTCTGCCTGTCAGATCTGCGGCGGGTTGATCTGGGTGAACTCCGCCGCCTTCACGCCGTCGGGCTATGCCAATGTCGCGTTGATCGCGTCGCTCTGCATCTCCGTGCTGGTGCTCTCGCGGCTCACCATCCCCAATGGCGTCCGGGCGGCGCTGGTGCTCGGCGTGATCACGGTGCTGCTCGGCGTGGCGGTGCGCGGTGACATCACCGGGGTGAAGCAGGTGAGCGCGATGGTCTCCGCCGCGGTGAGCGGCCGCCCCGGCGGCGTCGTGATGCCCGAGGAGCAGGTCGTCGGGCAGGCGAGGCGAAGTTCCGCCTCGCCGGCGCGCATCGATCTGCGGCCGGGCGAGGGCGGGGATGCAGGCTGGGCCGAGCGGATCAACGATGCGGCCCGCGTCCAGATCGCGGGCGGCGCACCCGCGGAGATCCATGGCAATGTCACGCTCGAGGGCGGCAATATCGGCAACCCGCGCATCGGCTGGGCCGTCACCTGGGCAGGGGTGACGCTTTCCTGCGGCCGCCTGAGCGCGGTGGGGAACCACACGGATGGGCTCACCAACCAGGTGGTGGGAACGTTCAAGCGCTCGATCTCGCGGACCGCGGCGCTGCAGCGCCCGTCCTGTTACTGAACGGTTTCCGCGCTCGGATCGAGCGTGACGATCACGATCGCTCCGCCCACGGCATAGCCGCTGGCGAGCGGTGCGATCGAGACGCGCGCGCCGAGCTCCTCCGCGCCGCCGCACAGCAGTCGCGCATCGAATGCCTCCGCCTCGGAACGGCCGCTCAGGACCCGCTCGATCGCGTCGCGGGCCGTGGTGCGGTCGCGCACCGCGAGCAGATCGACGAAGCGAAGCCCCAGGATGCGTTCCCTTGCGAGACCGACCATCCGGGCGAATTCGGCCTCGACCATCGTCACCGTGCCGCGCACCGTCAGGCGGATCACCTCGATCCTGCCATGCGCCGCGCGGGCCTTCTCGAGCGCGGTCTGCTCGGCCAGCCTGGCTTCCTCGTCGCCCTCGTAGCTTAGCCGTACCAGCAGCGCGACGCCCTCCACCCAGGGAAAGGCGCGGATGCGCAGCCGCGTGCCGCTCTCCTCGTCGAGCGCCAGGTCGAACTGGGCCTGCTCGCCGCTGCGCAGCACATGGCGCAGGCTGGAAACCAGGGTGGCATGGGTGGATGCCGGCAAGGCATCGGTGGCCGGCGAACCAATCAGCGCGGCGGGCGTGCGCCCCAGGATCAGCGCGGCGGCGCTCGACGCATCGGTGACCTTCAACTCGGGATCGATCACCAGCAACCCGCCGTCCATATGCTCGACGAGAAACTGATATTCGAGTTCCCGATGGGTGCTGTCCCGTTCGCCGCTCCCCTGTTCGGCGTCCCAGCTCTCGGCCGCGAGCAGCACGTAGCGGGGGCGTCCGTGATAGGTGATCGTGACGGGGCCGTGCATGGCGCGATCCTGCCAATATGCAAAATTGCGCGTAAGTTCAGCTGATGAAACAGTCTGCACTGATGAGCGTTGCATAGTTGAATGCTCTCGAACGATTTTGGGACGACGGCAGTTTTTACGTTGCGACCGCTGTAGATTCGAGAATTGCGTAATTTGCTCAATTTCAGTTTGACATGTAGAATACAACAAAGTTAACACAAATCAAGACCGCCTAGGTCGAAAATGGTGTTAAAAATCAAGGGGATCGTCCCGATCCGGGCGGCCCCGGGTTCGCGCCTTCATGGCCGAGGTTTACTGAAAATCCGGATATACCGCCAGCGGCGACGCGAGCGATTTGGAAGCTCTCATGTGCGAAGAATCGCGCATGTGTCTGCGTTCGCCTTGCTTGGCCAAGAAGCCGCTCCGTGCCGGCCTCCGGCTGTGGCGCGAACGGCGCGGCGCCGCCGCTATCGAGATGGCGTTCTCGCTGCCGATCCTGCTGATGCTGATCTGCGGGATCGTCACCTATGGCGGCTGGTTCCTTTGCGCCAACAGCGTGCAGCAGGCGGCGAACGAGGCGGCGCGCGCGGCGATCGGCGGTCTTGACCCCAATGAGCGCGCCGCCCTGGCCCGCACCGCTCTGGACGCCAATCTGCGCAAGACCGGCACGCTCAATCCCGATCGCGTCGACACGCTCATCGACGATGACGGGCGTACGCTGACGGTCCACCTCTCCTATGACGCGTCGAACGATCCGCTGCTTTCGATCAAGCTGGTGCCGCTGCCCAGCAAGGTGATCGAGCGCAGCTCGACGGTGACGCTGACTCCTCCATGAGGCGCGCCATGGCCATCCTGTCCGTGTTGCGCCGTTTCAGGCGCGATCGCGGTGGCAACGTCACCATGATCTTCGCCGGCGGCTTCGTGATGCTGGCGGGATCGGCGGCGTTCGCGGTCGATACCGGCTCGCTCTATCTTGAGAAGCGGCGGCTGCAGGGCGTGGCGGACGCAGCGGCGCTGAGCGCGGCGAACAGCCAGGCGGCGGACGCCGCGGCGCGCCAGGCAATGGCGGCGAACCAGGCGAATGACGCGAGTATCGAGAAGCTCGAGCGCGGCACCTATTCCGCCGACAGCACGGTGGCGCCGTCCGCCCGCTTCATCGCCTCTGGCGACGGCAACGCCATTCGCCTCACCATGGGCCGCGACGTGCCGCTGTTCTTCGGCAAGTTCCTCACCGGGCACCCGACGGCGCGCGTGTCGGTGACGGCGACGGCGGCGCGGGTGGATCTCGCCTCCTTCTCGATCGGCTCGCGGCTGGCGTCGGTAAGCGGCGGGCTGCCCGGCCAGCTGCTCTCCGGGTTGGCCGGCACGGATCTCAACCTCAACGTGATGGATGCGCAGGGGCTGGTGAGCGCCGATGTCGATCTCCTTGCCTTCATCGATGCGTTGCGTACCCAGGCCAATCTTCAAGGCCTGACCTTTGGCGAGACGCTCGCGACCGATGTCAGCCTGCCCAAGGCGCTCAGTGCCATGGCGGCCGCGACGGGGAATGCGAGCGCGCAATCGGCATTGCGGGGCATTGCCGCGCGCGTGCCGCCGGTCACGGTGCAGCTCTCGAAGCTGATCGACCTCGGTCCGCTGTCCGGCGAGACCAAGACCGATCCGGCGCGCCCGATCAAGGCCGATGGCTATGCACTCGTGCGCGAGATGCTTCAGACCGCCACGGGCAAGCGCCAGGTCGATCTCGATCTGGCGGCGGGCGTCCCGGGGCTGCTTTCCACCAAGGTTTCGCTGGCGATCGGCGAACGGCCGGCGCAATCGCCCTGGCTCGCCGTGGCCAAGGACCGCAGCGTCAAGGTGCGTACCGCCCAGACTCGCCTCTATGTCGATACCAAGGTGGGCGGTTCGGGCCTGCTGGGCGCGGCTTCGATCCATCTGCCGCTCTTCGTCGAGCTGGCCAAGGCCGAGGCATCGCTGCGGAGCATCTCGTGCCCGACGCCGGCGACTGCGACGGTCGGTCTCGACGTCACCACCTCGGCGGGACAAGTGGCGATCGGCGATGTCGACACTGCGGCGCTGGGCAATTTCAACGCCGCGATCACGCCCCGCCGGACGACATTGGTGAAAGTGCTGCTGCTGGCCGAGGTGACGGGCCAGTCGAACGTCAATCTGGGCGGCGCGGGCGCGCAGCAGGTGACGTTCACGGCGCAGGAGATCGCCGCCGGCAAGACGCACACCGTGTCGACCAACGACATCGCCGCCGGGGTGGCGGCATCGCTGGTGCGCGACATGGATCTGCAGGTGAACACGCTGGGGCTCGGGATCAATCTGTCGCTCGTCACTTCCGCGGTGGGGACGGTGCTTCAGGGGGCGGCGGCGCCGCTGGATTCGCTGCTGGGCGATCTCACCGGGCTGCTGGGGGTGAGCGTCGGGCAGGCGGACGTGCGCGTGAACGGTCTGCGTTGCGGCAAGCCGATCTTGGTTGGGTAGGGGATCTGAGTTGGGGTTGGGGAATGCGTGGTGATCGAAGAGGACTGAAGATTACGCAGGGCGTGGACCGGCGTGAGGCGATGCGCTGGCCGGTATCGATTGCCGTGGCGGTGAAGGAATCGCGTTTCTGTTTCCAGGACGTGCGCCTGGTGGAGATTTCGCGCCTGGGCTGCCGGCTCGAGACGGGCTTCCTGCTCGAGCTGGGAATGGAGACGGTGTTGCGGCTGCCCGGCTTCAAGCCGCTGCCCGCCAGGGTGGTCTGGAGCAATCGCGCTGCGGCCGGCCTGCAATTCGTCGCGCCGTTGCATCCGGGCGTAGTCACGCACATCATGAGCCTGCCGACGCCGGAGCAACAGGCGAGCTATCGTCCGCTTTCGGAGCCGCGCTGAAAAACGCCGGATTTCCAGGGGCCGGAAACGGCAAACGCCCGGACCGTTTCCGATCCGGGCGCCTGCGTGACGAATGCTCGTCAGCCCCCTTTGTCAGGCCCAGCCCGCACACTCGTACTTGCCTACGAGCGGGGCTTGGAGCCTCCCCGAACCACGGCCTTTCGCCTGCGCTTCGACAGGAGTTTTGCTAAGCGTCCGCACCCGCTTTGTCACTGGCATTACAAGGGGTAGGCGCAGATTGGTCTCACCCTGTGTTGAATCGGCAACATAGCGGTTCGCAGTAGGAATTCGCCGCCATCTGCCCTAGATCGGCCGGAGACCTGTTTTCTCGGCGAGTTACAAGACCCGCATGCTGCTGATTTCACGCTATGAGCGGATGATCGCCCGCCGCTACCTGCTGCCCGGGCGGAGCGAGGCGTTCATCGCCGTCGTTGCCGGATTCAGCCTTGTCGCCGTCATGCTCGGCGTCGCCGCGCTGATCGTGGTGATGAGCGTGATGAACGGCTTCCGCGCCGAACTGTTCGACAAGATCACCGGATTGAACGGCCATGCCGTGGTCCAGGGCTATGGCGGCCAGTTGCGCAACTGGCGCGGGGTGCTGGAGGAGGCGAGGAAGACGCCGGGCATCACCAGCGCCACGCCGCTGATCGAGCAGCCGCTCTTCGCCACCTATAATGGCCGGGCCGAGTTCATCCAGCTGCGCGGCATGCGGATGGAGGACATCCTCAGCAATCCCACGCTCAAGGGCAAGGAAGTCGTCGGATCGCTCAAGAGCCTGAAGCCGGGCGGAGAGCAGGTGGCGATCGGCTCGCGCCTGGCGGAATCGCTGGGGGCCACGGTGGGCAGCGAGATATCGATCCTCAACCCCGCCGGGGCGGCGACGCCCTTCGGCACCATGCCGCGCATCGTGAAATACAAAGTCGCCGCGATATTCGAAGTGGGCGTGTACGATTACGACAAGGTCTTCGCGGTCATGCCGATCGAGGACGCGCAGACGCTGCTGCTGCTCGGCGACGGCGTTTCGATGATCGAGCTGGAAACCGTCGATCCGGACCGGGTGGCGCAGATCCTCCAGCCGCTGAACGACAAGGTGAGCGGCGTCGGCCAGATCACCGACTGGCGGATGATGAACTCCGAGCTGTTCGAGGCGCTGGCGGTGGACCGCACCGTCTCCTTCACTATCCTGTCGATCATCCTGGTGGTCGCCGCTTTCAACATCGTCTCGTCGCTGATCATGCTGGTGCGCGCCAAGACGCGGGACATCGCGGTGTTGCGCACGATGGGCGCCACGCGGGGCGGGCTGATGCGCATCTTCGTGACCGTGGGCACCACGATCGGCGCGCTGGGCGTGGCGGCGGGCGGCGTGCTGGGCTTCCTCTTCATCACTTTCCGCGAGGCGGTGGTGAAGTTCATCGGGCTGGTGACCGGCCAGAATATCTGGGATCCGCAAATGCGCTTCCTGACCGAGCTGCCGGCCAAGACCGATCCATTCCAGACGATAGGCATCTGCGTGATGGCGCTGATCTTCTGCTTCCTCGCCACGCTGTATCCGGCCTGGAAGGCCGCGAGCACCGATCCGGTGCAGGTGCTGCGCTATGAATAATCCCGAGGGGGGCGCCGCGAACGGCGCCGGGCCGGTCCTGCAGACGCACGGCCTCAAGCGCAGCTTCAGCCAGGGCGGCGAGACGATCGAGGTGCTGCGCGGCATCGATCTCGCGGTGCAGCCGGGCGAGATCGTCGCGCTGCTCGGCCCCTCGGGTTCGGGCAAGTCGACTCTGCTCCAGGCGGTGGGCCTGCTCGAGGGCGGGTTCGAGGGATCGATCCGCATCGTCGGCAAGGAAGCCGCCCAGCTCGACAGCCCGAGCCGCACCGCGGTGCGCCGCGACCATCTGGGCTTCGTCTATCAGTTCCATCACCTGCTGCCCGACTTCAACGCGCTCGAGAATGTCGTGCTGCCGCAGATGATCCACGGGGCGCTGCGTGCCGATGCGGACAAGCGCGCCGAGGAACTGCTCACCGCGCTGGGCCTCGGGCATCGGCTGACGCACCGGCCGAGCCAGCTTTCGGGCGGCGAGCAGCAGCGCGTCGCCGTTGCCCGCGCGCTCGCCAACAAGCCGGCGCTGGTGCTGGCGGACGAGCCCACCGGCAATCTCGACGAAGTGACTTCGGACAAGGTGCTGGCCGAGTTTCTCGGCCTGGTCCGCACCCAGGGTTCGGCTGCGCTGATCGCCACGCACAACGAGCGCCTCGCCGCGCGGATGGATCGCGTGGTGCGGCTGCACGAGGGGCATCTGGAGTGAAGCATCGCGAGCGCTGGATCCCGATCACCCTGGGGCTCGGAGCGCTCGTGCTGGCAACAGGTGCCTGGTTTGCCTGGCCGGTGGCGCGGCATGCCTTCGACTCCGGGCGCCAGCTCCGCTCGCTCTACATTCCCTCCCAATCGATGCAGCCTACGTTGCAGATCGGCGATCGATTCTCTCCGCGCGACATCGGCCCGAAGGGACCGGCACGGGGCGAGGTCATCGTCTATCGATTGGGTGAGGAGATGCATGTCGGGCGCGTCGTCGGCCTTGCCGGCGACAGCGTCGCGCTGGCGGGCGGTATCGTCTCGATCAATGGCAGGCCGGTGCCGCAGAAGCAGATCGGCACGGAAATCGCTGGCGAGCCGGGCGTGCCCGCCCGGAAACTGCTGGAGCAATTCCCGGGGGAAGCGCAGCCGCATGCCATCCTGGATCAGCAGGCGACACCCCAGGACGATTTCGCCGCCGTCGTCGTTCCCGCCGGGCACCTCTTCGTAATGGGCGACAATCGCGACAACAGCGCGGACAGCCGGTTCCCGCGCGACAGCTTCGGTGTCGGCATGCTGCCCGAGAAGGATGCGCTCGGGCGCGTCGATTTCATATCCTGGTCGATGGAGCGCCCGGGGCGCTTCGATCGTCCGATCACCAGGATCGACAGATGACCGCCTGGCGCGAGATCCCGACGCTCAGCGGACGTCACGTCACGCTGCGCCCGATGGACCGCGCGGATCGCGCCGATCTGCTCCTGGCCTTTGCCGGGCTCCGCCATCTTTTCCACACGACGGTGCCGGACGAGGCCAGCATCGACGCCTGGATGGACCGGATCGAGAACGAAGCGGCGGCGGGCCGGGGGCTGCCCTTCACCGTGCTCGACGCCGAGGGGCGGATATCGGGCGCCACTCGCTTCCTGCGGATGAGCGAGGGGCATCGCCGCGTCGAGATCGGCGGCACGCTCTATGCGCCGCGTGTCCAGCGCACCGGGCTCAACACCGAGGCCAAGTACCTGCTGCTTCGCCATGCCTTCGATGTGCTCGAGGTGAATTGCGTGCAGATCCGCACCGATTTCCTCAATCAGGCCTCGCGCCGCGCGATCGAGCGGCTGGGCGCGCGGATGGACGGCGTGCTGCGCGGCCATCTGATCCTGAAGGGTCATATGCGTGACAGCGTGGTCTATTCGATCCTCGCGCAGGAATGGCCCGGCGTTCGCCGCAATAT
This sequence comes from Sphingomonas sp. NPDC092440, assembly GCF_044754985.1. Classification (NCBI taxonomy): domain Bacteria; kingdom Pseudomonadati; phylum Pseudomonadota; class Alphaproteobacteria; order Sphingomonadales; family Sphingomonadaceae; genus Sphingomonas; species Sphingomonas sp. NPDC092440. Next base: position 135,322 of record NZ_JBIVQA010000007.1, on the reverse strand, counting down.
CGAGTTATTGATGGCCCGCTACGAAGGAGAGGCCGCATGAACGCGATCACCGACATTCCCGTCCGCAAGCCCGGCGGCGAGGAGACCACGCTCGCCGATCACGCCGGCGAAGTCCTGCTCATCGTCAACACCGCCTCCAAATGCGGCTTCACCCCGCAATATGCCGGGCTCGAGGCACTGCACCGCGCGTACAAGGACCGCGGCTTCTCCGTGCTCGCCTTTCCCTGCAACCAGTTCGGCGCGCAGGAGCCGGGCGATGCGGAGGAAATCGCCAGCTTCTGCTCGCTCACCTATGACGTGACTTTCCCGGTCTATGCCAAGATCGACGTCAACGGCCCCGATGCCGCGCCCCTGTTCGATGCGCTGAAGCGCGCCGCGCCGGGCGTGCTCGGTTCGAAGGGAATCAAGTGGAACTTCACCAAGTTCCTCGTCGACCGGACCGGGACGAAGGTCGAGCGGTTCGCGCCGACTACCAGCCCCGACGCGATTGGCCCCGAGATCGAGAAGCTGCTGTAATCCGGCCCGGTGCCGGCAGCAGCGGCATCGGCGGTAGCGCGGGTCGGGCCGGGCGGCGCAGGCGATCGAAGATGCTGGCCATCACGAAGCGGCCGGTGAGGCCCAGCAGCATGGTCATGCCGGCGCGGCGCGGGCGGGCGCGCCGCTGACCGCGAGTCTCGACCGGCGCTGCGTTGCGCGGGCGATGGCGACGCGGGGCGGGGGGCAGGGCCATGCGCTCGGCAACCGCCGCGGCGCTCCCGCCCCGGTCGCGCCGCCGCCAGACCACCTTCTGTCCGGCAGGAATCTCTTCCCATTCCTCGGCTCCGGTCGCGCGGAGAAGATCGTCGCCACAGCGGATGCACAGCGAGAATTCCCTCTCGCCGCTGCGATAGTGCGTCGGCATCGCGGCATGGCCGAGCAGCCGACAGCGCAGCGCGCCCATCAGCGGCGAGCCGGGCGCGCGCGGCGCGAGCCGGCGCGGGGCAAGTGGCGATGCGTTACCTGCCAGCTGGCGAGCTCGCGGAACCGACCGTCGACATGGGTCACCGCGAGCCGCGGGTTCCAGATCTCGAACCGGTCGCCGGTGCCGACGATCAGCGCCATGCTCTCGATCCGGCCGAGATGGCGCATCACTGCCGGAAGCGTCAGCCCCCGCTCGCTGCGCGGCGCGACTTCGACGATGCCGAACAGCCGGCGCATGCGCTGGTGATGCTGTTGCGCATCGCGACCGGCGTCCTCGTCGGCCAGGCGCCAGCGTTCGGTGCGCGTGCGAATCTCCTGGAGATGCGACCTGGCATAGCCGACCAGGCACTGATCGCGCTCGTGCGTGGACAGAAACAGCGGCTCTTCGGGGGCGGGAAGGCCCAGCGCCCTGGCCATGGTGTCGGCAAGCAGGACATTGCCGTCCGCATCGACTTCGCAAAGCGCACACCCAAGATACAGGGAACTCATTTTACCCCTTCCAACGCAACGAGTTACTCGTACCGTCCACAGGCTTATCCACAGGGTTAACGCACATCAACCAAAATTTGCGGACGAGGCGTTCGAATTGTGGGGCGGGCCGTTGGATTCCCGGGACGGGACGGGCGGGCGGGAGCCTCCGTTGCCTCACGGAGGGCGTGGCCGTTAAAATGGCGTTCATCGCAGAACGGGCATCCGCGACGGGGATCGGCTTGAACGGCGCGTGTGGGGCAACTAGAGGTGCGCCGAAAGCCCCGCCCTTTCCCCGTTTAGGAGAGTTTCGCATGAACTTCGCTTCCAAGCTCGCGCTGGCCGCCGTGCTGTCGCTGGGCACCACTGCGCTGACGGTGGCTCCAGCCGCCGCGCAGAAGAAGAAGGATGACAAGAACGCCCCGGCCGCGAACCAGCTTCAGGTCAGCGACGAGTTTCGCAAGCCCGCCGCCGCCGCCGAAGCCGCGGTGAAGGCCAAGGACTGGGCGACCGCCGAGCCGCAGATCGCAGCCGCCGAGGCAGCGGCGAAGAATGACGACGAGAAGTTCTTCGCGGCCTCGATGCGTCTCCAGCTCGAGCTGGGCCGCGGCAATGAGGCAGGGCAGATCGCGCCGCTGCAGGTGTTGGTGGCCAGCCCGCGCAGCGCGCCGGACGCAGTGGGCCCCTACAATGCCCGCCTGAACTTCCTGCTCGGCAAGGCGGCGGCGTCGCAGAAGAAGCACGCCGATGTCATCACCTACATGACCAAGGCCCGCCAGCTGGGCGAGAAGAATGTCGACATCCCGCTGATGCTGGCGAATTCCTATGCCGCCACCGGCAAGAATGCCGAGGCGGCCGCCGAAGCGCGTAACGCCATCGAGTTCGCCAAGTCGACGGGCCAGAAGGCGCCGGAAGCCTGGTATCAGTTCGCCATCCCGAAGGTGACCGCCAGCGGCAATCGCGAGGCGACCTATGACTGGCTCGCTTATTATCTGAAGGACTATCCGGCGGTGAAGAACTGGCGCTGGGCGATCGAAGTGCTCGGCCAGGGCGCCAAGGGCACGGATCGCGCCGCCAAGACCGAGCGCATCGATCTCTACCGCCTTCGCCGCATCACGAACTCGCTGGCCGATCGCGGTGACTATGCCGATTATGCCTATGCGGCGCAGTCCTCGGGCCTGCCGTGGGAAGCGATCTCGGTGATCGAGGAAGGCCGCAAGAACGGCAAGCTGCCGACGACCGATGCCGATGGCAACCGCACCTACACGGCGGCCCAGGCCGGCGTGAAGAGCAGCCCGCCGCTCGACACGCTGGCCAAGCAGGGCGGCGCCGGCAATGCCGACGCGCTGCTCGCCGCCGGCGACAATGTCCGCGCGCTCGAGCTCTATGACGCGGCGCTCGCCAAGGGCGGCGCGGATACCAATGAGATCAACCTGCACCGTGGCATCGCGCTGCAGCGCCTGGGCCGCAAGGAAGAGGCGAAAGCGGCGTTCCAGGCGGTGAAGACCGGCCCGTACGTCAACGTCGCGCTGCTCTGGCAGGTCTCGCTCGACACGCCGCCGCTCAGCTGAGCGCGGCTTCATGCCGAACAGGGAGGGGGCGGCAGCGATGCCGCCCCTTTTCGTATCAGGCGACCGGCACCCCGGGCAGCGCCTTGGACGTCCGGATGGTGAGCGAAGTCTTCACATGCTCGACGTTCGGTGCCGGAGTGAGCCGCGTCGTCAGGATATGCTGGAAGCTCTGCAGGTCGGGGGCGACGATCTTCAGGATGAAATCGATCTCGCCGTTGAGCATGTGGCATTCGCGGACTTCGGGAATATCCGCCATCATCTGCTCGAAGGCGCGCAGGTCTGCTTCCGCCTGGCTCTTCAGGCTCACCATGGCGAACACGGTGAGGTTGTAGCCCAGCGCAGCCGGATCGAGCGCGGCATGATAGCCGGTGATCGCCCCCTGCTGCTCCAGAGCCCGCACCCGCCTGAGGCAGGGCGGCGCCGTCAGCCCAACGCGTTCGGCAAGCTCGACATTGGTCATGCGGCCATTGTCCTGCAACAGGCCGAGGATCCGTATGTCGATATCGTCGAATCGCATTTATGTTCCTTCTATCTTTTGATTCGTTTCCGTGTGTTGCGTTTAGACATAATATTATTACGCCGCAACGCAATTGTCCCACAATGCGACGTGCCGAAATCGACAGTTCCGAACCGGCGCTTCGCGAGTTAAGGATTCCTTACGGCGCGCGTTGTGGTGCCGGGCAAGGGTAGGCAGGCGTTGCGCTTCGACGATACATTGGAGACGGTGCTCGCCTCGGACCTGGGCTCGCCTTATGGCGTCCAGTCCGCCTGGCGCCAGCTCGTCGACCTGATCGGCCGCCGCCGTGCCGCTGCCGGCAATCGCGCGATGGGCGTGCTTCGCACGATTCGCGAATCCGTGCCGCTGCCGGTTCGCGCCGCCAGCGCCCGCGCACTCGAACATGCCGATCCGCCCCCGCCGCTCGTGCGTCTGTTTGCGCTCGACGAGCTCCAGGTGGCGCTCCCCGTGCTGCGTAGCGCGCGGATGAACTCGGTCGAGTGGATCCAGCTGCTGCCCGAACTCGCGCCCGCGGCGCGCGCGATATTGCGCAACCGGCGCGACCTCAGCCCGGCGGTGCGCCGTGCGCTCGACAGTTTCGGCCCGATCGATTTCGTGCTGCCCGACGAGACGGTGAAGGAGGCGCCGGTCGAACCCGCCGTTCCCGAAGCGGAAACGGTAGCGGTGGCCGAGGTGATGACAGTCGACTGGTCCGAGGTCGTCGATGCGCGCCCGGCCGAGCCGGCACCGGTGGCAGTCGAGGTCGAGGCGGTCGAGCCTCCGGCCGAGCGCGGCGAGGACGTTGCCGCGGACGTGCCCGAAGCCGAGCCCGAGCCCGAGCCCGAAGCCGAGCTGGAGCCTGAAGCCGGGAGCAAGCCGCTCGTCTATTGGAGCTCCACCACGCCCCAGCGCCTGCCGGCGCATGAGGCGACCCTCGCCACATTGCTGGGCCGCCTGCCCATGGCGGTCCCGGCCGCAGACGCGGCGGAGGAGCTGGCGGCCGGGGATCTCGGCCCGGCGGGCGCCGGCCTCGAAGAGGCGGAGGCATTTGTCGAGCCCGTGCCGGTGGGCGATCCGGAGTCCGAGGTTGCGGCCGCTGCGCCCGAAATGGAGGACCTTTCCTTCGTCGCGCTCGCCGGCGTCGCGCCGTCGATCACCGTTCCGGCAACGCAAGTGGCTGAAGAGCTCCAAATTCCGATCCACCCGGTCCAATCCGGGACAGGCGAGTCAGGCGCTTCCGCCGAAGCGATTGCGCTGCCGGAGGCAGGCGCGCAGGGTCCGGCCATGGAGCATAGCGATAGCCTGGCCGCAGAAGTGCGGCAGATTGCGGCAGAAGCTGCGGGCGACCATGACGGCACCTTCGAGATCGCCGATGTCGTGGCGCGGATCGACGCATTCTGGCGCCATCGCGAGGAAACCGGCCCGAAGGATCCGCCCGCGCCACGCCCGGTCGATGATTTCCGCTTCGAGACCGATGCCAAGGGCATGATCCGCTGGGTCGACGGCGTCAGCCGCGCGCCGTTGATCGGCGTGTCGCTCGATAGCCAGGCCGCTCCCGGCGCATCGGAGGCGTCGCGGGTGGATGGTGTCGCCGCGGGTGCTTTCCGTCGCCGCGCCGGCTTCTCCAATGCCCGCCTCTCGGTGGAAGGCGAATCGGATGCGGCGGGCGACTGGCTGATTTCGGCGATCCCCGTCTTCGATCCTGGCAATGGCCGTTTCACCGGCTATCGCGGCACGGCTCGCCGGCCGCGCGTCGACGAGCGGGCCGAGCCGCTGCGCACCGCGCCGGCACCGGCGATGCCGGCCGATTCGCTCCGGCAGCTCGTGCATGAACTGCGCACGCCGACCAATGCGATCGCGGGCTTCGCGGAGATGATCGAGGCACAGATGCTCGGCCCGGTGGGTGATGCCTATCGCGACCGGGCGCAGGTGATCCGTTCGCAGGCGCGCGAATTGCTGGGTGCGATCGATGATCTCGATCTCGCCGCGCGCATCGACAGTGCCGCGCTCTCGCTGGTGCCTGGCCAGATCGCGTTGCGGCCCGTGCTCGCGACGATCGCCGACGACCTTGCGCCACTGGCCGAGCTGCGCGGCTCGGTGATCGCGCTGCCGATCGCCGATCTTTCCGTCACCGGGGATCGCCGCGCGATCGAGCGATTGCTCGCGCGCCTTCTCGCGACGCTCGTATCGGCCAGCGGGCAGGGGGAGCGGATCGGCGTGCACATGGCGCTGGAGACTGCCGAGGCAGTGTCGATCACGATCGATCGTCCCCAGGCGCTTGCCGACTATCCCGGCGATTCGGTGCTCGATATCGATGACGAGCGCGAGGACACGACGTTGCTGGGCACCGGTTTCGCGCTTCGGCTCGCGCGGAACCTCTCCCGCGAACTGGGTGGCGGGCTCGTCATCGGCCGCGAGAGCTTGACTTTGCGGCTTCCGGCCGCCGTAAACGAGCAGGTGGGCCAGGCACATCTAAGCTGAAGTGGGGGGCGACGCTCCAGATCGCGGCGGTTATCGCGTGCCCGCACCCGATCCGCGCGCGCGCCTGCAATGGCCGGACGATTTCGGCACCCGCTTCACCATCTTCGTGGACACCGAGGAGGAGTTTGACTGGGGCGCGCCGCTCAGTTCCGATGCGGACGGGACGCGGCACATGGCCGCGCTGCCCCCGGTGCACGCACGTTTCGCCGCGGCGGGCGTGCCGCTCACCTATCTTGTCGACTATCCGATCGCGACCTCGCCGCTCGCCATCGACGTGCTGCGCGAGGTCATGCAGGATGGCTGCTCGGCGATCGGCACGCAGCTCCATCCCTGGGTAAATCCTCCGCACCGCGAGGAAGTGAACGGGTTCAACAGCTTCACGGGTAATCTTCCGGTCGATCTGCAGCGTGCCAAGCTCGTGGTGCTCACCGATGCGGTGGAGCGCGCCTTCGGGCGCCGTCCGCTGGTCTATCGCGCCGGTCGTTACGGAATCGGGCCGGAGACGCCGGCTCTGCTTGCCGGGCTCGGCTATCGGATCGATAGCTCGATGCGCTCGGCCTATGATTATTCCGGGGAGGGCGGGCCCGATTTCCTCGCGGTGCCCAATCATGCCTTTCGCCTGGGCGAACTGATCGAGCTGCCCTTCACCACGGTCTTCACCGGCCGCATGCGGCGTGGCGGGGCGAGGCTGCACCGCAGCCTGGGCCGGTTCCCGCACGGGATCGGCATCGCGTCGCGTCTGGGCCTGCTTTCCCGCGTGTCGCTCACGCCGGAAGACATGCCGCTGGGCGAAGCCAAGGAAGCGATTCGCGTCGCCGTGGGAGAGGGGCTGCGGCTGCTCAACTTCGCCTTTCATTCGCCTTCGGTGGAGCCCGGCCATACGCCCTATGTGCGCACCGCGGCGGATCTGGCGGCGTTCCTGCGCTGGTGGGACGAGGTGCTCGCCCTGCTCGACCGGCTGGGCGTGCGGGCGGCATCCGTGGATCAGATCGTCACAGCGACTTGCGGCCCGGCCTGAGGTTCCGCTAGGGCCGGTTTGCTGGGGGCCTGTAGCTCAATTGGTTAGAGCTGGCCGCTCATAACGGCTAGGTTGCGGGTTCAAGTCCTGCCGGGCCCACCAGCAGCGGTCTTGTGTCGGGTGCGTCTTGCGCCTAGGGCCGCAATCCGCGTCGGGGAGTGGCGCAGCCCGGTAGCGCGCTTGCTTTGGGAGCAAGATGTCGCAGGTTCGAATCCTGTCTCCCCGACCATTATATTTGATCTGTATAACAGGTTGATTTTAAATAGAAAATTAGGCAATAAATTGCCTGTGTAGGAATTGTGCAGAACTTTTTTGCACGGGCTACGCGAAACCCGCTGGCTGCATCAGCGCTGAATTTCCCTAGCGACCAAGGCGATTCTCTTTCCCGTCAGCTGAACATGAGTTCAAGCGACGGCGGCTCTTATCCCGGTCGGTGCTGTTCTGGTGGCCCCGCCATCAGAACAGCTCCCCCTGCCGCGCGCGATCCGCATAGACCCGCCACGCGGGCTTGCCCGCTTCCTCATCGAGCCACGCGATGACCTGCGCCACCACATCGCCGCCATGGGCCTCGATGGTGCCGGGCGTATGGAAATGCGAGCGGTAGCCGGTCGCGGTGATCGGCAAGGGTGCCCGCTCGGGGTTCAGGCTGCGGATGGCCAGATGGGCGGTCATGCCCCATTTGAGGGGATCGTAGACGGCCTCGATCTCGATACCGCGCCATTTGAAGCGATGGGTCTGGATGTCCATCTCAGCAGCCCTCGAACACATGGACCTCGCCATATGCGAGCCGGATCGTGAAGAAGTCGCCGCTCAGCTCGGCATCGCGGGCCATGGCCTCGTAGTCGATATAGAAGCGCAGGCTTTCGGGGATCGGGGTCGTCTCCTCGATCAGTTTCTGCATATAGGCGGCAAGGCTGGCGTGGCAGCCGTGATAGCGGTCGGCGATGGCCTCCCGCGCCTCGTCCAGATCGCCTCCGAAGTGATCCAGCAGGGCCGCGCCCAGATCGCCATGCCCGGCGATGAAGGCGGCCAGCGTCGCGACCTCGCTTATACCTGCGTATTCCGCGATCCGCACCGGCCCGAAGCCCTCGTAATCGTGAATGGTATGTTCCTCCGCCCCCGGAATGGGCGAGGCCGCCAGCATGGCGCGGATCGCGTCCCAGATCGCCCATGGTTCCTGATCGGCATCGATCCACGCGCCGTGGAGGATGCCGTTATTGTAGGCGGCGAGGCAGGCCACATAGATGCGGGGCCGGTCGTCGGTTTGGGTCTGGATCAGGTCGGTTTGCATGGTCTCCTCCTTGGGTCACGGTTGCGCACAGCAACCGCTGCCCGTCGGCGAGACTGGGGGTGCAAGCGGAGCAAGCGCCTTCGCGGGGAACCGGCTGCACGGAGCGAAGCGGAGGAAGCTGGGCGGAAGGCGCTTCGCAGCGCGCCGGGGGCGAAGCCCCAAGCTGCGGCAGGGATCGTCACCCGCAGGGCGGAAACGCCTTGGCGGTTCCGGCGCCGAAGGCGCTAGAGCCCGGTCGGCACAGCCGAGCCGCCCTCTCTAACCCCACATGCGTTCGGCGAAGGCCCGTTCCTCCGCGCCCACGGCGTCCAGATAGATCGCGGTGGTCGTGGACAAAGCTTGCAACAGAATGGGCAATAGGGTTGCGAGGTAGGCCGTCTAGTTTCAACCGCCTAAATTGCACAACGCCACCATCGGCATTGCGTTCGCTCTATGCTTCGCGATGGGTGATGACGTGGCTTAGAATAGAATAACATCCAAAATGGATAAATTGGCGCAGCGCATTTCTGGTATTGGCAAGGTGCGGACTCTCATGAATATTCGGCTAGCTTGCAAGGGGCGTCTTCGATTCCCTCAAGCCAAAATGGGGGGATATGCGCATGAGGTTCCTCATTGGCCTCGGCTTGGCTGCGATGATCACTTCGTCGGTGCAGGCTTCGGAGACCGTCACCTATACCTATGACGCCAAGGGCCGGCTGGTGAAGGTCGAGCGCTCGGGCACGGTGAACAACGGCGTCAAAGCTGAATACACCCATGACAAGGCCAACAACCGGACCAATGTGAAAGTTACTGGTTCGCCCAACCCTTCACCCTGACCCAGAGTGCTCGACGCTCAACCGACTGCGGGCAATCGATAATTTTGGAGGGATTCTGTGACTCACTCGACTACCGCAGTGAGCGCGCGCCGTCGCGCGCGTCTTGCTCTTCTGGGACTTGGCACCGTCCTTGTCTCCGGCCTGATCACGCCCGCTTTCGCGCAGACCGCGCCGGTGCGTCAGTCGGTCGACGGGAATGGTGTCGACCTCTTTCTCGGCACCTTCAACATTGACGCTGCCGGAATCTCGATGGGGAATTCCAATGCTGGAATCTCGTACAATTGGTTCTGGCGTGGGGGCGGCTGGAACGACACGGCGACAGGGTACCTGACCAAGAGTGGCGCTCTCGTCACCGTAAGCTTCGGCTCGAAGGTAGATCGATTCAATCTCTCAGGCTCGACCTATGTGCCGACCGAGGGCAACGGCGCGGCGCTGAGCTTCAACAGTACAACCAGCGTGTATACCTATACCGCATCCGACGGCACGATCGCCCGGTTCACAAAATTGCCCGGCCAGCTTTCCTATGTGAATAGCGAGGCGGCCCTGACCAGTATCCAGTCTCCTTCCGGGGAGAAGCTGACTTACGCCTATGACTCCGGTGTGTACTGCACAAAGACGAAAACGAATGACCCTTCGATATGCATAAGTGAGGCTACGGCATATCGCTTGGGATCCATTCGTAATAGCCAAGGATATATCATCCAGATGATATATGCTGCCGATGAACTTCTATATGACCTTCCGGGGAATTCGGCGAGCTGGCTCACGCGAACCGGCGGTAAATTGGTGAATGCGGCGGTAGATGGCCCAACGCCAACTGTGGCTTTCACGATTGCGGCGAGCGGAGGCTATTCTTACGGCACTGCCACGGATGCGCTCGGTCGCGTCGCGGTATATCGTACCAATGGCCCTCAGATGCTTGGTATCACGCGGCCGGGCAGTACCGGCGAGGATGTGACCCTTACCTATAGTTCAGGGCGGGTGGCGAGTATCACCACTGCGGACGGAACCACAACTTACAGCTCAAGCGATGCGGGCAACGTGCGCACGGTGACAGTCGCGGATCCCCTGTCGCATGCCACAACATACACTTTCGACATCGCGCTTCAGCGCATGACGAGCGTGACAGATGCGACGGGCCGCACGACAAGTTTCCAGTATGACGGAAGCGGTCGTACAACTCGCATCACCCAGCCCGAAGGTAATTATTCCCAGCTCACCTATGACGGGCGGGGTAACGTCACCGAAAAGCGTAGTGTCGCGAAACCAGGGTCGGGCATTGCCGATATCGTGACGTCGGCGAGCTACCCTGGAACCTGCGTCGACGTGACTTGCAACGCGCCGATCACCACCACCGATGAGCGCGGCAACGTCACAAACTACACCTATGACACGACGCATGGTGGGGTGCTCACCGTAACCGCGCCTCCGGCAGCAGGGGGCGCTGCCCGTCCGCAGACGCGGTACACCTACGCGGCACTTCAGGCATATTTCAACAATGGCTCCGGGATCGTGGCATCGGGCGAGCCCGTCTATCGTGTGGTATCTATCTCGAAATGCCAGACCGGCACGAACTGTGCGGGTACTGCGGACGAAGTGAAGACCATCATAGATTATGGCCCGCAGAGCGCGGGCACGGGCAACAATCTGTTGCCGGTTTCCGTAATGACGAAAGCGGGCGATAATTCGCTCAGCACCACGACAACGACTACATATGACAGCAGCGGCAACGCCATCGCCGTTGACGGTCCGCTTTCCGGTACAGCCGACACGACACGCTATCGCTTCGACGCTGCCCGGCAACTGATCGGGGTGATCAGCCCTGATCCCGATGGAGCGGGCGCCCGCAAGCCGCGGGCGGTGCGCAACACCTATGACGACAAGGGGCGCGTAACACTGGTCGAAACGGGGACGGTTGTCGATCAAAGCGATGGAGCCTGGACCGCATTCGTGCCCGTTCAGGCTGTCGCCGTCACCTACGATGCTCGTGATCGCAAGCTGACAGAAGTACTCAGGTCGGGTGGCAGCGGCTACGCGGTCAAGCAATATAGCTATGATGCAGCCGGGCGCCTGGATTGCTCGGCGGTGCGGATGAACAGCGCCGCTTGGGCCAGTTTGCCGACATCGGCCTGTACTTCGACCACGGCCGGTTCCTTCGGGCCCGATCGTATCACCAAGATGACGTACGACGCCGCCAATCGTGCAACCAAGCTACAAACTGCCTATGGCACGGCTGACCAAGCTGACGAGGTGACTACGACCTATACCGACAACGGTAGGAAGGCCACAGTCACGGATGCCGAAGGCAACAAGACGACGTACGAATATGACGGCGTCGACCGGATGATCAAGACACGTTATCCGGCAGCCTTAAAGGGCTCGGGAGTCAGTTCGACAACCGATTATGAGCAGATCAGTTACGATACCGCGAACAACGTGGTCGCGCGTCGATTGCGTGACGGGGTGACCATTTCTTATACCTACGATAACCTCAACCGACTAACGACCAAGACACTGCCTGGCACCGAACCCGAGGTGACCTACAATTACGACCTGCTTGGCAGGATGACGGGAGCGAGTCAGCCTGGCAATGCGTTGAGCTTCGGATACGACGCGCTGGGCCGGCAGACTAGCGAAGCCGGTCCACTTGGCACCGTGGCTTTCCAGTATGACGTTGCCGGCCGCCGCACACGTATGACTTGGCCCGATAGTTTCTATGTCACCTATGATTATCAGGTAACTGGTGAAGTAACCGCGATCCGCGAGAATGGGGCGACTTCTGGAGTCGGCGTTCTTGCGAGTTTTGCTTATGACGATCTCGGGCGCCGCGCGACGCTGACGCGCGGCAACGGCGCAACAACGAGCTATGTCTATGACGATATTTCGCGACTGTCCTCTTTGACCCAGGATTTGCTCGGCGCGTCCAGTGATCTGACCCTAGCGTTTGGCTATAATGCGGCGAACCAGATTGTAACCAACTCGCGCTCGAATGACCTTTATTCCTGGGACGGTCATTACAATGTGGATCGACCGTATACGAACAACGGGCTGAATCAGGTCACGACGGCCGGAGGGACCGGCTTGGCATATGACGGACGCGGCAATCTGACCCAATCGGGTGCCAATCTCTATGCCTACAACTCGGAGAATCTGCTTACGAGCGCGCCCGGCGTGACGCTAGGCTACGATCCTGCGCTTCGGCTCTATCAGGTGGCGGGTACGGTAACGTCCAAATTCCTCTATGACGGGGTCAACCGTATCGCCGAATATGATAGCACTGGTGCGATGACTAATCGCTATGTGTCAGGGCTGGGCGCTGATGAGCCGCTGATATGGTATGCAGGCTCCGGAACCACGGCGCGCCGGTGGCTACATGCTGACGAGCGCGGATCCATTGTCGCGGAGAGTGACGGGACGGCCGCATCGGTCAGCATCAATCGATATGACGAGTTTGGTGTGCCTTCGGGAATGCTTGCCGCAAAGTTCGGCTATACGGGCCAGGCTTGGCTGCCCGAGGTTGGCGTATATTATTACAAGGCTCGCCTATACTCGCCAACGCTTGGGCGGTTCATGCAGACGGATCCGATTGGATATGGTGACGGGCTAAATTGGTACAGTTATGTAGGAGGCGATCCTGTCAACAAGGGCGACCCATCGGGGACGTTTGGGCTTTTCGGTGGCTGTCCTGCCGGGAGCGCATGCACCAGCACAAACCCGGCAGCTTCGAACGCGGCTGACGGCTACCGAAATGCCAAAATCGACTCGGCAATAGCGTATGCGTTTCCTGGAATTTCCTCAAAGGACGCGAACCAAATAAAGTCTTGTATAAACAATCCCACATCCGAATGCCTTGGAGCACAGGTTAATACCGGAAATGTTATCCGCGTAGATAATGGTGGCACGGTAACTGTGAACGAGTATGGCCGAGATCGCTCGGGAACTGGTATCATTGGTATCAAATTGACCTACAGCGGAAAGGGCGACGCCAACTGGACGCAGACCATTACCGTTGCGCAAGACGGAAAGGTCACGGAGAGAAGGGTGGACTCTGGTCCAACATACTATAATTCAAGCGACTTTTCTGCCTACCCTCAAATACAGAATGGGAGAGTTTTCACGGATGCGCCCGGAATGAACCCTATATCGGGACTGTCCAAAACATACGAATTGTCTCTCATTGTTCGTAGTGGATCGGCGGGTTATCAAGAGCAGATAACGTTTAACTATGGATTTTCGTTTCCCAATTCTCATCAAGCCGACATAGCTGGGCTAACGATCACTGCGCCCAGTGCCTTTCAACGCAACGCTATTTCGCAGGCAAAGTGATGAAGATAGCTATGATAGTGGCGATGATTCTATCGAATTTCAATGAAATCGATAAGAATCTGTTTGAAGTCAAGGACCAGAAGGAGACTTGGGTAAGAATTCAGTCTACCGGACCTAGCGATAAACCTCTTCCGATTATCTATATCTCCGATCATGAGATCGATATAGAGAGGGGAGGGTTTCAAACGAATATCGTGGTATCAGAGTCTGCATATAAGAATATTTTAAATATGTCTTATGAATACAGGTGCGATAGGCGAAGGCCGGATAAATGGTTTACAGAGTTTGGCGCGTTGGAGATTGCTGTATCGCATCAAGGTAATAGACAAGTAGTCTGTGTTGCAGCGCCAGAAATTTCATGCGCATATCTTCGCGGACTATTGCCTTTGATTGATCTCCCCGACGCTGATACCCGCCGCTACCCGGTAGAGGAATTGGGGAGGCGCTTCGGATGCAAGGGTTTCGAATGAGCGGGCAGGCGTTTCGCATGCTATAGATGATCGGAGCGTTTGAGGCCGGTTCAGCCCAGCAGATGCTCGCGCACTGGCTTAGTGAGGACCGAAGCCAAACGCGGGTCATCGCTTTTGAAAGCCCCCATGAGAGGCCCGAGATCCGGGAATTCCCGAAGCGGCAGCAGGACGCAAGGTGAGGTCGCCGACCGCTGCTCGCGCCCCTTGGTCCCGCGCGCGAGGAGGTGTCCGAACATGGGTTCGCCCTCAGCTCCGGCCGAGAGCCGGAAAATCATGAAAAAGAGTTCCGACCCTTTCTTCGCCGGGTCGTCGGGCACGTGGCTCAATGTGACATAGCCGAAATCGTTGATGATGTAGGTGTAACCCTCGTACTGCCAGGAAAGCACCTTGCCCGCATCGGTCGTGTTGAGATTCCGCATCCGCGTGACGATCCCCATCTTGTGGAGCGCGACGAAAGAGATTTCGCTGATCTCGAGGCTGCCGTCCTTCTGCGCGTAGATGAAGCGGTGCGGCCCCTCGATGGCCTTCCAGTTTCCGGACCAGGTTTCGCGGTGGTCCTCCACGGCGCGCAGGGAGCGCAGGGAAACATCGGCAGTTTTAAAGACGGGTAATCCGAACATGCGACTCCTGAAGCCATCCTCATCGAGATCGAGGTCCCGCGCCTCGATGGCGAGGATGGCGCAGAGCTTCTGTACGTTACTTTGATTCGGGTAGGTTCGCCCACTCAGCCATTTGGAGATGGTCGGCGCGGACACGCCAAGCTCCTGTGCCAGTGCGGCCTGCGAGCCGACAGCCCTCGCGGCGGCCTCAACCACCAGCCGCACATTCGCTTCCCGTGACAAGCCCCGCTCCCATATGGTTAACACAAGCAATGAAGCAACACGGGTAACTTTATCTTACCCGGAAGGCCGGGCAATTCGGCTGCAACACGCAGCACAGAAAAACACGGGCACTGACATGAGCAGGGAGATTTAGGGCCGCTGGGTCCTAGACACGGACTCCCGAATGATTCATGTAGCGGGCTCGCTCAACCGGCTTGATCACCGGCAGCGAAGCGCGATGCGCTCAGCATAGGGAACCCCGCTATGTCGGGTGGCTCCCGAAATAAAAGACCTCCCGTAGGGAATACGGGAGGCGCGTGTCCCTGTGCCGCGCGTGATCAACCGCCCGACGCCAGCCGGGCGGCCATGCACAGGGAGTATCTATGGCCGACTATCAACGACGCGCGTCTCATTTTGTGTGCGGCGCTGCGATGTTTCTCGCCACGATGTCGATTGCCGCCTGCGGCGACGCTCTGGCTGGAACCTACAGCCTTCGCCAGAATCAGCAGAATGCGAATGCGGCAAGGATGTTCGGGATGCCGGATGGAGGCAGCCGGATGACCGCGTCCTGGTCGAAAGCGCGGTCGCGTGCCTCCTGCCGATCCGAGGTCTTTAGGGCGATCGTCTTGTAACGATCCTCTTTCGGCAGCTTGACCCGGCAATAGAAATTCCGGTGCGCCACGTCGCCGCGCCGAAAGATGATGAGGCCGGTTTTCAGCTCTTCCTTGTCGGTGATGAACGCCATGGCTCAAACCCCCGCTGTGCAGAAACCGTGCAGATCGGCGGCGTAAGTCCTTGATTTGCCGTGCCTGTGCAGGTCCTGTGTGGGAGTTTGTATCAGATTTTATTCTTATTTACCAGATATTTAGTCTGATCCTCTCACCCCGACCATTTCCCGCTTTCAGTCCGTATCGGTTGCGATGGCGGCGTGAGCGGGGACGAGGGCGGCCCCGCCGTCGAGTGCCCGTTGCAGGGCTTCGCGGTCGAGCCGGCCCTCCCAGCGCGCCACCACGATCGTCGCCACGGCATTGCCGATGAAGTTGGTGAGGCTGCGGCATTCGCTCATGAAGCGGTCGACGCCCAGGATCAGCGCCATGCCGGCCACGGGTATCGAAGGCACCACCATCAGCGTCGCGGCCAGGGTCGCGAAGCCCGCGCCGGTGACGCCCGCCGCGCCCTTGGAAGTGAGCATGGCGGTGCCGAGCAGGACAAGCTGCTCGCCGAGCGACAGATGCACGCCGGTCGCCTGGGCAATGAACAGCGCGGCGAGCGTCATGTAGATGTTGGTGCCGTCCAGGTTGAACGAGTAGCCGGCCGGCACCACCACGCCGACCACTTCCTTGTCGCAGCCGGCGCGCTCCAGCTTGTCGATCAGCGCGGGCAGCGCGGCTTCGGAGGAAGAGGCGCCGAGGACGAGCAGCAGCTCGGCCTTCAGATAGCGCAGCAGCTTGAGGATCGAGAAGCCGGCCAGCCAGCCGACCACGCCCAGCATGCCCAGGATGAACAGGATCGACGTGAGATAGAAGGTCGCCACCAGCCCGCCCAGGCTGAGCAGGGCGGTGAGGCCATATTTGCCGATGGTGAAGGCCATCGCGCCGAACGCCCCCACCGGCGCGGCGCGCATCAGCATGGCGACGATGCGGAACACCATTTCCGATGCCTGTTCGAGCAGGTCGACCAGCGGGCGGACGCGCTCGCCGATGCTCGCCAGCGCAATGCCGCACAGGATGGCGACGAACAGCACCTGGAGGATCGACCCCGCGGTGAGCGCCGAAACCAGCGTGGTGGGGATGATCGCCATCACGAAGCCGGTGACGCTGGTCTCATGGGCCTGCTTCTCGAAGCCGGCGACCTTGGCCTCGCTCAGGCCGTGCGGATCGATGTGCATGCCCGCGCCGGGCTGGACGACATGGGCGACGACAAGGCCCAGGATCAGCGCCAGGGTGGAGAAGAACAGGAAATAGCCCAGCGCCTTCAGCACCACCCGGCCGAGCGAGCCCAGCTCGCGGGCCCCGGCGATGCCCGTCACCAGGGTGAGGAAGATCACCGGGGCGATGATCATCTTGACCAGGTTGACGAAGGCCAGGCCCAGCCACTCGAGCGATGCGCCGAAATCCGGCCAGATCGCGCCGACCAGCGCGCCGGCCACGATGCCGATCAGCACCTGTACATAGAGCATCCGCCACCAGCGCTGCGGCTTGGCCGGCCCGCCGGCATGGCTCGTTGCGACTGCGCCCATCCATCCTTCCCCTTCGATCCCACCGGCATAGCGGAGCGCGCGATGGCCCCCAACAGGAAAGGGCGCCCCCTTCCGGGAGCGCCCTTCCTATTCCTCGGTCCGGCCATGAGGCCGGCGCCGAACGGAGATCAGTGCGCGTTCGCCGCGGCGGCGTCGGCCTTGTTCTCTTCCACGTTCGCGGCGTTCTCGAGGGTCGCCTCGGCAGCGGCGTTGGTGGTGTTGTCGGCAGCGGCTTCGTACGCGGCGGCATTCGCCTCGTGCGAGTCGGCAACGTTCTCGGCGGTGGTGTTGGTGGTGCCGCCGTTGCAAGCCGCGAGCGACATCAGGCCGGCGGTCGCAGCAACAATGAGGATCTTCTTCATGTGGTGCTCCTAGAGGAACTCAAACGTTTCGCAGCCGGCCCGATTGCCGTCGCGAACCGTTGGCATAGCGGTCGTTGCGTATGCGTCAATCGCAAATTCACCCGATGGCAAAATTTAGGACATTTTTTTGCCCAAATCTTGCCCATTGGCGGCCATCAATGCGCGTGGCCGCCACAAGGTTCCCTCACTCGCCGCCGCCCTTGGCGATCGGCCCGATATCCTCGGGCGCGTTCGCCGTCACTGCCAGCATCGCCGTCCAGGCCGCCACATTCTGGCGGAGCTGCTCGGGATCGATCTTGTCCAGCGTGTCGTCGGGCGTGTGGTGATAGTCGAAATAGCGCAGGCCCGACTGGCTGAGATCGATCACGCCCACGCCGGTATTGATGATCGGCCCGACATCGGTGCCGCCATGCGCCGTGCCGCGGCCGCGCGCGATGCCCAGCGGAGAGAGGACGGTGGCCAGGCGATCGGCGATCGGCTTGGCGCCTTCGGGCAGGTTCACTTCGAACTTCCACACGCGATCGGCGCCGAAATCCGATTCCTGGGCGAGCACGTGGCGCTCGCTCGCATGCGCCTTGGCATAGGCCGCGCCGCCAAAGCCGCCGACTTCCTCCGCGCCGAACCACACGACGCGGATCGTGCGCTTCGGCTGGCCCGCGTCCATGATCCGCTTGGCGGCGGCGGTGGTGATCGCCACGCCCGCCGCATCGTCGATCGCGCCGGTGCCGAGGTCCCAGCTGTCGAGATGGCCGCCCACCACGATGATCCCCGCCGAGGGATCGCTGCCGGGCACTTCGGCGATGACGTTGCCCGATTCGGCCTCACCCTTGAACTCGGGCGTGACCAGCAGCCTGAGCCGCACCGGGCCGCGCTTGAGCAGCCGCTCGAGCTGATCGGCGTCGGGCAGCGAGAGCGCCGCGGCGGCGATCGGCTTCACGTCCTTGGCCCAGTTGGTCACGCCGGTGTGCGGGTTGCGGTGATGGTCGGTGCCGATCGAGCGGATCAGCACGGCAACCGCGCCCTTGCTGGCCGCCAGGTTCGGGCCGAGACGGCGGGCGCCGCCATAATAGCCATATTGCGAGCCGTCCTGGGTGGGCGTCATCGCGTTGCTGATGAAGACGATCTTGCCCTTCACTGCTTCTGCCGGCGCGGCCTGCAGATCGGCGAGGGTGGGGAAGAAGGCGATTTCGGCCTCGACGCCCTTGGGGCCGGTCGAGCCCGAATTGCCGAGCGCGGCGATGGCCAGCTTCTGCGCCGATCCGCCGAGCACTTCGGCGGTCTCCGCGCCGCGCACCCATACCGGCATCCGGTAGGTCTCGATACGCACGTTCCGGAAGCCGAGCGCGGTGAGCTTCTTCACCGCCCAGGCGCGGGCGCGCGCTTCCGCCTCGGTCGCCGCGAGGCGCTGGCCGATCTCGGTGGTCAGGCCCTCGGTGATCTCCCAGGCGAGATCGTCCTTCAGCGCGGCATCGCGCAGCGCCGCCGGATCGTGCGCGACGCTCTGGGCCAGGGCGGGGAGGGGAAGGGCGAGGGCGGCCACCGCCGCGAGCAGGATGCGCTTGGTCATGGCCGGCGACGCTAGCCGCAGCCGAAACGTTCGGCAATGCAGCGCAGGTTTCCGCCGCGTTTCCGAAGCCGTGCCGGGCCGATATTCAACCGACTGGTTTTGCAATTCATTGACTCCGTTGACTGGCCACGACCATGCAGCGGTCGTTCAACCAGTTGGTTGAGCATTGCCCTGCCACCGCCTGCCAGGCGCCGGAGAAGCGCAGCAGACAAGTTCCTACATTGCAAGATGGAGTGGCCGCGGCGGCGGCCAGGGACCCCTCATCCCCGCGCAGGCGGGAATCCGGAGCCGCAAGGGAGCGTGCGCCGAGCTCGCAAAGGCGTGCCCGGCCGGGCCGCGCGCATTCCTGCCGGGTATCCAGAACTACCCTGGCTCCCCGCCTGGCCGGGAATGACGACAGGCAGGGGGACGGGAGCGCGGAGTTGAGGCGGCCCGAGCGGCGCCGCGTTGCCATTTGACCGTCCGCTCGCTACATCGCCGCCAAACTTCCTGCATACCCAGACCTGCGAACGGAGACCGCCACGTGGCCGCCCAATACGCCTTCGTCATGAAGGACATGACCAAGACCTTCCCCGGCGCTCCCAAGCCGGTGCTGAACAACATCAACCTGCAATTCTATCAGGGCGCCAAGATCGGCATCGTCGGCCCGAACGGCGCCGGCAAGTCGACGCTGATGAAGATCATGGCGGGCATCGACAAGGATTTCTCGGGCGAGGCCTGGCCGGGCGAGTACATCACCGTCGGCTATCTGCCGCAGGAGCCGCAGCTCGATCCGACCAAGAACGTGCTCGAGAACGTCAAGGACGGCGCGCGCGAAGTGGCCGACATGGTCGATCGCTTCAACGCGATCTCGGCCGAGATGGGCGATCCCAAGGACGACACCGATTTCGACGCGCTGATGGAGGAGATGGGCGAGCTCCAGACCAAGATCGATGCGGTCGATGGCTGGACGCTGGACAACCAGCTCGAGATCGCGATGGAAGCGCTGCGCTGCCCGCCGTCGGACTGGGCGGTCGACAACCTCTCGGGCGGCGAGAAGCGCCGCATCGCGCTCACCCGCCTGCTCATCCAGAAGCCGGACATCCTGCTGCTCGACGAACCGACCAACCATCTCGACGCCGAAAGCGTCGAGTGGCTGGAGAACCACCTCAAGGAATATGCCGGCGCGGTGCTGATGATCACCCACGACCGCTATTTCCTGGACAATGTGGTGGGCTGGATCCTCGAGATCGATCGCGGCAAGTATTTCCCGTACGAGGGCAATTACTCGACCTATCTGGAGAAGAAGGCCAAGCGCCTGGAGCAGGAGGACCGCGAGGAATCCGGCCGCCAGAAGGCGATCAAGGACGAGCTCGAGTGGATCCGCCAGGGTCCGAAGGGCCGCCAGACCAAGTCGAAGGCGCGTATCGCCAAGTTCGACCAGCTCGTCTCGGCGCAGGAAAACCGCAAGCCGAGCGGCGCCCAGATCGTCATCCAGGTGCCCGAGCGCCTGGGCGGCAAGGTGATCGAAGTGGAGAACATCTCCAAGGCTTATGGCGACAAGCTGCTGTTCGAGAATCTCTCGTTCATGCTGCCGGCCGGCGGCATCGTCGGCGTGATCGGCCCGAACGGCGCCGGCAAGTCGACGCTGTTCAAGCTGATCACCGGCCAGGAGACGCCGGACACCGGCACGGTCGAGATCGGCACCACGGTGCGCCTCGGCTATGTCGACCAGAGCCGCGATCACCTGGACGACAAGAAGAACGTCTGGGAGGAAATCTCGGACGGCCATGATTACATGAAGATCAACGGGCACGACCAGTCGACCCGTGCCTATGTGGGCGCCTTCAACTTCAAGGGCGCCGACCAGCAGAAGAATGTCGGCAAGCTCTCCGGCGGTGAGCGCAACCGCGTGAACATCGCCAAGATGCTGAAGCGCGGCGGCAATGTGCTGCTGCTCGACGAGCCGACCAACGACCTTGACGTGGAAACGCTGGGCGCGCTGGAAGAGGCGATCGAGAATTTCGCGGGCTGCGCCGTGGTGATCAGCCACGATCGCTTCTTCCTCGATCGTCTCGCCACGCATATCCTGGCCTTCGAAGGCAACAGCCATGTCGAATGGTTCGAGGGCAATTTCGAAGCCTATGAGGAAGACAAGCGCCGCCGCCTGGGCGATGCGGCCGACCGCCCGACCGCGCTGGCCTATAAGAAGCTGACGCGCTGATCGGGGTGCCGATCGCATATGAACGCTGGCAGGGCGCGGTGGCCGATGCCGCCGCGCCGCTGCTGGCGCTCTGCCGATCGGTTTTCCCCGATTTTTCGGATGCCTATCTGTCTGATCGGCTGCCGAAGCTGGACGCGCCCATGTTGTGGCTGGCGATCGAGGCGGGCCGCTGGCAGGGCTTCAAGCTGGGCTATCGGCGCGGTGACGCACTGCTTTACAGCTGGCTGGGCGGCGTCACGCCCGCGCCTCGCGGCCAGGGCGTGGCCTCCGAACTGATGCGGCTGCAGCATGCGCAGGCCGTGGCGGAGGGCTATCGCTTCGTCGAGACGCGTACCCGCGCCGCGAACAATCCGATGATCCTGCTCAACCTGCGCCATGGGTTCCACGTCACCGGCTTCGAGACCGATGGGCAGGGTATCCCGGTGGTGATCCAGCGCAAGACGCTCCCCTGAGGCGCGGCTCACCCCTGAGGCGCGGCTCAGATCAGAAGCGGCGCGCGATCCCCAGATAGAGCTCCAGGTCCGGGCTGGCGGCATTGAGCCCGGCGACGGCGCCCAGGTCGAGCTGGAGATCGCGCCGTGGCTGCCAGGCGAAGGACAGGCTGGCAAGCGCCTGGGTAGCGTGCCCGTCGGGATCCTCGTCACGTATCGCCTGCAGCTCGAATGCGCCGCTCAACGAAGAGGTGAGGACAGTGCTCAGGCCGATCGCGCTGCCATAAGCGAGGTGGCGTCCGCGCCGGTCGCCGTCCACTGCGGCATCGACTTCCGGCGTGAAGGACAGGCCGAGCCTGTCGGTCAGGCTGTAGCTGACCGGCACGATCAGGCCGCCACCCCAGTCGCCGGCCCCGATCGTCGCGCCGCCGATGGGCAGGGTGGCATAGGGCATCACCGCCAGGGCGAAACCCGATCCGTCGGGATGGGAGAGGTTGCGGCGCATCGCCAGGGTGAGGTCGCCGGTGCCGCTGGCATGCGTCACCGTGCCGCTCGCCCGGTCGCGCGTGCGCACCGTGCCCAGGGCGGTCCAGCCGAGTTGCACTTCCATGTCCTGGGTCACGCCGTAGCGGATCAGCAGGTCGCCGAAGGTCCAGCTGTCGCTGCGCTGGGCGGAATCGCGATCGAGCGACCAGTCGACCGCGCCGCTCTCCATCACGAAATGGCCCCGGTCCACCGTGCAGGCGGGGGTGTCGAGCCCCGGGCGGTCGGGGCAGAGCGGGCGCATGTCCTGCGCCTGGGCGGTGCCGATCCCGGCGAGCGTCGCGGCGGCCAGGAGGAACAAGCGTTTCATGACGGATACATAGACGGTCCCCGAGCTGCGCGGTAGCGTTGGCCCAAACGGGGAAAGGCGATGCGCGGGTGGACCGGGGAGAATGGTGTCCGCCTGACCGCGCTGGCGATCCTGGGGCTGGCGCTTGCCTCCCCGGATGCGACGTGGTGCATTGCATTGTTGATGTGAACGGAAAAGGGGCTCTGGTGAAGCGATCGATACTCCTGGCGGCTGCGCTCCTCGCGGCATCGCCGGCCGCCGCGCAGGTGCCGGCTTTCCAGTCCCAGGTCGAAGCATTCGACGATTTCGCGACGGCGAGTACGAGCATGCCGGCCGCCGAGCGGGTGAAGGCGTTCCGCGCGAAGTTCGACGCGCTGCTCCCGGGTTTCTACGAGCCGCGCTTCGGCGCCACCGAGGCGCAATATGATGCGCGCGTCCAGAAGGCGCTCGAGGCCTATCCGCCGACGCGCGACAAGGTCCTTGCCGCCGCGCGCGAATTCGCCGGGGCCTATGCGACCGCCAGCGCGCATTTCCGCGGCGTCTTCCCCGATTATGCGCCGACCATGCCGATCTACCTGATCCATTCGCTGGGCGAGATGGACGGCGGCACGCGCGAGCTCCGCGGGAGGACGGTGGCGATCTTCGGGGCGGACATGATCGCGAAGATCCATGACGGCGGCACGATCGGGCCGTTCCTGGATCACGAGCTGTTCCACTTCCACCATGCGCGATATTTCCCCGATTGCCCGGCGCTATGGTGCTCGCTCTGGCAGGAGGGGCTGGCCGTCTATGTCGCCGAGCGGATGAACCCGGGCGCGGACGACCGGGCATTGCTGCTCGCCATCCCGCGCCCGATCCGGCCGGAAGTCGAGCCGAAGCTTGCCCAGGCGATGTGCTTCGTGCGCGCCAGGCTCGGCTCGACCGATCAGGACGACTATGCCACTTTCTTCTTCGGCAAGGGCGGGA
Organism: Sphingomonas sp. NPDC092440; assembly: GCF_044754985.1. Lineage (NCBI taxonomy): Bacteria > Pseudomonadati > Pseudomonadota > Alphaproteobacteria > Sphingomonadales > Sphingomonadaceae > Sphingomonas > Sphingomonas sp. NPDC092440. Next base: position 112,005 of record NZ_JBIVQA010000007.1, on the reverse strand, counting down.
AGGCGCAGGGCAGCTGGCCGCCGCGCTTCGGCTATTATCTGGGCTATGTGCTGGCGAAGCAGCTGGGCGGCACCATGACGCTGGATGCGCTGGCCAAGCTGCCGCCGGAACAGGTGAAGGCGAAGCTGGAGGCCGCGCTGGCCGCCTATCGCTGCTGACCGTGCCGGGGTGCCGGCACGGTCGGCATGGGCCGCCTCAGGCCTTTCTGGTCGCCGCGTCCGCGCTCCACGCGCCGCCGCCGGCGGCCGCGAGGTAGAGGAAGACGAAGCAGTAGAGCAGGATCGCCTCGCCGCCATTCTCGGCGGGGAAGAAGCCCTTGGGGAAGTGCGCCATGAAATAGCCGACCGCGCACATGCCCGAGGCGAGGAACGCCACCGGCCGGGTGAACAGGCCGATCACCAGCAGGGCGCCGCCGACGAGCTCGATCGTGCCCGCCGCATAGAGCAGCGGGTTGAGCGGATAGGGAAAGGGCGGGAAACCGAAGAATTTCGACGTGCCGTGCTGCAGGAAGGCGAGGCCCGCGACGATGCGCAGGACGCTCAGCAGCTTGTCGGACCAGCTTGCGGGAATGGGCATGCTTGTTTCTCCTCGCCGGACACGCCCCTGCGCGCCGTTTCGAGGCTGAAATGTTCCATCACCTGCCCATCCGGTCAACCGAAGCCCCGGAAACCGATCGTTTCCAGGCGGACGCTGTCCGGGTAGCCGTGCTGCCGGCTCAGGCGGTGAAGCGCTTGGTGAAGCCCTTGGCGTGCTTGTCGCCCGCGGTCTGGAAGGCCTCGACATGATCGACGACCGCCATGGGCGGACCTTCGCGCAAGGCTTCGGTGAGCGAAGTCAAGGCCTCCTCATCCCCTTCGGCAAGCAGCTCCACGCGCCCGTCGTTCAGGTTGCGAACCCAACCGCGCACGCCCAGCTGCTTGGCGACGCGCACCGTCCAGTCGCGATAGCCGACGCGCTGCACGCGCCCCGACACATAGATACGCTGTGCCGTCATATGTCCCCACGCTCACTTTTTTACCCGGCCGCATCCCTATTCGGCCTGGGTGCGACTCTATCAATTTGAAGATGCGAGGGAATCAGGCAAGGATGCGGCTCGTCGCGCGCTAGGGGTAGGTGATCGCAATCACTTCATATTCGCGCTCGCCGGCGGGCAGGCTGACCCGGCGCAGGTCGCCGATCCCGGCACCGCGCAGCGCGCGGGCGAGGGGAGCGTTCCAGCCGACCAGGCCCTTGGCCGCATCGGCCTCGTCGTCGCCGACCAGGGTGAGCGTGCGGTGATTGTCGTCCTCGTCGGCAATGGTGACGGTGGCGCCGAAATAGGCGCGGCTCTTGTCCGCCTGCTGCGCCGGATCGACGACCTTGGCCGCCTTCATCCGTTTGGACAGCCAGCCCAGCCGCCGATCGATCTCGCGCAGGCGCTTGCGGCCGTAGATATAGTCGCCATTCTCCGAGCGATCGCCATTGCCGGCGGCCCAGGAGATGGTCTCGACCAGGGCCGGGCGCTCGCTGGCGAAGAGCGTGTCGTACTCGGCCCGGAGCGCGGCATAGCCGGCGGGGGTGATGTAGTTGGGGCGGTCCATCGGCCTCTTCTAGCGTCCAGTTCGTCATGCTGAAATGCGTTGGCGCTTACCCCCTTGAACAAGGAGCCCGTTCTCGAACGGGGTCGAAGCTCGGCGAATTCCTGCCAAAGGCAGTTCCCCGGCGAAGGCCGGGGCCCAGTCGCGATGCCGTTCGAGAGGTTCGCGCGCCTGACCATGTGCGCCGATACCGGGCCCCAGCCTTCGCCGGGGAGCGGACAAGGGGCGGCCGGTAAGATCAGCCCGGCTTGTTCTTCCCCAGATACCAGCTCGTGTTCGCCGGCCCCTTGGAGCGCGAGCGCTCGGGGTTGAGCAGGTCGTAGACCACGGCGTTCTCGATCACGCGCTGGACATAGTTCTTGGTCTCGAAGATCGGGATCTTCTCGATCCACTGGACGATATCGCCCCCCGGCAGCCGCGGGTCGCCATTGGCGGCGATCCATTTGTTCACATTGCCCGGGCCGGCATTATAGGCCGCGATCGCCAGCGGGTAGCTGCCGTAGAGATTGTACATCCGCTGGAAATAGGTCGAGCCGAGCTGGATGTTGTAATCGGTATCGGAGTTCAGCGAACCCGGATTGTAGCTCATGCCGAGCTTGGTCGAGACTTCGCGCGCGGTGCCCGGCATCAGCTGCATCAGCCCGCGCGCGCCGGCATGGCTCACCGCATCGCGATCGAACTGGCTTTCCTGGCGGGCGATGGCGTGGACGATCGTCCAGTAATCCTGCTGCGACGCCGGCACCGCCACGGTCGGATAGCCCGCCGCGGTATAGTCGGACAGGCCGTTCTGCAGCGCGCTCTTGCCGACCAGCACGCCCAGGTCCGGGCGGCCGATCGCGCGGCTCAGCTCGGCGGCGAGGATGTGATCGGTGTCGCTCGTCGCGTCATTGGCGATCTGGCGGATGAACAGGCCCTGGTCCTGGCGATTGCCCATCGTGCCGAGCAGTTGCGCGGCGCGGACCGTTTCCTTCTTGAAGAAGGCATCGCGGACCGCCGGATCGGCGACCTTCGCGTTGAAATCGGGCGGGCGCTTCAGCGGCTGGCCCAGCCGCTCGGTGGCGAGCTGGCCGTAATAGACGTCCGGGAAGCCGGCCGCCTTGCCATAGAAGCGCGTCGCCGCCGCCTGATCGCCCGAAGCCTCGGCGGCGCGCCCGGCCCAGTAGAAGCCCTTGGACTGGGTGGTCGGCGTCTTGGAGCCATGGCCGTAGCGATCGAACATCCCGATCGCATCGCGTGCGCGGCCGAGATTGTTGAGCGCCACCGATCCGGCCAGCCAGGTGAGGCTGGTATAATCGTCGCGCTCGCCCAGGGACTGCTCGCTGACGTCGGTGCCCGGCGGGTAGGCGTCGTCCACCTGGCTGGCGATCTGATAGGCCAGGCTGAACTGGCCGTCCGACTGGGCGCCGCGGGCGCCGGTGAGCAGCGCCTCGTACCATTTCTCGGCATCGCCGGGATAGGAGACGAGCTGGCGCGGCTGGGCAAGATAGGATCGCATCGCCGGGCTCTGGCCGGTGTCGCGCAGCCACAGGGCGCGATCGGCGATGAAGCCGGGATTGGAGCGGCCGACGGCGAGCGCGGCGGCGCCCCTGGCATCGGCGTCCGGCGCCTTGGTGCGGAAGGCGATGCGGGCATCGAACACCGGGCGCATGCCGGGCGAGACATAGGCGAGCTGGCGCTGCGCGGCGGTGAGCGCGCCGGACCAGAGCAGCCTGTCCATCCGGGCATCATGATCGGCCGGGGTGAACGCGGAAGCGAAGCCGGCGAGCAGCGCGGTCTCGTCGCGGGGGCGCAGCACGCCGTTGCGCCAGGCGCGGCGGGCCTGCTCCTCGGCATCGGCGCGGCGGCCCGAAGCGGCGAGCGCCTCTGCATAGCGGGTGCGCCCGGCGGCAGTCAGCGGCGGGAAACGCTCGAAATAACGGATGACCAGGCCGGGTGCCCAGGTGCCGCTTTCCAGCACGGTCTCGGCAGCGGCGCGGCGGCTCTTCTCGCCGGGCCAGCCGGGATGGAGCAGCAGGAAATTGGCATAGTCGGAAAAGGGATAATTGTCCGACTGCTGGAGTCGCTTCCATTCCACCAGCGCATCGGCAAGCTGGTTGGCCTGGATATAGGGCGGCGGCACGCGGGGGACGCCGGCTTCCAGCGCCACCTTGTACCACTGGATCTGTTCCTGCGTGAGCTGCGAAGAGACGGCGAGCCCCGAAACGCCGGCAAACAGCAACGCACTTTTGAGTAGCGGAGCAAGCATACTGGACATGATACGCGTGTCGCCCCTATCTGCCAGCCCCGAATTGGGGAATTAAGGAAGATTCTGGGACCATGTTTTCGGGCTCCATTCCCGCGCTGGTGACGCCGTTCCGCAACGGCAGCTTCGCGGAGGAAGATTATCGCGCGCTGGTTGAATGGCAGATTGCCGAAGGCTCCGCCGCGCTGGTGCCGTGCGGCACCACCGGCGAGGCGGCGACCATGCCGAAGGACGAGCATTTCGAAGTCGTGCGCGTCTGCGCCGACCAGGCCGGGGGCCGGGTGCCCGTGCTTGCCGGCGCCGGCTCGAACGATACGCTGGTCGCGATCGAGAATGTGAAGGCCGCGCGGGACGCGGGCGCCGATGCGGTGCTGATGGTTCCGCCCTATTATAATCGCCCGAGCCAGGAGGGCATCTTCCGCCATTTCGAGGCGGTGGCGGAAAAGACCGACCTGCCGATCGTGCTCTACAACGTGCCGGGCAGGACGGTGACCGACATCCAGCCGGCGACGATGGCGCGGATCGTCAAGGCGTTCCCCGGCAAGTTCCTCGGCGTCAAGGACGCGACCGGCGCGCTCGCCCGCGTGACCGAGCAGCGCGCCGGCTGCGGGCATGGCTTCATCCAGCTCTCGGGCAATGACGAGACCGCGCTCGCCTTCAACGCGATGGGCGGCACGGGGTGCATCTCGGTGACGGCGAACGTCGCGCCGCGGCTCTGCGCCGAGTTCCAGGCAGCCTGGGCGGCGGGGGACAATGCCGGGGCGCTGGCATTGCACGACCGGCTCTATCCCCTCCACATCGCGATGTTCACCGATGCCTCGCCGGGCCCGGTGAAATACGCGATGACGCGGGTTCGCCCGGGCTTCCCCGAGGAACTGCGGCTGCCGATGACCCCGGCGGGCGAGGCGAGCCGCGCCGCGGTCGATGCCGCGCTGGCGCATGCGGGGCTGATCTAGAGTCGCGATTCGCTCGGAAAACCCCGGCGCCGCCGCCATCCCTTCCGCGTCATCCCGTTTCCCTTCCTCGTCATCCCCGCGCAGGCGGGGATCCAGGGCCAGGGGCAAGGCGCGCGAGGCTCGTTTTGCCGGTGCCGGCAAGCATGCGCGTGATTGCTCCGATTATCCCCTGCTACCCTGGATCCCCGCCTGCGCGGGGATGACGGAAATGGTCCCAAAGGCTTGTTTGGGTTCTCGTCCCAGATTGGGGACTCATATTCTTGCTTCGTCATCCCGGCCTTGGGCCGGGGTGACGGCAGAAAATCAGATAGTTGCCTGGGTCCTCGCCTGAGCCTCCCCGCCCTTCCGGGAACTAGGTCCGCTGCTCGCCGCCGGCATAGTAAGTGGGCACATGGCCGCGGATCCAGGCATTCTCACGGAACCATTTGGTGACGATGTACTTCGTCCCCTCGAGCACGCGCATGCCCTCGTGCAGCGTGTCGTAGTTGGGCGTGCCGTCTTCCATCATGTTGTTCCAGATCAGCATCAGCCCCTTTCGGGGCTTGAAGCGGACGCCGGCGCGCGGGAACCAGGTCGCGCCGCCTTCCTCGACCTCGTTGAGATAGATCATCGCGGTCCAGGTGCGCTGGCCGCCATATTCGACCATCTTGTCCCAATATTCCGCGCCCTCGTGGAAATAGTCGCAATGCGCGCGGAACTGCTGGCCGGGGGTATAGCGCTGGCCCTGCATCGTCTCGGCATTTGCCGGCGGCAGGCCGAGCACATCGGCGATGCGGTCGTCGATCGGCCAGATCTCCTCCGACCAGCGATCGAGATCGGTCGAACTGCTGGTGCGGAACTCGGGGTCCTCGTGCATCGCCAGCAGCGTGGAGGGGCGCGCCGCCGCCTCGATCAGGCCGACGAGCATGTCGCACTCGGCGGTGCTCAGAAAGTCGGGATAGGTGAACATCTGCGCGTTCTCCACCTTGGCGCGCTTGATGTGCGGGTTGCCCTCCAGCCTTGCCACCACCTCGCGGCCGATCCGCGCGCGATTGGGGGAGGGCGTTCCCGATACTCTGCCGATATTCTTGCTCACGACGGCCAATTTGCGCCTGCGGGGCTCGCGGTCAATAGGTCCGCGCGCCGATGGGCGTCCAGGGACGTTCGCGGAACCATTTGGTGATGATGTACTTGCTGCCGGCCAGCACCGGCCGCGCCTCGTGCAGCGTCGCGTCGTTCGGGCCGCCATCGGCGGCCATGTTGTTCCAGGCGATCAGCAGGCCGCGCGTCGGCGTGAGGCGGATGCCGGCGCGGGGGAACCAGGTCTCGCCGCCGTCCTCGACATCGTTGAGGTAGATCATCGCCGTCCAGATGCGCTGGCCGCCCTGGGCCTCCATCTCCGGCCAATAGTCCACATCGTCGCGGAACCAGTCGCAATGCGCGCGAAAATGCTGGCCCACCGCATAGCGCTGCCCCTGCGCCGGCTCGCCATGATCGAGGGGGATGCCCAGCAGATCGGCAAGACGCGCGTCGAGCCGGCGGATCTCCGGATCCTGCCGCTCGAGATCGCAGGTGTAGCTCGTGCGCAGGCCGGGCTCCTGATAGCGCGCGAGGACCGTGGACGGCTTCGCATCGGCGTCGATCATCCGGGTCAGCGCCTTGCACTCGGTGCGGCTGAGGAAATTGGGCAGATGATAGAGCTGGAGCGCATCGAGCCCGGCGCGGCGGACCAGCGGATTCGCCTCGAGCCGGGCGGTGGCGCGGCGGCCGGTCTCGGCGCGGACGGGATCGGGGGCCATGGGGCTCGTCATCGCCGCCAGCATGCGACCTGCGGAGTCAAAAGCAAGAGGCCCGGTTCTGATGGGCCGGGCCTCCCGTTTCTGGCAAGATGCGGGCTCGCTTACCAGAAGATGTCGTAGATGGTGTCGACCACTTCGCCGGTCTCGACGTCGACCAGCAGCGCGTCGTTATAATAGCGCACCCAGCGATAGGGCCCGTAGACCTCCGGCAGGCGATAATAATACGGATCGTTGATCCAATATTGCGACGAGAACAGGATCGAGTTCAGCGTGTAGCCGATCGTGAAGCGGCGATAGCCATAGCCCCAGCCCGACGGTGCATAATAGCGCGGCAGGCGGTAGATGCCGCGGTTGCTGTTGCGATAGTCGCGCCAGTCGTAGCGGCGGTCGTTGCGCCAGCCATTGTTCCAGCGGCCGCGATCGTTGCCGCGCCAGCCGCGGTTATTGTCCCAGCCGCGGTTGCGGTCGTTCCAGCCGCGATCGTTGTTGCGGTTCCAATCGTTGCCGCGGCGATCATTGTTCCAGTTGCGGTCGCGGTTCCAGTTCGGATTGCCACGGTCCCACTGGCCGCCGCGATTGCCGTCGCGGTTCCAGTCGCGACGGTCGTTGCCGCCGCGATTGCCGTCCCAGCGCGGCTGCTGCGGGCGATCCTGGGGCGGGGAGACCTGGCCGCCGCCGGGCTGGCCGCCACGGTTCCAGCCGCCACGGTTCCAGCCATTGGGAGGCGTGTTGCCGCCGCCGCCATGCCATTCCGGACGCGGCTGCGCCGGTTGCGCGGGCTGTTGCGGCTGGCCCGGGGACTGGCGCCAACCGCCGCGGTCACCGCTACGGTCGCCACCACGGTCACCGCCGCGGTCGCCACGATCGCCGCGATCCTGGGCGGGCTGCGAGGCGCCCGCATTGCCGCCGGAACGGTCGCCGCCGCCCCAGCGATGCCCGCGATCCTGCGCCAGTGCCGGCGGGACCAGGGCCGTTGCGGCGATGATCGCCGCTAGCAAGGTCTTCTTCATCTGAGTGTCTCCGCTGGGACCGGCAACACGCCGGGCTTTCGGGGTATGCCCTCTCTAGACCCCGGCAACTGACCCGACTCTGAATTCGCCTGTCAGCATATTGAAAGCATCCGGAACGATTCAGGGTTCCGCATGGGGCGCGACCGGCGCGTCCTGCCCCGCGGGCGCGGCGACGTCGCCCCGGGCGATGCGGGCGGCGTTCTGGATCGCTTCGGTCAACCGCGGATAGATGCCGCAGCGGCAGATATTGGGGATCGCGTCCGCGATCTCCTGCTCGCTCGGATTCCGGTTGCCCCGCAGCAGCACCGCGGCCGCCATCACCACGCCCGGGATGCAATAGCCGCATTGCGGCACGTTCGCCGCGATCAGCGCCTGCTGCACGGGATGGCTGCGATCCTTGGACAGGCCCTCGATCGTGGTGACGAAGGTGCCCTCGAGCGCGCCGATCGTCTCCTGGCAGGCCAGGCGGGCCGTGCCGTCCACGTCCACCGTGCAGGCCCCGCAATCGCCGGTGCCGCAGCCATATTTGGTGCCGGTGAGGTTCGAGGCGTCGCGCAAGGCCCAGAGCAGGGGCGTACGCGGGTCCATCTTGTAGGCGACCGGCTGGTTGTTGACGGTGAAGCGAGTCATGCGGGGGGTGTAGCGGGAAACGCGCCGTTTCCGAAACCGCCATTGCGCCGAAGTGCCCGGGTGGCGACATCCTCCGGCATGACACTTCCTGCACTCTTCATTCCGCATGGCGGCGGCCCCTGCTTCTTCATGGACCCCCATGGCGGCCCGCCGGATCCGATGTGGGTTCGCATGCAGACCTATCTTGCCGGGCTGATCGCCGCGCTGCCCGAGCGGCCCAGGGCGATCCTGCTGGTCTCGGGCCATTGGGAGGAGGAAGTCGTCACCGTCCATGCCGGGAGCGGCCAGCCGCTGCTGTTCGACTATCATGGTTTCCCCGAGCATACCTATCGCCTGCGCTGGGACGCGCCGGGCGCGCCGCAGGTGGCGGCGCGGGTGAGGGCGCTGCTCGAAGGCGCCGGCTTCCCCGCCGGGGAGGAGCGCGAGCGCGGCTGGGATCACGGCGTTTTCATCCCGATGATGGTGGCGGTGCCGGAAGCGGACATCCCGCTGGTCCAGCTGTCGCTGCGCAGGGACCTCGATCCGGCCGACCATATCGCGCTGGGCAGGGCGCTTGCCCCATTGCGCGACGAGGGCGTGCTGATCGTTGGTTCGGGGATGAGCTTCCACAACCTGCGCGCCCGCGGGCCGCAGGTGACGCCGATAGCCGATGAATGGGACGACGCGCTCACCCAGGCGGTGACCGATCCCGATCCGGCACGGCGCGCGGCGCGGGTCGCGGCCTGGGACGACCTGCCCCATGCCCGTTTCGCCCATCCGCGCGAGGAGCACCTCCTGCCCCTGATGGTCGCGCTCGGCGCGGGCGGCGAGGGGCCGGCGGTGCGCGACTATCGCGATCACGTGCTGGGATGGACGGTGTCGGGGTATCGGTTCGGGTGAGATGTGCGCTACTGACGCATCAGCCGGTCACGAGCGGCCTGCACGAGCTGCTCGTAGTCCGGTGCGAACGGGGCGGTCAGTTGTTCCTCGAGCGTCGCCAGAATGCCGTCCAGCACGGTTTGTTCTGCGGCGTGGTCCGCCCGCGTGGCATTTTCGTCGCTCCAGCGCGACAAGATGGAGAAGAACACCAGCGCTTCGTCCGACGTGAGGCGAAGCGTGGTTGCTTCTTCGGCCTGGGCCTGTTCCGTCACTCCCGCCAGCTCTTGTCCGTGCGGTCCACCAGCCGCACCATCGCGGCGAAGTCCGCCGCGCCCGGGCCGCCGGGGACCTGGGCCATATGGAGGTCGCGCTGATGCACTGCCACGACTTCGTCGGGCACCACCAGCGGCGCGCCCATGCTCGCGGTGGCGATCTGGATCTCGCAGGCACGCTGGAGCGACCAGTGCTTGATGAACGCCTCGGGCACGGTCCTGCCCATCACCAGGATGCCGTGGTTCCTGAGCAGCATCACGCGCTTGTCGCCAAGATGCGCGAGCAGCCGCTCGCCTTCCTCGTCGCGCACCGTCACGCCCTCGAAATCATGATAGGCGATCTGGCCGGCGAAGTTGCAGGCATAGAAGTTGGTGGGGCGCAGGCCCCCTTCGACGCTGGCGACCGCCATGCCCGCCGTGGTGTGGGTGTGCGCGATGCAATGCGCATCGGGCAGATGGCGGTGGAACAGCGAATGCTGGACGAAGCCGGCACGGTTCACCGGATAGGGCGAGTCGTCGAGCTTGTTGCCGTCGATGTCGATCTTGACCAGGTTCGACGCCTTCACTTCGCTGAAGTGCAGCCCGAACGGGTTGATCAGGAAGGCGCCTTCCTCGCCCGGCACCTTCAGCGTGATGTGATTGTAGATCATCTCGGACCAGCCGAGCATGTCGAACACGCGGTAGCAGGCGGCGAGCTGCTGGCGGGCCTCCCACTCGGCTCCGGTCATGGTGGAATTGCGCAGCGCGGTGGCCATCATACCTCTCCCAAGGCTTTTCGTGGATCGGGTATGCCATGCCCGTGGCGGCGCCTGCAACTGTTGTCGCTTGCGACCGGCACCGCGGGGCGCGTTCTAGAAATGCGCCGGGCCGAACCGCAGATAGGCGGCGAGACTCGTTACGAGCACGGGCGTGATCCCCATGATGAACCACATGCGCTGCATATGGCGTGGGAAGCCGCGCATTATGCCGCTGCCCTTCTCGAGAGCGGCCTTTTCCCGGCGGCTGAGTTCCCGAGCATCGGTCAGATGCGGGAAGTCGCCATTCGCGATGGGGGCGGCAAGCCGTGCATTTCCCTTTTCCCGCAATATCTTGAGGGAGTCGGTGGCGGCCTGGATGGATGATCGGGTGAGCCGCGCGGCGTCATAGCCGATATAGGCCAGTATCGAATGAACCAGGGTTCCGAGCGCGAGCAGCGCGAGAAGCTTGGCATCCACGCTCATTCTCGAAGCCGCGCTGAGCATGCCGCCGAGGATCAGCACGGAGAAGCCGATCAGGAAGGAATTCATGCTGAGGAAGGAGGACAGCCGGGTATTCATCAGGCCGTCCTCATGTTTGATATAGTCGCGGAAGACGTTGTAGATTTCGAGGTCGCTCAGCGGCTTGGCGTGCGGAGCGGGGTCCGGGGCAAGCGCGGCCAGCGGATTGATGCCCTCGCCGCCGATCTTGCCGGCGTATTTGCTCACAGTCTCGTGCATGGGCCCCTCCGTGTCCGGCGATGGTGCAGGCCGGTCACGCGGCCGGGAAAGGCTGCTTGAGGTGCCAATCGCCGACAATCGGAATCGCGGTCGTTTCGGTGCATTCGCGATGCTTCCGGGCCGCTTCGATCGGGTGCGGCAGGCGGCTCATCTGAACCCGTAGGGCACCACGCTGCGCCGATCCGGATCGATCGCGATCGCCGAGGCGGCGGGCGGGAAGGCGCGCTGGTCGCAGTCCGCCCGCGGGCAGATGCGGCAGCTGGCGCCGATCGGAGTGGCCGCGCCGCCCGGCCTGAGATCGTCGGCATAGACGAAGTCCGCCGCGTGCAGCTCCTCGCAGCCCAACGCCACGGCATAGCGGCGCGGCGGACGGGCATAGCTGCCCGAAGGCTTCACCAGCCCCTTGGCCATCGAGACGTAGCGCGTGCCGTCGGGCATCTCGGCATGCTGGACGAGGATCCGGTCCGGGATCGCCACGGCTTCGTGCACCACCCAGAGCGGGCAGGCGCCGCCGAGCGCGGCGAACTGGAGGCGCGTCGCCGAGTGGCGCTTGGTGACGTTGCCGGCCATGTCGACCCGGCAGAAGAAGAAGGGCAGCCCCTGCGCGCCCGGGCGCTGGAGCGTCGAGAGCCGGTGGCAGGCCTGTTCGAAGCTCACGCCGAAACGCTGGCGCAGCCGGTCGATATCGTGGCGGACGTCGCGGGCGGTGTCCCTGAACGGGCCATAGGGCATCAGCAGCGCGCCGGCGGCATAGTTGGCGAGGCCGATGCTGAGCAGCTCGCGCGCGGCGGGGGAGGCGAGGCCCGACGCCTGCACCACTTGCCGCATCTCGTTCTCGAACTCGTAGCGGACCAGCCGGTGGGCGAGCAGGAAGGCGCGGCTCTCCGGCGGGAGCGCGCTGTTGATTGCGAGGCGGCGTGCCCGGGGGTCGAACCGGCTGAGCTGGCTGCCATCGCCATCCTCCGCGGCGACCTGAACCCCGTGCCAGCGCAGGCGATCCTCGAGGCCGCGGGTCGGCCGATAGGGGTCGAGATCGGCGGCGAGCGTCTCGGCCGAACGGTCGATCGCGTCGATATAATTGCCTTCGGCCTGGAACCAGTCGCGGACCTCTTCCCAGGGCAGCGGCGCCGCATCGGTGGAGCCGCTGTCATAGCGGTCGTCGAGTACGCGGAGCTGCTCCTGGCTGCGGCGCCAGGCCTCGTGCAGCGCGACCATGCGCTTCGCGAGCAAGGGCTGCTGCTCGATGCCGCGGCGCACGTCCGCCTCGCCCATCCGCTCGGCCGGCACGCCCGCATCGGTGGCGGCGTCGATCGTGCGCAGCAGCGCGGCGCTTTCGTCGGCGTCGCCGAACGCCTCGAGCGGGAACTCGCGGCTGAGCGCGACGAGGACGATGTCGGTGATCGGGCGGTCGTTATTCTCGATCTGCGACAAATAGGAGACGGAGATGCCGAGCCTCGCGGCCATCGCCGCCTGGCTCATCCCCGTGCGCCGGCGCAGCTCGCGCAAGCGGAACCCTTCGAACAGGCGGCGGCGGGGAGCGCTGCTCACTTGATCGCCCTCGCTGGAAGGGCGGGGCCAGGGGTGGGGCGATGACCGCAATATGGATCGGGCTGGGTGCGGGGCCTCAGCCTCGCCAGGCTGCTACCCACCCCCAGCCCCTCCCTTACAGGGAGGGGAGCAAGAAGGGCGGGGCGGAACGATCTGCGCATGGCTGCAGTATATCTGCAAACTTGCTTCCCGCAACTTCGCAACATTGCATTTGCGGCCGCCGCATGTCCCGATGCAGAAGCCGCCGCTATCCAATGGGGAACCGCATGTCGTCGACGATCGAGGAACTGGAACGCCGCCGCGCCGCCGCCCGCCTGGGCGGGGGACAGAAGCGGATCGACGCGCAGCACGCCAAGGGCAAGCTCACCGCAAGGGAGCGTGTCGAGGTGCTGCTCGACCAGGGCTCGTTCGAGGAGCTCGACATGTATGTCGAGCATAACTGTGTCGACTTCGGCATGCAGGACCAGATCGTCCCCGGTGACGGCGTCGTCACCGGATCGGGCACGATCAACGGCCGCCTCGTCTTTGTGTTCAGCCAGGACTTCACTGTGTTCGGCGGCTCGCTCAGCGAGCGTCACGCGCAGAAGATCTGCAAGATCATGGACATGGCGATGAAGGTCGGCGCGCCCGTGATCGGGCTGAACGACAGCGGCGGCGCGCGCATCCAGGAGGGTGTCGCGTCGCTCGGCGGCTATGCCGAGGTGTTCCAGCGCAACGTGCTGGCATCGGGCGTGGTGCCGCAGCTCTCGCTGATCATGGGCCCGTGCGCCGGCGGCGCGGTCTATTCCCCCGCGATGACCGACTTCATCTTCATGGTGAAGGACTCGTCGTACATGTTCGTCACCGGCCCGGATGTAGTGAAGACCGTTACCAACGAGATCGTCACGCAGGAGGAACTGGGTGGTGCGGTGACGCATACCACGAAGTCGGGGGTCGCCGATGTGGCCTTTGACAACGATATCGAGGCGCTGCTCGCGGCCCGCGACTTCGTGGACTTCCTTCCCGCCTCGAACCGCGAGGAAGTGCCCGAGCGGCCCTGCGACGATCCCTGGGATCGCATGGAGCCGAGCCTCGACACCCTGATTCCGCCGAGCGCGAACCAGCCCTATGACATGCACGAGCTCATCAGGAAGACGCTCGACGAGGGCGAGTTCTTCGAGCTGCAGCCGAGCCATGCCGGCAACATCCTGATCGGCTTCGGCCGGATCGAGGGGCGCACGGTGGGCGTGGTGGCGAACCAGCCGATGGTGCTGGCGGGGTGCCTGGACATCAATTCGTCGAAGAAGGGCGCGCGCTTCGTGCGCTTCTGCGACGCGTTCGAGATCCCGATCGTGACCTTTGTCGACGTGCCGGGCTTCCTGCCGGGCGTCGGCCAGGAGCATTCGGGGATCATCAAGCATGGCGCCAAGCTGCTCTTCGCCTATGCCGAGGCGACAGTGCCCAAGATCACGGTGATCACGCGCAAGGCCTATGGCGGCGCCTATGACGTGATGGCGTCGAAGCACCTGCGCGGCGACTTGAACTATGCCTGGCCGACCGCCGAGATCGCAGTGATGGGCGCCAAGGGCGCGGTGGAGATCATCTTCCGCGGCAAGACGCCGGAGGAAATCGCCGAGCGCACCGCCGAATATGAGGCGCGTTTCGCCAATCCGTTCGTTGCGGCGAGCAAGGGGTTCGTGGACGAGGTGATCATGCCGCATTCCACGCGCCGGCGGATCGCGCTGGGGCTGCGCAAGCTGCGGAACAAGCAGCTCGAGAACCCGTGGAAGAAGCATGACAACATCCCGCTGTGAGCGGCGACTGCTCTGGGCTCCGGCGGCGTTGATGCTGCTGGCGGGGTGCGGCGCCGATGCGCAGGATGTGCCGGGCAACGCCACCTCGGTTCCGGCGGGCGGGGCGGCTCCCGGCAACGCTGCCGTGGCGGCGTTTCTCGATGCCGGTCCGCGGCTGACACTGGACGACAAGCTCAAGGCGATGGGCCCCGATGGCTGGCACCGGCTTGCGCTGTACGCGAACTGGGATTTCACCGACGAAGCGGTCTGGCGATGGATCATCAGCCAGCCCGATTGCGACCGCGCCACCGCTCTGGCGATCTTCTGGAAGGCGTCGCCTGAATATTATCTGGAGTTCCGTGATCGGGCGGCCGTGCCGACGGAGGATCGCCAGGGATATGACCTGCTGACTTCGATCCGCGATCGCTGGGTCGCCGGCGGCTACAAGCGCTCGGAACTGGCGTTCGACCTTGCCCATGACGTGGCGCCCGTCGAGTTCGCGGCGCTTGAGAGACGTTTTGGCGAGCATGTGGCGAAGTGGATACCACCGTCGATGCGCATTTCCATCGACGGGCGCCGGATCGAGAATGTCGGTGATCCGTTGCCGGGTGTATATGGCTCGGCGCCTGTTTCAGGGAGCAGCATGTGAAACTCGGCCGCCTCAACCATGTCGGCGTCGCGACGCCTTCGATCGAAGCGTCGATCGCCCTTTATCGCGACGTGATGGGCGCGGAGGTGATCCGCGAGCCGTTCGACCTGCCGGCGCAGGGCGTGAAAGTGTGCTTCGTCGATACGCCGAACAGCCAGATCGAGCTGATCGAGCCACTGGGCGAAAGCTCGCCGATCCATGGCTTCCTGGCGAAGAACCCGGCCGGCGGGCAGCATCACCTCTGCTACGAAGTGCCCGATATCCACGCGGCCAAGGCGTGGTTCGAGAGCAAGGGAGCCAAGGTGCTCGGCGAGCCGCGCATCGGCGCCCACGGCACGCCGATCTTCTTCGTGCACCCCAAGGACATGGGCGGGGTGCTGACCGAGATCATGGAGACTCCCCGTGGCGAGCATTGAGCATATTTTCCCTCTCCCCTTTTGGGAGAGGGAGGGAGCGACGCAGTCGCGGAAGGGTGAGGGGGCTGTGTCTTCCTACGTCCCCCTCATCCTTCCCGCTGATTGCATCAGCGGGCCCCTTCCTTCTCCCACAAGGGGAGAAGGAGTTTGAGCAACAAACCCACTCCCGCTGACTGGGAAAACCTTGCTTCGAAGGAAGTGAAGGGACGCGACCTGACCTGGCACACGCCCGAGGGCATCGAGGTCAAGCCGCTCTACACGGCCGAGGACGTGGCGGACCTCGATCCCGGCCTGCCCGGCTTCGCGCCGTTCACCCGCGGCGTGCGTGCCTCGATGTATGCCGGCCGCCCCTGGACGATCCGCCAATATGCCGGCTTCTCCACCGCCGAGGAGTCCAACGCCTTCTACCGCCGCAACCTCGCCGCCGGGCAGAAGGGGCTGAGCGTCGCCTTCGATCTCGCCACGCATCGGGGCTATGACAGCGACCATCCGCGCGTGACGGGCGATGTCGGCAAGGCCGGCGTGGCGATCGACAGCGTCGAGGACATGAAGATCCTGTTCGACGGCATCCCGCTCGATCAGATGTCGGTGTCGATGACGATGAACGGCGCGGTGATCCCGGTGCTGGCCTTCTTCATCGTCGCGGGCGAGGAGCAGGGCGTCGACAAGAGCCTGCTCGACGGGACCATCCAGAACGACATCCTCAAGGAGTTCATGGTCCGCAACACCTATATCTACCCGCCCGAGCCGAGCATGCGGATCATTTCGGACATCTTCGCATATACCAGCGCGAACATGCCGAAATTCAACAGTATTTCGATTTCCGGCTATCATATGCAGGAAGCCGGGGCGACGCAGGTGCAGGAGCTGGCCTTCACCATCGCCGACGGCATGGAATATGTGAAGTACGGTGTCGCCAGCGGCCTGGATATCGACAAGTTTGCAGGGCGTTTGAGCTTCTTCTTCGCAATCGGCATGAACTTCTTCATGGAAGTGTCGAAGCTGCGCGCGGCGCGCGTGCTCTGGCACCGGGTGATGACGAAGCTGGGCGCGCAGGACGAGCGCTCCAAGATGCTGCGCACCCACTGCCAGACCTCGGGCGTGTCGCTGACCGAGCAGGATCCGTACAACAACGTCATCCGCACCACGATCGAGGCGATGGCGGCGATGCT
This sequence comes from Sphingomonas sp. NPDC092440, assembly GCF_044754985.1. Taxonomy (NCBI): domain Bacteria; kingdom Pseudomonadati; phylum Pseudomonadota; class Alphaproteobacteria; order Sphingomonadales; family Sphingomonadaceae; genus Sphingomonas; species Sphingomonas sp. NPDC092440. The sequence goes on along the minus strand of NZ_JBIVQA010000007.1, from coordinate 95,650 downwards.
GGGCGGCACGCAGAGCCTGCACACCAACGCGCTGGACGAAGCGATCGCGCTGCCCACCGACTTCTCCGCCCGGATCGCGCGCAACACCCAGCTGGTCCTCCAGGAGGAGACCGGCATGTGCAACGTCGTCGATCCGCTGGGCGGCAGCTATTATATCGAGAGCCTGACCCAGGAACTGGTCGACAAGGCCTGGGAGATCATCGAGCGGGTCGAGGCCGAGGGCGGCATGGCCAAGGCAGTCGCCGCGGGCTGGCCCAAGGCGATGATCGAGGAGGCGGCAGCGGCCACCGCGGCGCGGATCGACCGCGGCGAGCAGGTGATCGTCGGCGTCAACAAATATCGCAAGGCCGAGGAAGAGCCGATCGACATCCTCGACGTCGACAATCATGCCGTGCGCGAGGCGCAGATCGCGCGGATCCGGCGCGTGCGGGCGGAGCGCGACGAGGCGGCCTGCCAGAAGGCGCTGTTCGCGCTGCAACAGGGTGCCCGGGGCAGCGACAACCTGCTGGCGCTCGCCGTCGAGGCCGCCCGCGCCCGCGCCACGCTGGGCGAGATCAGCGCCGCGATGGAAGCCGGGTTCGGCCGTTATGCCACCCAGCCCAACCCGGTGCAGGGCGTCTATGGCGGCGCCTATGCCGACGACACGATCTGGGCGCGGCTCAAGGATGGCGTGGATGCCACCGGGCGGCGCCTGGGCCGCCGCCCGCGCATGCTGGTCGCCAAGATGGGGCAGGACGGGCATGATCGCGGCGCGAACCTCGTGTCCTCGGCATTTGGCGACCTGGGCTTCGAAGTCGTGCCGGGGCCGCTGTTCCAGACCCCGCAGGAAGCCGCCGCGCTGGCGATTGCGCGCGATGTCGACGTGGTGGGCGCCTCCAGCCTCGCCGCCGGGCACAAGACACTGATCCCCGAGCTGATCCGCGAGCTGCAGGCCGCGGGCAGGGCAGACATCAAGGTGGTCGCCGGCGGGGTGATCCCCGCGCAGGACTATGAGTTCCTGCGCGAGGCGGGCGTGCAGGCGATCTTCGGGCCGGGCACCAATCTGGTGAAGGCCGCCGAGGAAGTGCTGCGGCTGCTCGGGCACAACATGCCCCCGGCCGAGGAAGCGGCGGAATGATCGGCGTCGCGCTCCTTGCGGCGCTCCAGCTCGGCGAAGCATTCCAGGGTGGCGACGAACTGCTCGCCGTCAGCGTGCCCGCGGACGGGATCGCGCTGTTTCGGCGCGTTTGCCTCACCCCGTTTCCCGATGCCCAGGCGTTCGAAGCGGCGGTCGCGCATGATTCCGAGCGGCTCGCCAGGGTCGATCCGGCCCAGGTCGGCATGCTAGACCGTGACCGCAACGTGCGGCCCGCAGTGGGCGGAGTCTGGCGCTCGGCGCGCTACAATATCCGCTACATGGCGGCGGGCGCCATCGCGCCGACGGTGCCCCAGCCGCAGTGCCGGCTGAGCATCCGCCTCGCCGATCCGCCCGAGCCCGCCCGCCTTGCCGGGGAGGTGGCATCTGCGCTCAAGCTCGCCGACACGCACACTCTCCAGGTCGGCCTCCATATCCGTCACTATTGGGACCTCGCCCGGCCCGAAGGCGGGCGCTGGCGGTTGATGATGAAATCGGAGACGCGCAAGGAAGGGAATTTCCTCGCACTCTCCCTGTCGAAGCTCAAGGATTCGTGATGACCGTTCGTACCGACTGGACCCGTGAAGAGATTGCGGCGCTGTTCGACCTGCCGTTCACCGAGCTCGTGTTCCAGGCGCAGGCCGTCCACCGCCAGCATCACGCGCCGAACGAGGTCCAGCTCTCCACCCTGCTCAGCATCAAGACCGGCGGCTGCCCGGAGGATTGCGGCTATTGCAGCCAGTCGGTCTCGGCCGAGACCGGGCTCAAGGCGACCAAGCTGATGGACGTGCGCCAGGTGCTCCAGGCGGCGGCCCAGGCCAAGGATCATGGCTCGTCGCGCTTCTGCATGGGCGCCGCCTGGCGCAATCCCAAGGACCGCGACATGCCCGCCATCGTCGAGATGGTGCAGGGCGTCCGCGCGATGGGCATGGAGACCTGCATGACGCTGGGCATGCTCAGCGAGAAGCAGGCGCAGATGCTCGCCGATGCCGGGCTCGACTATTACAACCACAATATCGACACGTCTCCGGAGCGCTATGCCGAGGTGATCACCACCCGCAGCTTCGAGGACCGGCTCGACACGCTCGAGCATGTCCGCGAGGCGGGGATCAACGTGTGTTGCGGGGGCATCGTCGGCATGGGCGAGACGCGGGGCGACCGCGTCGGCTTCATCCATGCGCTGGCGACGCTGCCGGTGCATCCGGGCAGCGTGCCGGTGAACGCGCTGGTGCCGATCAAGGGCACGGTGCTCGGCAACATGCTGGCCGACACGCCGCTGGCGCAGATCGACGATATCGAGTTCGTCCGCACGGTCGCGGTGGCGCGGATCACCATGCCGGAGAGCATGGTGCGCCTCTCCGCCGGCCGTGAGAGCATGAGCGACGCCACCCAGGCGCTGTGCTTCCTGGCGGGCGCCAACTCGATCTTCACCGGCGACAAGCTGCTGACCGCGGGCAATGCCGGCGACGACAGGGACGCGGCGCTGTTCGCGCGACTGGGCGTCGTGCCGATGCAGGCGGAGGTGAAAGTCGAGCTGGAGGCGGCGGAGTGAACCCATGGCTCGGCCTGCTGGCAGGGCTGCTCATTGTGGCTGCCATGGGGTTCGGCGCCTGGTTGGGCATCGCCATGATGCGGCGCGCGGGTTGGAATCTGGAGGCGCGGGGTTCGACGCGTGAGAAGGCTTTGCGCGCGATCCTCGCCCTGGCTGCCGTCTGGACCGGCATGTGGATAGCGGGCGGGCGCTTTGACGAGCCGCTCTTCTGGTGCGTGCCGATCTTTGCTGCCGGCATCGTTCTCGTCCTGATCTTTTTCGGATTTAAGAGGGCCTGATGTTCAAGAAGATCCTGGTCGCCAATCGCGGCGAGATTGCGTGTCGCGTGATGCGCACCGCCAAGAAGATGGGGATCGCCACCGTGGCGGTCTATTCGGATGCCGATGCCCGCGCGCCGCACGTGCTGATGGCGGACGAGGCGGTGCGGCTCGGGCCGGCGCCGGCGGCGGAGAGCTATCTCAAGGCCGAGCTGATCCTGCTCGCGGCCAGGGAGACCGGGGCCGACTGCATCCATCCGGGCTATGGCTTCCTCTCGGAGCGCGAGAGCTTCGCCAAGGCCTGTGCCGAGGCCGGCATCGCCTTTGTCGGGCCGCCGCCGGGCGCCATTGCGGCGATGGGTGACAAGATCGAGTCCAAGAAGCTCGCCAAGGCGGCGGGGGTCAATGTCGTCCCCGGCTATGTCGGCGAGATCGACGATACCGAGCATGCCGTGCGGATCGCCTCGGAGATCGGCTATCCGGTGATGATGAAGGCTTCGGCCGGCGGCGGCGGCAAGGGCATGCGCCTGGCCTATGGCGAGCAGGATGTGCGGGAAGGCTTCGAGGCGACCAAGCGCGAGGGCCTGGCCAGCTTCGGCGACGATCGCGTGTTCATCGAGAAGTTCATCGAGCAGCCGCGCCATATCGAGATCCAGGTGCTGGGCGACCAGCATGGCAACATCGTCTATCTGGGCGAGCGCGAATGCTCGATCCAGCGCCGCCACCAGAAGGTGGTCGAGGAGGCGCCGTCGCCCTTCGTCTCGCCCGAGATGCGCAAGGCGATGGGCGAGCAGGCAGTCGCGCTGGCGCGGGCGGTGGGCTATTTCAGCGCGGGCACGGTCGAGCTGATTGTCTCGGGCGCGGACAGGACCGGCGCGGGCTTCTACTTCCTCGAGATGAACACCCGGCTCCAGGTGGAGCATCCGGTGACCGAGGCAGTGACCGGCATCGATCTGGTCGAGCAGATGATCCGCGTCGCGGCCGGCGAGAAGCTGGCCTTCGCCCAGGAAGACGTGAAGCTCACGGGCTGGGCGATCGAGAACCGCGTCTATGCCGAGGATCCCTATCGCGGCTTCCTGCCGAGCACGGGCCGGCTGGTGCGCTATCGCCCGCCGGCGAGCGAGGAGACGCCCCATGGCGCCCCGGGCACGCGCGGCGACCATGGCTATGTCCGGGTCGATGACGGCGTGACCGAGGGCAGCGAGATCTCGATGTTCTATGATCCGATGATCGCCAAGCTGATCACCTGGGGCGAGACGCGCGACGAAGCGGCCGATCTGCAGGTGGCGGCGCTCGACCGGTTCCGGATCGACGGGATCGGCCACAATATCGATTTCCTCTCGGCGCTGATGCAGCACCCGCGCTTCCGCTCGGGCGCGATCACCACCGGGTTCATCGCGGAGGAATATCCGGAGGGCTTCCACGGGGCGCCGGCTTCGCAGGCGCTGAAGCGCAAGCTCGCGGTGGTCGCTGCGGCCATCGACTTGCAGCGGGCCGAGCGCGCGGCCTGCATCTCCGGCCAGCTCGCGGCGCACCAGCCGATCCCGGGCGAGCGTGTGGTGACGATCGACGGCGAGCGGTTCGCGATATCGGCCGATGCCGGCCGGCTCTTTCTCGACGGCACCGAAGTGGCGTTCGACAGCGACTGGCGGCTCGGCGACATCCAGCTCGATGCCGAGATCGACGGCGCGCCGCTCAGCGTCGCGGTCGATCGCAGGGGATCGGCCTGGAAGCTGACCGCGCATGGCGCTTCGCATCTGGTCGAGGTTCATCCCCCGCACGTCGCGCAGTATCGGCACCACATGATCGAGAAGATCCCGCCGGACATGAGCAAGTTCCTGCTCGCGCCGATGCCGGGCCTGCTCACCCGGCTCCATGTCGGGCCGGGCGACAGGGTCGAGGCCGGCCAGCCGCTCGCCGTGGTGGAGGCGATGAAGATGGAGAATATCCTGCGCGCCGAGCGGGCCGGGGTGGTGAAGGCGGCGAATTTCGGCCCCGGCGACAGCCTGGCCGTGGATGCCGCGATCCTCGAGTTCGAATGAGGGGACGACCGGGTCGGGCGACGCCGCGGAACCAAACGCAGCGCCGCCCTTGTCCGGGTTGGGCACAAAGACTCCTCCGGATGGCGGGGTCTTAGCCTCCGAAGGGTTGCAGCAGCCTTTGCTAAGGCCCGGACGGCGACGACATGCTGCCCGGGCCGGCATGCGGCAATCTGGCTGCGACGAACCTGTCGCGGCGCGCGACCGAAGGTCTTGCGAGGCGCCGCTAGATCGCCGCGCGCACCGCGCGCACGATCGCCTCGGCCATGATCGCGGAAGTCTCCGCGCCTTCCCGCGCGGTGGCGCGGGCCGGATAGCCGAAATAGGCCTGGGGGCCGCCCGCCTCGGTGAAGGTCGTCGCGCCGGCGGCGAAGGCGGTGACGAGGCTGGCCGGATTGTCGGCGAGCGCAGCGCGCGCAGGCTCGTCCACCAGGTCGGGCCGATCGGCAAGGACCAGGCTGGTCTCGAACTGGCCGGCATGGCAGGCGCCGGAGACGAACTCCTCGGTCAGCTCCGCCGCCAGCGCGCGCCGCGTGAAGTCGGGAAAGGCAAGGGGGAGCCCGAGCGCCGCGACCTCCGCGGTCAGGCCCCGCAGCATCGCGACATTGGCCGGATCGAAATGGCTGTTCGCCAGCGCCAGACAGGCGAAGCCCTGGGCCTTCAGGCTCGCGGCGATGTCGAGGATCGCCGCTCGGGCGGTGGCTTCGCCGATCGAGATGGTGCCGGGGAATTCGGCCGCATAATGGGCGGGGGCATAGGCGAGGGCGGGCAGCACGAAGGCGTGCAGCTCCTGCCGCGCGAGCAGCACGGCGGCGCGGCGCGCCATGCCCTCGGAAATGATCACGTCGGTGCAGAGCGGCAGGTGCGGCCCATGGGCCTCGACGGCGCCGAGCGGCAGGATCGCCACCACCGGCACGCCGCTCCGCAGCGCGGCCTGCACGCGGGTCCAGGGCTGGTCGCCGAGCATCATCGCCAGATCTCCCGCAGCTTCTTGCGATCCATCTTGTCGCGATCGTTCCGGGGCAGGGGATCGGGCGAGAAGAAGACGTGATGCGGCACCTTGTAATGGGCGAGGCGGGCTCGTGCGAAGCCGAGCAGCTCCGCCTGCAGCACTTCGTCCGCCGGGGCATCGGGGCGCGGGACGATGACCACCACCGGCTTTTCGAGACCATGGGCATCGGCGCGGCCGAACACGCAGCATTCGAGCACCGCCGGATGCTCGCTCAGGCAGCCCTCCACCTCCAGCGGGCTGACATAGATGCCGCCGCTCTTGATCATGTCGTCGCCGCGGCCTTCATAATACCAATAGCCTGCGGCATCGCGCCGGAACAGGTCGCCGCTGACGATCGCGCCGCCGCCCAGGTGGCGTTTCGACTTGGCATAATCGCCATGGTAATAGAGCGCGGCGGAATCCCCGCGGATGCGCAGCACGCCGATCTCGCCCCCGGCGATCGGCATGCCGCTGTCGTCGAGCAGATCTGCCTCGTAGCCGGGCACCAGCTTGCCGAGGCTGCCCGGGCGGATGTCGCCGGGGCGGTTGCTGATATAGATGTGGAAGCTCTCGGCGCTGCCGATCCCGTCGATGATCGGCACGCCGAAGCGCGCGTTCCAGCGCGCGTGGAGCTCGCGCGGCAATGCCTCGCCGGCGCTCCACATCATCCGGATGCTCGACAGGTCCGGCGCGCGGCCCTCCGCCTCGAGCATCTTGTTGATCAGCGTGGGCACATTGGTGAGCACGGTGGGGCGGTGGCGCTCGACCAGTGCGAAGAGGTTGTCCGGGGTCGGCTGCTCGCGGAACAGGATCGCGGTCGCGCCCACGGCGAAGGGGAACATCAGGTTGGTGCCGGTGGCATAGCCGAAATAGAGCCGCGGGCCGGACAAGGTGATGTCGCCCTCCGCCATGCCGATGAAGCGCTTGGCATAGACTTCGGTACTGTAGGCGAAGTGGAAATGGCAATGGACGGCGCCCTTGCTCTGCCCGGTGGTGCCGCTGGTGAAGAGCCACACCGCCGGATCGTCCCTGCGCGTCGGCCAGGGCGGCGGCGCGGCCGGCGCGGGGGCGGCGATCCAGGCGTCGAAGCCGGGCAGGCCGGGTGCCTCGCCGACCAGGATCACCGCGTTCGGATCCCGGCAATGCCGGGCCTGGGCGCGCGCCGCCTGGAAGGCGTCCAGGCTGGTCTCGTCGATAAAGGCGAATTGCGGCTTCACATAGCCGAGATAATAGGAATAGTCGGCCGCCGGCAGCATCGGGTTGATCTGCGTGACGACCGCGCCGGCCTTGAGCGCGCCGAACCAGGCATAGACGAATTCGGGGCAGTCGCGCATGCACAGCAGCACGCGCTGCTCGGGCAGCAGGCCCGATGCGAGGAGCCGCTCGGCGACTTGCGTCACTCGGGCGGCCACCTCGTCATAGGTGATCGCCTGGTCCTCGAACAGCAGGGCGGTCTTCGATCCGCGCCCGGCGGCTAGGTTCGCGAACACGAAATAGTCGGCCATGTTGAAGCTGTCGGGAAAGACCGGTGTCTCGTCCGTCGTCACGCCTGCCATCATCCTCTCCGCGCGCCGGCACTGCCGGAACTGCGCCCATCCTGCGGCCATCGTCGATCGATGTGTCCGAACCATTCCGATCATTGGGAAGCCGGGGGCTCTCGTCAATCGTGCTGGCCCGGCATAGGATCGCGCCGTCACGCCCCGCCGGCGCGGCCTGCCTTTCTGGCCGGCAACGGCGGGGACACGTCTCGTTCATTCCGCCGCGTTCACAGGCGCCGCCAGTATCAACGGGAGTTTGACATGATTTTCTCGCATCGGGCCGGTCGGGCCGCGATTGGCCTTCTCGCCCTGGCCTCGGCAGGCGCAACTGCGATGGCGGCGCCCGCGCCGCAGCGGGCGGGCACCGCCGCCCTGGCCGCGAATCACTGGGATCTGGTGGCATGGAGCGGCCGCAAGCTGCCGGAGGGCAGGCCGCTCCGCCTCGATTTCGACGCCGGCCGCCACAGCTTCTCCGCGGACACGGGATGCAATCGCGCCGGCGGCGCCTATCGGGTGAAGGGCCGGACGATCCGGCTCGGCGACGGCAAGGGCCAGTTCGCGAGCACGCTCATGGCCTGTCCCGAGCCCGCAATGGCGACCGAGCGCGCCTATGTCGCCAGCCTTGCGGCGGTCCGCTCCTACCGGATCGATGGCGACCGCCTCGTGCTGCGGACCGCCAAGGGCGCCACGCTGACCTATCGCGCCGCGCACAAGCCCGCCGCGAGCGCGCTGCGCAAGTTCATCTATGTCTCGGCCGAGACCAGGCCGTGCACCGGCGTCGCGCCGATGACCTGCCTCCAGGTGCGCACGAAGGAAAGCGATCCCTGGCAGCTCCATTATGGCGGCATTGTCGGCTTCGAGCCGCAGCCGGGGATCGAATATCGCATCCGGATCATCGAGGAGAAGATCGCCAATCCGCCGGCAGATGCCTCTTCCATTCGCTGGACCCTCGATCAGGTGGTCGAGCAGCGCGTGGTCAAGCGCCGGTAAGTCATGGCCCGCACCCTTGCCCTGCCGGCGAGGGTGCGGTCATCGCGGCAGCGGCGTGCCCGGATCCGGCGCATGCCAGCCGCCGCCGATCGCCTGGACCAGCGAGATGGCGGCAACCTGCCGGTTGACCACGGCGAGGATATCCGTGTTGCGCGCCGCCAGCGCGGTGTTCTGCGCCACGATCACGCTCGAATAGGCGACCGTGCCCGCCCCATATTGGTTGCGCGCGATCCGCTCCGCCGCATTGGCGGCGGTGGCGGCCGCCGCGCGTTCGGTCGCGACGGTATCGAGCACGCGCACGGCGGCGAGCTGGTCCTCCACCTGCTGGAAGGCAGTAAGCACGGCCTGGCGATACGCCGCCACCGTCTGGGCATATTGCGCGCGCGCCTGGTCCACCTTGGCCGTGCGCGCGCCGAAATCGAGCAAGGTCAGCGCACCGGTGAGCCCCAGCGACCAGGCGCTGCTCGCCACTCCGAACAATGCGCCGAGCGCCGAGGATTGCTGCCCGATCTGGCCGGTGAGCCCGATCGTGGGGAAGAAGGCGGCGCGCTGGACGCCGATATTGGCATTGGCCGCCGCCACGCCGCGCTCGGCCGAGGCGATGTCGGGCCGGCGCTCGATCAGCGCGCCGGGCAGGATGGCGGGCACTTCGGGCACCGCGCGGTTCCAGGTCGCGGCGGGCGCGATCGAGAAGGTGGAGGGATTCTCGCCCACCAGCACCGCGATCGCATGTTCGAGCAGCGCGCGCTGGCGGATCAGGTCGGCGGCATCGCCGCGCGCATTGCGCAGGGCGGTTTCCGCCTGGAGCACGTCCGCACGCGCCGACACGCCGGCATTGTAGAGATTGGTGGTGATGGTGAGCGCGCGCTCATAATCCACCACCGTCGCGTCGAGCGCGACTTTCTGGGCTTCGATCCCGCGCAGCTGGACATAGTCCAGCGCCAGCTCGGCCTGGGCCGACAGCGTGGCATTGGCGAGATCGGCCTCACTTCCCTGTGCCTGTGCGCGGGCCTGCGACACGGTATTGCCGATCTTGCCCCACAGATCGGGCTCCCAGCTGGCCTGCAGCCCGAGCTGGATCGAGCCCGCGGGCTTGATGCTGCTGTTCGCCGCCAGCGGCCCGCTGTCGTTCGCATTCGCCTGCAGGCTGACCGTGGGGAGCGCGGCGGCACGCTGCTCGCGCACCAGCGCCCGGGCCGCGTCATAGGTGGCCTTGGCCGCGGCGAGATTCTGGTTGGAGACGATCACCCGCCGCTCGAGATCGTCGAGCACGGGATCGCCGAACATCGTCCACCATTCGCCCTTGGCCATGGCATCCGAAGGGGTGGCGGGGCGCCATCCCGGCGCTTCCTTGAAGCTGGCTGGCACGGTGGCGATGCTCGGCCGCGCATAGGGCGGCGCCAGGTTGCACCCGGAGAGCAGCGTCGCGGCAAGCACGGGCACGGCGAGCAGGGGGCGGGTTCGGGTCATGCGGGCTCCAGTCCGGGTTCGTCCGGGTCGTGCCGTGCCAACAGCCGCTCATGCGGGCTGCGGCGGCGGAACCGGTCGAGGGCGAGGAACACCACCGGCGTGGTGAACAGGGTCAGGAATTGCGCGGCGACCAGCCCGCCGACGATCGCGACGCCCAGCGGCTGGCGCATCTCCGCACCTTCGCCGAAGCCGATCGCCAGCGGCAGCGCGCCCAGCGCCGCCGCGAGCGTGGTCATCACGATCGGGCGGAAGCGCTGCAGCGCCGCCTCCCGGATGGCGTCGACCGGGGCGAGGCCGCGCCCGCGCTCGGCGTCCAGCGCGAAGTCGATGATCAGGATCGCGTTCTTCTTGACGATGCCGATCAGCAGGATGATCGCGATCAGCCCGATCACGTCGAGCTGCATTCCCGCCAGCATCAGCGCCACCACCGCGCCGACGCCGGCCGAGGGGATGGTCGAGAGGATGGTGATCGGGTGGATCGCGCTCTCGTAGAGGATGCCGAGCACCAGATAGATGGCGACCAGCGCGGCCAGGATCAGCAGCGGCATCGATCCCATGGACTGCTGGAGCAGCTGGGCATTGCCGGCGAAGCCGCCATGCACGGTGGCGGGCAGCCCGGCGCCGCGCTGGATCGCGATCAGCCGCGCCGCCGCCTGGCCGAGCGTGACGCCGTTCGGCAGGTTGAACGAGACGGTGGCCGAGGGTTCGCCGCCCTGGTGGTTCACGATCGCCGGGGTCGAGTTGTTCTGCCAGCGCGCGATGGTGGAGATCGGCACGATCGTGGCGGGCGTGGTGTTCACAGCGTTGCCCGTCGAGGCATCGCGGCCGGCGCCCGTGGTCGATACCGGCGCAGAGACGGCCGCCGCCGCCGCGCTGCCGGCGCCGGCGGGAACATAGGTGCCGTTCAATGCCTCGGGCGAGGTGCTGAACTCGGGCGCGACGCCCAGCACGACATGATATTGGTTGAGCCCCGAATAGAGCGTCACCGCCTGGCGCTGGCCAAAGGCATCGTACAGGGCGTTGTCGATCGCCTGGTTGGTGATCCCCAGCCGTGCCGCGGCGACGCGGTCGACCGTGAGATAGGTCTCCGAGCCGCCATCCTGCTGGTCGATATCGACATCGGTGAAGGTCTGGGGCTCGCGCTTCATCAACTCCACCAGCTTGGTGCCGGCCGCGCGCAGCGTGACCGGGTCGTTCGCCTGGAGCGTATATTGATAGCTGCTGTTGGCGCTGCGGCCACCGGTCTGCAGGTCCTGCACCGGGTTGAGGAAGGCCGTGACGCCGGTGACCCGGCCGAGCTGGGGGCGCAGCCGGTTGATCACCGTGCGGGCGGGATCGCGCTTGCCCTGTTTCAGCATGATGAACAGGAACGCGCCGCCGGTGCGCGATCCGCCGGTGAAGGCCACGACATCGGCCACCGCGGGATCGCGCTTCACCATCCCGACGATCTGGACGAGCCGGGACTGCACCGCGCTGAACGACATGCTCTGATCGACATGCACGCCGCCCATCAGCGAGCCGGTATCCTGTTCGGGGAACAGGCCCTTGGGCGCCTGGACGATCAGCGCAATGTTGAGCGCGACCGTCGCGGCGAGCAGCGCCAGCGTGATGCCGCGATGCGCGAGGGCGCGGTCGAGCCCGTGGGAATAGCGCGCGCGCACATGCTCGAAACCGCGCTCGAACCATTGCGCGAAGCGGGGCGGGCGTTCCTCGCGGCGCAGCACCAGCGCGGCGAGCATCGGCGTGGCGGTGAGCGAGATCACCAGGCTGATCGCCACCGCCACCGACATGGTCACCGCGAACTCGCGGAACAGCCGCCCGACCACGCCGCCCATGAACAGCAGCGGGATGAACACCGCGATCAGGCTTGCCGAGATCGAGAGCACGGTGAAACCCACTTCGCGCGCGCCGGTGAGCGCGGCCTGCACCGGCTTCATCCCGCGCTCGATATGGCGGGCGATGTTCTCCACCACCACGATGGCGTCGTCGACGACGAAGCCGGTCGCCACGGTGAGCGCCATCAGCGAGAGGTTGTTGAGCGAGAAGCCCAGCATGTAGATCACCGCCACCGTGCCGAGCAGCGAAGTGAGCACGGCCATGGCGGGCACCAAAGTGGCGCGCAGCGAGCGCAGGAACAGGCTCACCACCCCCACCACCAGCAGCGTGGCGATCAGCAGGGTGATCTCCACTTCGCGCAGCGAGGCGCGGATCGTGGTGGTGCGGTCGCTGGCGAGGTGCAGCTTCACATCGGCGGGGATCGACGCCTGGAGCCGGGGCAGGGCCGCCTTCACGGCGTTCACCGTCGCGACGATGTTGGCGCCCGGCTGGCGGGTGATCACCACCATGACGGCGCGCTGGCCGTTGAACAGGCCCATGGTGCGCACGTCCTCGGGCCCGTCATGGACATTGGCGATGTCCTGGAGCCGCACCAGCGTCCCGTTGCGGCTGGCGACGGGCAGGTCGCGGAAATCCTCGGCGCGCACGCCCGGCGTGTCGGCATAGATCTGCCAGGCCAGCCCCGATCCCTCGATCAGGCCGCGCGGACGATTGGCGGCGCTGGCCGACAGGGCCGCGCGCACATCCTCCAGCGGAATGCCGTAGCGGGCCACGGCGAGCGGATTGACGTCGACCCGTACCGAGGGGAGCGCCGCGCCGCCCAGCTCGACATCGCCCACGCCCTCCACCTGGAGGAGGCGCTGCTGCACGATGGCGGAGACCGTGTCGAAGATCTCGGCGGGGCTGCGCCGGTCCGAAGTGAGTGCCAGGATCATGATCGGCGCGTCGGCGGGATTGACCTTGCGATAGGTGGGGTTGGTGCGCAGCGTCGCGGGCAGGTCGGCGCGGGCCGCGTTGATCGCCGCCTGCACGTCGCGCGCGGCGCCGTCGATATCGCGGCCGAGGTCGAACTGCAGGGTGATCCGTGTCGATCCGGTGGACGAGGCGGAGGTCATCTGCGTCACCCCCGCGATCGTGCCCAGCCGCTTCTCCAGCGGCGCGGCGACGCTGGAGGCCATGTTCGACGGGCTGGCGCCGTTCAGCGTCGCGGTGACGCTGATCGTCGGCAGGTCGATCTGCGGCAGGGGCGATACCGGGATCGAGAGCGTCGCCGCCACCCCGGCCAGCATCAGCCCCAGCGTCAGCAGCAGCGTGCCGACCGGCCGGCGGATGAAGGGGGCGGAGAGGTTCATGCCGCCGCCGGTGCCTCCGCGGGCGGCCCGGCCCGGCCGAAGCGCGCGCCCAGCCGCTCGAACGCCAGGAAGATCACCGGCGTGGTGAACAGGGTGAGCAGCTGGCTGACGATCAGGCCACCGGCAATGGCGAGGCCGAGCGGCTGGCGCAGCTCGGAGCCCATGCCGGATCCGAAGATCATCGGCAGCGCGGCGAACAGGGCCGCGAAAGTAGTCATCAGGATCGGGCGGAAGCGCAGCCGGGCCGCCTGGCGGATCGCGGCATCGGCCTCCATCCCTTCCTCGCGCTGGGCCCGGATCGCGAAGTCGATCATCATGATCGCGTTCTTCTTGACGATGCCGATCAGCAGCACGATGCCGATGATCCCGATCACGCCCAGCCCCTCGCCCGACAGGATCAGCGCGAGCAGCGCCCCCACCGCGGCGGCCGGCAGGGTGGAGAGGATGGTGAGCGGGTGGATGAAGCTCTCATAGAGCACGCCCAGCACGATATAGACGATCACCACTGCGGCGAGGATCAGCCAGAACTCGTTGCCGAGCGAGCTGCGGAACGCTTCCGCCGCGCCCTGGAAATGGGTGTCGAGCGACGCGGGCACGCCGATCTTCGCCTCCACCCGCGCCACGGCGTCCACCGCGGCGCCCAGCGAGACCCCTGGCGCCGGATCGAAGCCGATCGTCGCGGCCGGGAACTGGCCGACGCGCGTGATGAGGAGCGGTGCGGTGCCCTTGTCGAACCGCGCCACCGTGCCGAGCGGGACCGAGGTGCCGCTCGATGTGGGGACATACAGGCTGTTCAGCGCATCGGGCGAGGTGAGCATGCCGGGCTGGCTCTCCAGGATCACCCGATATTGGCTGGCGGCGGTGAAGATCGTCGAGACGATGCGCTGGCCAAACGCGTCGTAGAGCGCGCTGTCGATCGTCGCGGCGCTGATGCCCAGCCGCCCGGCGCTCTCGCGGTCGATCGTCACCGTCACGGCCCGGCCCTGGTCGAGCACGTCGGACGTGACGTTGGCGAGCGCGGGCTCGCGGCGCAGCGCCGCGGTCAGCCGCTGCGCCCATTGGTTGACCTGCGCCTGGTTCGCGCCCTGCAGCGCGAAGCGGTAGCGCGTCGGCCCGCCCTCCGAATCGATGGTGAGATCCTGGACCGGCCGGAAATAGACCTGGACGCCGGGGATGCCATGGACGCGCTCCGCCAGCCGGTCGAGCAGCGCGGCCTGGCTGCCGCGCTCGGACTGGGGCTTCAGGTTGATGAGCATCCGCCCCTGGTTGAGCGAGGGGTTGACGCCGTCCACGCCGACATTGCCGCTCAGGCTGTCCACGTCGGGATCGCGCAGCACCGCGTCGGCCACCTGGGTCTGGATCGCCTGCATCCGCGCGAACGAGGCTTCCTGCGGCCCGGCCACCACTGCCTGGAGCTGGCCGGTGTCCTGTTCGGGGAACAGCCCCTTCGGAATGGCGAAGGCGAGCAGCGCGGTGAGCGCCAGCGTGCCGGCGAAGAGCAGCAGCACCAGCCGCTGGCGCTCCAGCACCCAGGCGAGGGCGCGGGTATAGCCGTGCGCCACCCGGTCGAACGTCGCGAGCGACCAGCGGACCGGAGCGATCAGCCGCTCCTCCGATTCGCGCCGCAGCCAGCGGCCCGAGAGCATCGGCACCAGCGTGAGCGCGACGCCGGCCGAGATCACGATCGTCACCGACAGCGTTACCGCGAACTCGCGGAAGAGCCGGCCGACCACGTCCCCCATGAACAGCAGCGGCACCAGCGCCGCGATCAGGCTGACGGTGAGCGAAACGATGGTGAAGCCGATCTCGCCCGATCCCTTGAGCGCCGCCTGAAGCGGCGTGTCGCCTTCCTCGATATGGCGCTGGATGTTCTCGATGACGACGATCGCGTCGTCGACCACGAAGCCCGCCGCGATCGTCATCGCCATCAGCGTCAGGTTGTTGATCGAATAGCCGAGCTGATACATCGCGCCGAAGGCGCCGACGAGCGAGAGCGGCACCGCGAGGCTGGCGACGAAAGTGGCGCGCGGGCTGCCCAGGAACAGGAACATCGCCAGCGTGACCAGCACGACCGCGAAGGCGAGCTCAATCTGCACGTCCGCCACCGAGGCGCGGATGCCGGCGGTGCGATCGGTGAGCAAGGTCACGTGCACGTCGGGCGGAAGCTGGGCCTCGAGCGCGGGCAGCGTCGCCTTGATCGCGTCCACCGTCGCGATCACATTGGCGCCGGGCTGGCGCTGGACGTCGACGATCACCGCCGGCGTGCGGTTCATCCAGGCGGCGAGGCGCACGTTTTCGGTCGAATCGACCACATTCGCGACGTCGCTGAGCTTGACCGGCGCATTGTTGCGCCAGGCGACGATCAGGTCGCGATATTCCTGCGCCGTGCCGAGCTGGTCGTTCCCGTCGATCGACCAGGAGCGGGTGGGGCCGTCGAAGCTGCCCTTGGCGGCATTGGCGTTCGCGGCGGTGATCGCCGCGCGCAGCGCCTCGGTCGAGAGCCCGAACGACGCCAGCGCCTGCACATTGGCCTGAATGCGGACCGCCGGCCGCTGGCCGCCCGAAAGCGTCACCAGGCCGACGCCGCTCATCTGGGAGATCTTGGCGGCGAGGCGCTGGTCGGCCAGATCCTCGATCTGGGCCAGGGTTCGCGTGCGCGAAGTCAGGCCGAGCGTCACGATCGGCGCGTCGGCGGGATTCACCTTGGCATAGATGGGCGGGGCGGGGAGGTCGGACGGGAGCAAGGTGCCCGCTGCGTTGATCGCCGCCTGCACTTCCTGCTCGGCCACGTCGAGCGACAGGTCGAGCTTGAACTGGAGCGTGATCACCGAGGCGCCGGCCGAGGATTGCGACGACATCCGCGCCAGCCCCGCCATCTGGCCGAACTGGCGCTCGAGCGGGCTGGTGACCGTGAGCGCCATCACGTCCGGGCTGGCGCCGGGATAGAGCGTGCGCACCTCGATCGTCGGATAGTCGACTTCGGGCAGCGCGGACAGCGGCAGCACGCGATAGGCGACCAGCCCGGCGAGCAGCACGGCCACCGCCAGCAGCGTGGTCGCCACCGGCCGCAGGATGAAGACGTGCCAGGGGCCCGCCCGCTCGACCGGGCCGGGCTGTTCGTCCGCGCTCACTGGCCTGCGCCGTGCCGGTGCCTGTGCCCGCCGCCGGGCTGGCCCGTGCCGCCCCTGCCGCCGCCGGTACCCTGCTTGCCCGGCAGCGTGACGCTGGCACCGTCATCCAGGGTATCGGCCCCGTCCGTCACCACCATCGCGCCCTGCGGGAGCCCGCTGGCGACGATGATGTTGGTGCCGTCGCTCGGTCCCAGCTTCACCAGCGTGAGCTTCACCGTGCGATCGGGCTGGATCACGAAGACGAAATCCCCGTTCGCGCCGTGCCGCACCGAATTGACCGGCACGGCGAGCCCCTGATGGACGATGCCGATCTCGGCCGAGACGTTGACGAACTGGCTCGGGAAGAGCGCGCCGCCGCCATTGCCGAAGCGGGCCTTGGCCTTCACCGTGCCGCTGGTCGGGTCGATCTGGTTGTCGAGCGTGAGGAAGCGGCCCTGGGCGAGCGTGGATGCGCCGGTGGAATCGGTGGCGTTGACAGGCATCTCGCCGCCGCTCGCCAGCCGTGCCTGCAGCGTCGCGATCTGGTTCTGGGGCAAGGAGAAGGTCACGTCGATCGGATCGATCTGAGTGATCACCGCCAGCCCCGTCGTGTCCGAAGGCGTCACGTAATTGCCGATATCGACCTGGCGCAGGCCGATCCGCCCGCTCACCGGCGCGCGGATCGACGTATAGGCGAGGTTGAGCGCGGCCGTGCCGATCGCCGCACGGTCGGCGCCGATGGTGCCGTCCAGTTGCTTGAGAGTAGCCGCCTGGGTCTCGACCTGCTGGCGCGCGATCGAATCCTGCGCCAGCAGCCCCTGGTAGCGCTTGAGATCGGTCGCGGCCATGTCGCGCTGGGCCAGGTCGCGGGCGAGGTTGGCGCGCGCCTGGGCGAGCGCGAGCTTGTACGGGCGCGGGTCGATCTGGGCGATGAGCTGCCCCTTCGCCACCATCTGCCCCTCGGTGAAGTGCAGGCTGAACAGCGTGCCGGCGATCTGGGTGCGCACCGTGGCGGTGGTCAGCGGCTGGACGGTGCCGATCGCCGCCAGCCGGATCGGCATGTCGATCCGCCCGACATGCGCGACGCCCACGGTGATCGGCTGGCCCGCACCGCCGCGATGCCGCCCGCCCGGCGCGCCTTCGCGGGAGGCGCTCCACCGCCAGGCCGCGAATATGACCAGAAGCAGGACAAGGACGATGCCGATGGCGCGCCAGCGGAGCGGGGTCAGCTTGAAGCCTGTCACCAGCGCACCTTTCGTGCTGTCAGGTTGTACCGGCGATATTAGACGCGCAATGAAGCTGCCGGTCTAGGTGCAAATATGTATCAAAGTTGGGAAGGTTCGGAACCGGTCCAGCTATTGATTTCCGGGCAATTTCCTCTGGATCGGTACTATTCTGTCGATGAATATGTCGCAACTTTGCTCGCGGCGAAGGCGCGATCGCGGCGACCCCCGGTGCGGTGTGCTTGCCGGCGTCGGCCCTGGGCGGGCATGCCGTAAATTACGCTATTACGGTGGCAGGTGCCGGCGGAGGAATCCGAGGGCTTATGAACGCCATAGTGCGGCGGGCCCATGTGCGGGCGGGGTGGCGGCCGGGATTCCCATTCCGGCGCTAACTATCCTGATAATACGGATTTTACCGAGATCGTGGAGCGACGATAGCTTAATCCGGATTCTATAGTCTGGCGCCAGAAACGAGAAGTTTTCGTAGCACCTCAGGAACGAGGTAGAGTATGATGGCGACCAATATCGGCAAGATTTCCATCACCGCCCGCCGGGCTGCATATTTGTGCGCGGCGGCGGGGGCACTGACGGCGGGTCCGCCGGCATTTTCCTCCACCCAGGGAACGCTCGGCGCGACTTCGACGGGATCGGTCAGCATCACGGCGAGCGTCGCGAATCGCGCGCAGATCACCGGCCTGACCGACATCTCCTTCTCCGCCGTCGATCCGGCCACCGCGGCGACCAGCTCGCAGAGCGACTGCGTCTGGAGCAACACCGCGACCAAGGGGTACAGCATCACCGCCACCGGCAGCGGCACGAGCGGCGCCTTCACGCTCGCCAACGGCGCGTTGACGGTGCCCTACACCGTGCAATGGGCGGCGAGCACCGGGCAGACCAGCGGCAGCGCGCTGACCGCGGGAACCGCGCTCGGCGGGCTGACCACGACTGCCGCCAACCCGACCTGCAGCACCGGCGCCGCGACGACCTCGAGCCTCATCGTCTCGATTTCCGCGCCGAACCTGCAGGGCATGGCGGCGGGAGCCAGCTACACGGGCACGCTGACCCTGCTGGTGACGCCGCAATAGCCGCGGGGCGGTCAGGGAGGGTCCGGCCATGCAGGGTCGCTCCCGTTCCCTATCCGTGGCGGCGGGATTGCTCGCAACCGTCCTGCTGGCGGCAAGGCCCGTGCCGGCTTGCGCCCAGAATGTGCAGATAACCCAGCTCAGCGACGTGTCGTTCGGCACGATCTCGAATGTCGGCATCGATCAGATCCAGAGCCAGTCGGTGTGCGCATATAGCGGACTGCTGGGCGGCCGCTATACGCTGACGGCGACGGGATCCGGCGCCGGCGGCGCGTTCACGCTCGCCAACGGTGCGAGCGTGCTGCCCTATGAAGTCCAGTGGAACGGCTCCGCCGCCGGGCAGAGCTCGGGCACCAACCTCGTGTCGGGTGCGGCACTGACCGGGCAGACGGCGCTGCTGAGCTGCCCGCTTCTTCAGGTCACCAATTCGAGCCTCATCATCATCCTGCGCGGCGCCGCGCTGACCACGGCCACCGCCGGGAACTACAGCGGCACGCTCACGATCATGCTTGCGGCGAACTGATGCGGATGCGCCGTGCGATACGCCTCGCGCTGGTCGCGCTGCTGGCCGCGGCGGGCATGGGCGCCATGCCCCTGGCGGCGGCGCAGGAGGGCGGGGGGCAGGCTCCCGGCGGCGGCGCGCCTCCGGCCAGGCCGGTGGTGGTGACGGCGGCAATGCCCAGCGACTTCGCCGCGCTCGCGCAAACGCAGAGGCTGGTCGCCGACGTCTTCTTCGGCGGCACCCGGATCGGGCAGTTCGATGTCGAGGCCAGGCCCGGAGAGGTCCGGTTCGCGCGCCCCGAGAGCGTCGTCGCCGCGATCCCGAATGTCGCCGATGCCGGGGCCGTCACCCATGCCCTGACCGGCGTGCTGGATGCGAACGCGCGGTTCCTGTGCGCCGACACGTCGAGCCCCTGCGAAGCCCCGAAGCCGGAGGCGGCCGCGATCGTGTTCGATCCGCGGCGCTTCCGCATCGATCTGTATCTGAATTCGCGCCTGCTGGCGGTGCGCGCGGCGACTGCCGATCGTTTCCTCCAGCCCTATAGCAAGGGCCTGACCTTCGTCGACGTGGTGGGCGGTGCCATTGCGGGCGGCGACGGACAGGCGCTCAACTATAATTTCTACAACCGCGCGATCATCGGCGCCGGGAATGCGCGCCTCGTCTCCGAGGCTTCGGTCTCCTCCGGGCGCGGGCTCGATGTCGATACGCTCGCGGCCCAGCTCGACCGGCCGGGCACGCGGTACAGCGCCGGGCTGTTCTATGCGCCCGGCGCCGATCTGGTGGGGCGAAGGCGTATCCTCGGCGTCGGCATCGCCTCGCAGTTCGACACGCGGGCGGACCGGATGCAGCTGTTCGGCAGCCCGCTCATCGTCTTCCTGGGCCAGCGTTCGCGCGTCGACATCTATGTCGAGGGCCGGCTGGTGAGCTCCCACAGCTTCGAGGCCGGCAACCAGACGCTCGATACCACCGCATTGCCGGACGGCTCCTATCCGGTCGAGATCCGCATCCAGGAAGCGAGCGGGGTGGCGCGCATCGAGCGGCGCTTCTTCACCAAGAGCACTGCCATTGCCCCGGTCGGGCATCTCTCCTTCTTCGCCAATGCGGGCCTGCTGGCGGTGGACCGGAAGGACAAATGGCTGTCCGTCGCGCGCGTGCCCCTGCTGACGGCGGGGCTGGCCGGGCGTGCCGGCCCCACCATCGCCTGGGACGCGACCGTGATGATGACGGACCGCAAGGCGCTGACCGAAGTCGGGATCACCTATCTCGCCCCCAATTTCCAGACGCGCCTCGCGGTGCTGGGATCGAGTGCGGGCGACTATGGCATTGTCGGGCAGGCGGGCTCCACGACGGGTGGCGCATTCGGCTATAATTTCGACTTGCGCTATGTGCACAGCCGCGATCGCGCGCCGCTGATCCCGCTCGCCGACTATGTCTATGACAATTTCTCATCTGCTAACCCTATTGTTCAGGGTTTTCAGGGAGCTAGTGCAAGCTTTGCTCAAGCGATCGGAAATGTCTCCTATTTCGTCGGCGGCGGGCAGATCGGCGTCAGCGCCTATCTGCGTCATGACGAAGGGCGCCCGACATCCTATGCGATCGGCCCGACGGTACGATGGACGGTGTTGCGCCGCCGGCAGCTCCAGCTCACCTTCAATGGCGCATATGCCGCCACCAACTGGGGCCGATCCATCGCATTTGGACTTCAATTACAGGTATTTGGAAATAGATCCTCATTCAGTGTGCAAACTGGCGCGCAGACCGGGCTCGGCGATCGGCAGCGCCGGCTGGACGATGTGGAGGAGGTGTCGGCTTCGATCCATCGCAGCGGGGTGCTGGGCGGCGAGCTCGATGCGTCGGGCACCGTCCAGCACAGCGGCGACGGCACGGTGCTCCAGGCCTCGGCCAGCGAGCGCAATGCCACGGGCTTTGCCTCGGCGAGCTTGGTCCACCGCATGGGGGGGACGGGCAGCGCCAGCCAATATGCCCTGACCGCGCAGACCGCGCTGGCCGCGGGCGGGGGGATATTCCATATCGGCGCGCGGGACCAGAATGACAGCGTCATCAGCGTGGGGGTGCGCGGCAATGCCCGTGCCGCGCGCTTCGTGGTGCTGGTCGACGATGCGCCGCGCGGCGAGATCCGGACGGGCGAGCATCTGAACCTGGCGGTCACCCCCTATCGGCGATACAAGGTCCGGATCCGTCCGGTCGGCAACGAACTGGTCAGTTTCGACGCGCAGACCCGATCGGTCGACGTCTATCCGGGCACGGTCGCCGCGCTGGACTGGAAGGCCAATCTGGTCCTGGCGATGTTCGGGCGGCTGACATGGCCCGATGGCAGCCCCGTCGCCAATGCCGACATCGTTGCCGACGGCGCCATCGCCGCGACCGACATGCGGGGCTATTTTCAGTTGCAGGCGCCGGGCGATGCGCAAATCATGGTGCATGCGACCGACGGCCGGACATGCCGGGTAAAGCTCGACGCGAAACCCTCGCAGAACGACTATTCCGCAATCGGAGACGTCCAATGCCGACCTTGAAGCATTTCTCCCCGAACCCGCGCATTCTTGCCGTGCTTGCGGCGATGGGGCTGGCCGCCATGCCGGCCAGGGCCGGGATCGTGCTCAGCCAGGCGGTGGTCGACATATTGCCGTCCGGGGCGATCGCGCAGGACATCGACATATGGAATGACGGGACCGAGGTCTCCTATGTGACCGTCGAGCCCGCCGAGATCGTGTCTCCCGGCCAGCCGGGCGAAACCAGGACGCCGATCACGGACCCCGGCATCGGCGGGTTGCTCGTCACGCCGCAGCGGCTGATCCTGCAGCCCGGCGAGCACAAGCTCATCCGGATCGCGGCGATCGTGCCGCGCGGGGCGACGGACCGGATCTACCGCGTCGCCGTCAAGCCCGTGGCGGGGCCCGTCAGCGCGCCGGTCACTGCGTTGAAGCTGCTCATCGGCTATGACGTGCTCGTCATCTATCGCCCCGCGCGGCCGACGGTGAACGTCGTCGGCGAGCGGAACGGCAATGTGCTGACGCTGCGCAATGCCGGCAACAGCAATGTCGAGGTCCATGAGGGCAAGCAGTGCGACCCCGCGCGACCGACGGTGTGCGTGACGCTGCCGGCGAAGCGGCTCTATGCCGGACAGGTCTGGCAGCAGACGCTGACCATGGCCGGCCCGGTGGATTATCGGATCGCGCAGGGGCCGCAGAGTACCCAGCAGCGCTTCTGAGAGACGGGGAGGGCTATTCAATACTATACGTCAGGGTTCATATAGTCATGACGCTGAAAGGTTGGATAGTTTGCCGTGAAATTCATCATATCATTGCTATTGGTTGCTTCTGCGATATCAGCATGTTCTGATGGTGGCATGAATTTTTCATGCAGAATCCCTAATAGATATGAGTATCGTGGAAAGGAAGATTCCATGGTATTGAATTATAGCGGGCATGATGGGCTATATTACATGGAGAGCGCGCACGGCGATGGAATGGTGGATGGTGGAAGGCTCAATGTAATTATCGATAGACGTAAAAATTTTTTCTACATAAAGAATCTTATATTGATAGATCGCGATAGTTTTAATTTGGATCAATGGAAATTTGCCGAGTTATCTTGTAAGAAAACAAAAAAATACTCTTCAGGTGTAGAGTTCGAATTTTTGTGCCGGGACACTGAGATGCAAAATGGAATTCATGGGCACTTTACGAAGGCGCGTGGAATTACTGCGCTTCGGACTTATAGATCTGAAGAGAAAGACTCGTGGCAGCTCCTGGGTGATGTCGGCATTGCCCGTCCCTGCCTTTAGGTGACTGTCAGTGCGGAGAGGGCACGCAACGCCGATCGGAGCATGCGCGTCTACTGAAGTGATCCTCTCTCATAGGAGAGCTGAATTCCAGTGAATTCAGGAGACGATATACCCAATACCTAATTGTCGAGCGCTGCATGTTGGCTTCGAGCTGTAGCCTATGCTGCCCGTATCGATCCGCGACAGCGCGCGGGCGTTACGCTGTCTCAATCTCCTGATATGCTTGGGGGCGGCGACGATCTTTCTGGCAACGCTGGCGTTCCAGAACGGCGTGCTCGGACCGATAGGGTGGATGATCCTGTCAGGGGCGGGTCTCTATCTTGGCTACACCTCGTTCCAAGCAATCTACTTCGATCGGCTGCTCGCTGCCACGGGACGGACGGGTAATGCCGGCTTTCTGATTTATATCGCCGACGCCTCGGGGTATCTCGGCAGCGTCGTCGTGATGTTCGCGAAGAGCTTTATGGTGCTTTCCGTCGATTGGCTGCAGTTCGTCGTTTCGCTGAACTATCTCGGCGCGGCAGCCATCTTGCTGATGATGCTCCTGACCCATTTTGCTGGCCGTGCGCAGCTGGCACCGATTTCGGACATGGCAATGGCAAGCATCGGGACCGTTGCGGCGCCAGCGCCTCCGCCACCCCCTCAGCCGGCGCCATATCCCATATGACGGAGCTTCGTTGCCGGTTCGTGTGATGGAGGCGACTACTGCGCTTCAATCTGATCCGTTGCTGCTCACGAAGCGGGCTACGGGCCTGAGTCTGGCGGTCTTGCTCGGACGTCGGGTCTATAGCCGAGTGCCTTTCATTGCCGCAGCAGCATTAGGCTCGACGGTGTCAGGACCGGGCTCGGCCCGATCCACGCGCGCGAGCAGGCTGCGAGCGCGAGCCACAAGGTTCTGGCCGCCGATTGGTATCGCGCTCGAGCAGGTGGAGCTCCGGCGTGCTGAAATCGGCCGCCGACGCGCGCCGTCGTCAGCTTGCGGCGTTTCCAAGGAAATCCTGGGACATCCCGGAAGCGCCAAGAGAAAAACATGGGAGAAAAATGATTCAATGGAAACGAACTGTCGCTAACCCATTGAAAACGCTGGTGACCCCTACGAGAATCGAACTCGTGTTTTCGCCGTGAGAGTACTGATTTTAAAGCATTCTGGATGCGCTCGGACACGTTCATGTCTATTTTAACTAATTATAATAAATGGAAAATATCCATGACCGTCCGATTTCGTCCGAGGGGGTATATTACACGATTTTACACGATTTTTTTTCCTGCTACAACGACCAGGTTCCGGCGCGCGCGGCCGTAACTTCCCGCGTCAAGCGGTATCCGGATGCTAGCATTACGTAGGTGCTCGATGAGTAGGCAGGTCCAGGAAGCGAATCTCCAAGTTCGAGCGGCTCGACAAAGGCTCAGGGCGAGGGCGGAGCCGTATTGGCGCGCGCTCGAAGAGGGGCGTCACCTGGGATACTTTAAGGGTCTGAAGCGCAGCAGATGGGTCGCGCGGATGCGTGTTCCGTCCGGCGACGAGCTTGTCTATTTGACCTATCGCCTCGCGTTGTGTGACGATTCCGAGGAGGCCGACGGCGATCGAATCCTCAATTGGAGCCAGGCAAAGCAGAAGGCTGAACATTGGTTTGCGTCACAATTGCGCGCGGGTTCAAAAACCCGCATCGGCCCGCAAACCATCAAGCTGGAGGAAGCGGCGACCGCTCTAAACGAGTTGACTGTGAAGGAGGCAGTGGATGCCTACGTCACCATGCGCGACGCGCGCGACAAGGCGAGGATTGGGCGCGCTGTAAAATCGGATGCCCATCGATTGAAGCTGCACGTGCTGGAGGGCAGTGAATTAGGCCATTTGCCACTCGATTCTCTTTCGGAGGACAACCTCCGCGCATGGACCGATGGGCTGGCCGATATGAAGGCCAGCACACGCAAACGGCTGGTGAATGATTTCAAGGCTGCACTCAACGACACGTATCGCCGGCATCGAAAGGTTCTGCCGCCGGATTTTGCGATCATCATCAGGCACGGGCTTGTCGCGCAGTCCGTTCCGGAAGGTGAGGCCGATTCTGGCGTGCGCGAAAATCAGATTTTGACGGACCAGCAAGTCGCTAGGCTGATTGCGACGTCGATGTCGCTCGACCCGGATGGGGATGCGGCTCGGGTGATCATATTGCTGGCGGCGACGGGCGCGCGCTTTTCGCAACTCCGTCGGATGCAAGTCCGGGACGTACAATGCGATCAATCGAGGTTGATGGTCCCGCCATCGCGGAAAGGAAAGGGAAAAACGGTTTCCCGTATCCGCGTCCAAGTGGGGGCCGATGTCCTTGCTGCCCTGGAGCCTATCCTCGTTTCGCGCCCCGCTTCCGCCACGCTTTTGGAGCGCTGGCGACATAAGCAGACGGCACCGGCAACCTGGGTGCGCGCGGATCGTGGAGCATGGCAAACGGCGTCGGAACTGACGCGATTCTGGAAGAAAGTGGCGGATCAGGAAAATCTGCCGAATCTCGTGCCCTATGCGCTTCGACACAGCTCGATCGTCAGGGGTATCAGAGTGGGTCTTCCCATTCGGCTCGTGGCGGCATTGCACGATACCTCTGTCGCAATGATCGAACGCCATTATTCAAGATGGATTACTGAGGGTCTCGATGATTTGGCCGCAAAGGCAGTAGTACCCCTAATTACTATGACTGACGCCGCTGTCTCGGACAGCGAGGCCGATTCAGGTCCCGATTAGTGGTCTCAACGCTCTTGCCTTTCACACACGTTGCTCTGCTGGATTAGCTCAAATCGCTTGGCGCCCCCTCAGGCCGACAATCTCAAGAGTCTGACGGGTCGCGGCGTTTCGGCGGTTGTCGTTGAAGATGAAGTGCTCATCGGCAAAGCCGAGATGTTCGGCACTGCCGGCATTGCCCCGCTGTCGGCCGAGATGACGGCCGCTATCGAGAAGCTGCGCGCTAGCGGGCAGACTAGCATAATCGCGCGCCGCTACGATAAAGACCTTGGCGCGATCGGCCTGCTCGATACGCCGCGGGAGGCGGCGAAGGCTACGCTCAGAAATCTGCGCGCGATCGGCATCAAACGGATGGTTATGATTTCGGGCGATCATCAGCGAGCAGCCGATGCGATCGCCATGGAAGTCGGCATCGATGAGGCATGGGGTGACCTTATGCCGGAAGACAAGGTTGAGGCGGTCAAGAAGCTCCGCGCCGAAACCAAGGTCGCCATGGTTGGTGACGGCGTTAACGACGCCCCAGCCATGGCGACGGCGACGGTAGGGATCGCCATGGGCGCCGCCGGGTCGGACGTGGCCTTGGAGACGGCCGACGTGGCTCTGATGGCAGACGATTTGGCACATTTGCCATTCGCGGTCGGACTTAGTCGCAGCACGCGCTGGGTCATCCGCCAGAACGTGTTCGTGAGCCTCGGCGTTGTCGCATTCCTCGTGCCCGCGACGATCCTCGGGCTCGGTATCGGCCCTGCGGTCATGATGCACGAAGGGTTGACCTTGCTGGTCGTCTGCAACGCGCTCCGGTTGCTCGCCTATCGGAACAAAGGGAATACGTAATGAGCAACCGGCTCCCCAAATTGGTCTGTATCGCCTACCGATAGCTGCTGTTAACCGCGCGTGGAGAAACACTCTCAACCGGCGCGGGATTTTAGCCCCCGATCGGCGAACACATCGCCTCAAAATCGGGCGGCAAAATTTTCATTGCCTCGTCCACGATCGCGCGGATCGGCCGCAAAGGATGATCAGCCGGAACCCGAGCCTCGCAACTCATATAGGAAAACAAACCCGCCGTTTACCTGTCGCCGCCGCGCATCGCATCGCCCTCTCATCACCCCGACGATACTGAATCACCCTAAACCTCATCGGGGAAGGCTTTTTTCGCGCCCTGTTAGACCAACCAGGCATTAGTGGTCGCAATGAGCAGAAGAACGCCAAGCGCTCCGCGATAGATGACGAATGGCCAAGCGGAGAATCGCTCAAGGACCCGCATCAGCGCCCAAATGGCTGCGAATGCAGAAACGGACGCGACAACCAGTCCGAGGGCCAAAACGGACCAGCCCTGTGTGTCGAGATGAGCTTTGTTCAGCTCCGTTAACTCCTTCGATCCGGCGACAGCGATCGCCGGGATACCCAGCAGGAAGGAGAAGCGTGCCGCCTCCTCGCGCTTGAAGCCAAGGGCCAAAGCCGCAGTTAGGGTCGAACCCGATCGCGAGACGCCAGGAATCAAGGCACCAACCTGAGCGAGCCCGATCAGAAGCGCATCGACAAGCGAGGAACTCTCGACGGTCCGGCGATGACGGGCCGTGATCTCGGTCATCGCCATCAGGAGTGCCATGCAGAGACAGGCCCAGCCAATCACCGTAAGACTGCGAAGGGGCGAGTTGCATGTGTTGAGGCTGTTGGACAGGAGGGCACCCGCCAGCACGATCGGGACTGTCGCAAGAGCGATCCAGATCGCCAGACGGAAATTGGGATCGGCGAACTGCCGACGGCTGATTGCCGATATAGAACCGACCACCAGGCGGCGAACGTCCTGCCAGAAATAGCTGATGACGGCAGCGAGCGCGGCGAGCTGCATCGCGGCCGAAAAAGCGGAGCCGGGATCTCGCCATCCCAACAGGGCGGGCACGATGCGCATATGGGCCGTCGAGGAAATCGGCAGAAGTTCGGTGATACCTTGCACCACTCCCAATAGTGCGACCTTGGCATAGCCCAGTGTCACGAAACCCGTGTCGACCCCTGCGGCACATTGTCCGGTCATATCAGTGCATTCCTCCTGGGTGTTGGATGCCCGTAGATCGTCGCTTTGCTGTCCTGGATAATCGGATTATCGCACTCGCTGATCTCGACCGACAAGACGCATGCCATTGAGAACGACCAGGAGCGACGCTCCGACATCCGCCGCGATCGCGCCCCAGAGGGACGCCATGCCAATCAGCGTCAGGCCTGCGAACACGAGCTTCACCGCCAGCGAGAAGCCAATGTTCTGCCGGACGATGGCGAGCGTCGCCCTCGAATGCCGAATGAGCCACGGCAGACGGGAGAGGTCGTCCTGCATCAGTGCGATGTCCGCTGTCTCGATCGCCGCATCGCTGCCAATCGCGCCCATCGCGATGCCAAGACCGGCGCGCGCCATGGCCGGCGCGTCATTGACGCCGTCCCCGACCATCCCGACATGGCCGTGTTGCGCTACCAGGCTTTCTATCGCTTCGACCTTCTGTTCGGGAAGCAACTCGGCGTGGACCTCATCGATACCGGTATTGCGCGCGATGGATTGGGCAGGCGCGTGGCCATCGCCAGTCAACATCACGACCCGGGCGATGCCAAGTTCATGCAGTTGCGCGACGATCTGTCTGGCCTCGGGACGCACCGCGTCACCGACCGCAATAAGTCCGATGACTGCCTCCGCTTTACCGACGATGATCCCGGTCAGACCAGCTGCGGCTATCCGATGCAAATGGGCGGTGAGCGCATAATCGCCAGCGTCCTCAAGTCGCTCTACAAGATAGCCCGGCGATCCGACCCAGGCCTCGCGACCGTCGATCGCACCAACCACGCCTTTGCCGGGCAATGCTGTCACGGACTTTGCGGGGACCACGTCAACGCCGCGTTCCGCCGCGGCATCGAGGATCGCACGCGCAATCGGGTGCTCGCTTCGCGCTTCGATCGCAGCCGCGATCGCCAGTAATTCAAGCTCGTCTCGGCCGTCAAACGGGACCAGCTCGACCACCTTGGGACGCCCAAGCGTGAGCGTGCCCGTCTTGTCGATGGCGATCGCGGTGATGCGGGCCGGCGTCTCGAGATGGACGCCACCCTTGACCAGCACGCCCTGTCGGGCTGCGCCGGTCAGCCCCGCGACGATGCTGACCGGGGTCGAGATGACCAGGGCGCAAGGGCAGGCGATGACAAGCAACACCAGCGCCTGATAAAACCAGGCGGCCCAACTGCCCCCGAGTAGAAGCGGCGGCACGAGGAATACCGCCAGCGCCAGCGCCATCACGACGGGCGTATAGATCCGCGCGAAATGTTCCACCCACTGCTCGGTCGGCGCCCGTTTACTCTGCGCTTCGCCAACCATGCGCACGATACGGGCGAGCGTCGTGTCGGAGGCCGGCCGGGTCGTTACGATCTCGATCGCTCCCATGCCGTTGATGGTTCCCGCAAAGACCGTTGCGCCTTGTGCGACGGTGACGGGGACGCTCTCGCCGGTAATCGGCGCCTGATCGACCGCGCTCGTCCCCGCAACCACGCGCCCATCGAGCGGAATCTTGCCGCCAGGCGGAACTATCACCTGCGTTCCGACAGCGACGTCCGCGACCGGCACATCCTGCTCGACGCCTGCGGCATCCCGTATTCGGGCGGAGTTGGGCGCGATGTCCATGAGTGCCGCGACGGCACGGCGAGCACGTCCGAGGCTCCATGCCTCGAGAGCAAGCGCGAGAGCGAAGAAAAAGGCGACCGTCGCGGCTTCGAACCATTGCCCAATGCCGAGGGCGCCTGCCACCGCGACGATCATGAGCAGGTTCATGTCGGGCCTGAGCCGTCGCGCGGCGAGGGCGGCCTTGGGAGCGACGTATCGGACCGCCGAGAGGATCGCCAGCGAGTAGGCGAGCATGGCCAGGAGGGGAGGGTGGGCCTCGCGCGCGAGGCTCTCGTGCAGCACCGCAGCGAGGCCGCTCGCACCGGCATGGATCGTGAAACCCACCACGACCAACACGCCACTGGCGATCGTCAGCACCGCCTGAACGCGGCGCCGACGTTGCTCGCCTTGCGCACCGGCGGTGTTTCCACCTTCTTTCCAAGGTTCGGCGCGCATGCCGGTGCGTTCGACCGCCTTCAATATTCCGGCGTGATGCACGGCATCGGACGCACCTGCGACCGACATGCGGCCATTGATGAGATCGAACGAGAGGTTCTCCAACCCGACGACCGGCCCGACTTCGCGCTTGAGAACCGCGACTTCGTCACCACAGTCCATGCCGTGGATCTTGAAGATGACGCTATCCGGAGGATCCGGACGCGCCTGTTCGACGGGTGGCCGGTCGCCGGAACAGCCGCTGCACTCATCAGCAGTCGTTTCATCCTTTTTGGTGGCGCCAGGCGCTTGCCATTCGGCTGTCATCCCGGTGGTCGACACCGCCGCGATCACTGCCTCCACCTCGAGGACCGCCTCGACTTCGATGTCGAGGAGTCCGCGCTTCGGCTGGAACGACAAATGCCGCTCGTCGAAGCCAAGGGGGAGGAGGGCCTCCTTGAGCAGGCGCACCTCATTCTGGCAATCGAGTCCGCGGATCTTGAATCGCAATTGGCGCTTCGTAGCGATAGCGCTCGCCTCGGTCGGCTCGATCATAACGTCACCTCGACTTTTCGACATGACATCCTCTATAAAGTCTGAAGTCACTAGAGGGTCAACCAATATGTCCGTCGAGCCGCTCAGCATCGGAAAGCTCGCGAAAGCGACCGGAACGAAGGTCGAGACAATTCGCTATTATGAAAGCGTCGGATTGCTTGCGCCGCCGGCTCGGACGAAGGGCAATTATCGGGCTTACGCTCCACAGCATCTCGCGCGGCTCAGTTTCATCCGCCGGGCTCGCGCGCTCGGTTTCTCGATCGACCAGGTGCAGGAGCTTCTCAAGCTCGCCGACCAGAAAGACATCTCGTGCAAAGCCGTGGACACGATCGCGCGCGAACATCTTGCCGAGATTGACCGAAAGCTTCGGGATCTGAATACACTCAGGTCCGAATTGAGCAGCGTGATCGTCCAGTGCGGGCACGGCACCATTTCCGAATGCCGCATCATCGAAACATTGGCGCCGGTTTCCGTGGCGGGCGGCTAGATAGGTTGACGGCCTCGAGCCGGCTCCACGATCAGTCACGCTAATGCAAATAACTCGCAAAACAGCTTGACCCTCTAGCGGCTAGAGGGTCTAAAGGAAGCGGATGTTTACGTCCGCGAACAACCCCCGCACCTTGTCGATTCGCGTTGGAGCGTTCTCGTTCCACCGCGTGACACTCCGCATCTTGGCCGTCCTTGGTGCGGCGACCTTTGCGCTGGGCACGAGCGCGATCGCCCATGCTGATACGGCGAATGTCCAGACTGCATGGCGGCTCCTCGACTATATGGCAGTCGATTATGGGGGGGCGGTCTCTGGTGGCAAAATCAGGAGCGCGTCCGAATATAACGAAATGACCGAATTCGCGGCGTCGGTTTCGGCGCGTCTCGCGACGTTGCCGCAAACACCTGAGCGAGCCAAGCTCATTGAAGGGGCTACCCGGCTCCAGGCCGTTATCGCCGCGAAGGGCGCACCCGAAGAGGTTGCCCGCGTCGCGCATGGCCTCGCTGCGGATCTGCTCAAGGCCTATCCGGTGCCGCTCGCGCCGAGCAAGGTGCCCGAGCTTGCCCGCGGCGCCACCTTGTTCGCGCAGAATTGTGCGAGTTGCCACGGTATGACCGGGGATGGTCGCGGGCCCGATGCCGCGAAGCTAACGACCCCGCCGATCGCTTTCAGCGAATTAGCACGCGCGCGGCAGCGCAGTCCCTTCGCGCTCTATCAAGTCATCGACCAAGGCATCGACGGCACAGCGATGCAAAGTTTTGCGAGCCTGCCAGGCGACGATCGCTGGGCGCTGGCCTTCTATGCCGGTCGCTTCGCCTTTTCCGATGCCGCCGCGACGGAAGGCGAACGACTGTGGAAAGCCGATCCCGGCCTCCGACAACGGATTCCCGACCTGACGGCGTTGGCAGGGCTGACTCCGGAAACGCTCGCCAAGAGCATTGGGAGCGGGCAGGCCGATGCAGTTATTGCTTACCTGCGCCGCCACCCGGAAGCGGTCGTCCAGCAGGCTCCCGGCTCACTCGATGTGGCGCGCGCGAAGCTTGCACAGAGCCTCGCCGCCTATCGGGCGGGCGATCGCCACGCTGCCCAGGAGCTGGCGCTGTCGGCCTATCTCGACGGATTTGAGCCGCTCGAGCCGATGCTGACTGCGCGTGACGCAACGCTCATGGGTCACATCGAAAGCGCCATGGGTGAGTTCCGGGCCTCGCTCCAGCAAGGCCGCCCCGCCGACGAAATTGCCACGCGCGTCCAGGTGCTGGGCGGCTTGTTTGACGACGCCGACGCCGCCTTGTCCCCGGACGCGGCCAGTAGCGCATCGACCTTCTTGGGGGCCTTCACCATCCTGCTGCGCGAGGGGCTCGAAGCCCTGCTAATCGTCGTCGCGATGATCGCCTTCCTGCGCAAGGCGGAGCGACCTGAAGTGCTGCCCTATGTCCATGGCGGCTGGATCGGGGCGCTGGCGGCCGGCGGCGTCACCTGGGCGATCGCGACCTATGCCATCGGGATCAGCGGCGCGAGCCGGGAGCTTACTGAAGGGTTCGGATCGCTGTTCGCGGCTGTCGTCCTACTCTCCGTAGGGATCTGGATGCACGGAAAGGCGCAAGCGGATCAATGGCAACGCTACATCCGCGAAAAGATGTCGCACGCGCTGTCGCGGCAATCGGCCTGGTTCCTGTTCGGCCTGGCCTTCATCGTCGTCTATCGCGAGGTGTTCGAGACGATGCTGTTCTACGCCGCGCTCTGGACCCAGGGAAATGGCGGCATGATGCTGGCGGGTGCCGGCTCGGCAGTAATGCTGCTTGGGCTCGTCGCCTGGGCTATGTTGCGCTACAGCCGTGATCTGCCGATCGCGAAGTTCTTCGCCTATAGCGCGTGGCTGATGGCAATCCTCACCATCGTGCTCGCCGGCAAGGGCGTCGCCGCGTTGCAAGAAGCGGGCATCATCGACATCGCGCCGCTCGCGGGTGGAATCCGCGTCTCTATGCTGGGTATTTTTCCGACCGTGCAATCGATCGGAGCCCAACTTCTGACGCTCGCCGCGCTGGTAGCGGGTTTCATGGTCAATCATCGTCGCGCGGCCGTGACCACGAGCTGATGGCGGTGCGACCAGACCATAGCCACCACCGAGACCAACCGAGGTCCGACGAACACGCGCGGCCAGCTCGTGTCGTATGGGAGTATGCTTCTTCGCAGGCGAGTAGATCTTCATGCTCCGTCTGATCTCGGTCGCTCGTCGCGCAGGCCGATGTGAGACGATCACTTTGCCGCATCTCATAGTCTAGGTGCATCGATATCTAGCATGACGTTGGCGCGCGTCGTAGGGTCCGAGGCTTGATCCTCCGTAATCTGAAGGGTGTCTCTGCTCCCCCCTGTGACGGCAGGACCCGGCCTGGATTGAAAGGCTGACGAGATGGTCGCAAGCGAGTTGGTTACCCGGCGCGAGATCACCGGCGCGGTTCTTGGTTGCACCTGTGCCATGGCTGTGTTGCCGCTCAAGCCTGTCTTCGCGACAGCAGCGGCCCTGGTTTCTGATTGGAACGGGTTTGCCAAGCCGCCTCGTTGGCAATCCTTCAACCTGATCACAGGCGACACAATTGTCCTCCCGAGCTACGTGGCGGGCATCTCCGTCGATGCCATTCTCGACAGCGGTAGCGCAGCTTCGATTGTCAGCACCTCGTTGGCCGCGAGACTTAACCTCGCTTCGACCGAACAGGTGATGATTCGCGGTATTGGTGGTCGGGCAAGCGTACAGCTCGCGCGCAACGTCGAGCTCACGCTTGCTGGACAGCCGCGCCGTCTTCCCTTTGTCGTCATAGCCGACCTGGAAGCTGTCTCATCCGCAATCGGCCGGCCGGTCGATGTGGTGCTCGGGGAGGATATGCTTGTCGAGCGCTGCATTGCCCTGGAATTCGCGAGCAGCCGAATTTCAATTGGTGATAGCGGCACCTTTTCCGGTGGTCGGGGTTGGCAGAGCATTTCTGTTGCGCATGGTTCGAATCGCGAGTTGCTCGTGGTCGCTTCCGTAGCCGGGCTTCCCGATACGCCCATGCTCTTCGACTTGGGCAGCTCGACCGCGCTGATGCTGGATCGCGCATATGTTGAGGAACACCGACTTCTGGACGGGGTCAGACAATCGACGGCGGCGATCGGAGGGGTGGATGGTACTAGGCTGGCCGCTGCCTTCATTGCGAACGAAGTCAAACTGGGCGGATTCCCCGTCCGTTCGGTGCCAACCCTCGCTCCATCAAGCTGGGCCTCCAAAAGTGCCCTTGGAAGTATCGGGTTTCCTCTGATCTCTCAATTCGATGTCGTGCTCGATGTTTCTGGGGGGAAGATATGGTTGCGACCGGCGCGGCGCGGGTTGCCGATGCTCGAGGACCACAGCGGCTTCGGGCTGGCACCGGGTGGCAATGAACTTTCCATCGTCCATGTCGCGGCCAACAGCCCTGCCGCAAGCGATGGCTGGCGGGCAGGGGATCGCATTCTGGCCATCAATGGCCATCGTATCGATGCATCCTATATCCGAGGCCAACATTGGCGGTGGCGCTTCATGCCCCCCGGAACTCTCGTGATATTGCAAGACCAGGCCGGACGC
This sequence comes from Sphingomonas sp. NPDC092440, assembly GCF_044754985.1. Taxonomy (NCBI): domain Bacteria; kingdom Pseudomonadati; phylum Pseudomonadota; class Alphaproteobacteria; order Sphingomonadales; family Sphingomonadaceae; genus Sphingomonas; species Sphingomonas sp. NPDC092440. Next base: position 61,346 of record NZ_JBIVQA010000007.1, on the reverse strand, counting down.
ATGCGCGAACTCCGTCTTGTCGATTACTTTTAGGCCAGGCTTTCCGCGCCCACGGACGCTCAGGTCGCCGAGATCACCGCCATCATCCCAAAGGCTGGCTTCAGGTTATGCGACCGCACCGCCTGCTGGCATCACCCGCCGAATAGCCGGCCGATGAGCAGCGCGCTGGCGGCCAGATAGCAGGTGAGCGCCGCGAGCGCTGTCGTCGCCATTCCGAACGCCCGGGCACCGGCACCGTCGCTATAGCAACGGTAGAAGCTGAGCCGACCAATCGCGAACAGCACGTCGGACGCGATCAGCAGTGCCAGCCAGCGGCCGCCCGCGACCGAGGCCAGTAGCAGATGCGCGCCGACACCCAGGAATGCCTGCTCCAGCGTATTCTGCAGGAAGGCAACCTTGACCGCGAGTTCAGGGCTCGGCGGTCCCTTGGCAGCTCCTCCGATGTCGGCGGCCGACCGATAGCGCGCGCTCGACACCAGCCGGACTGCAACCACGACAACGGCAAAATGGACGGCGCTCGTCTGGATCGCGAACGCCAGCCGTGCGCCGACCTCCGTTGGGAAGGTGACGAACTTGGGCAGGAAGACGGCGCATCCAACTGAAACCGCCGCGCACAGGAGAATGGCCTGTATGGACTGTTTCCTGATTTGCCGTTGCTCTGTTTCCAGGTTCATCGTTACTTCCATATAAGCCGGGCCGCTCCGCCGTGATCAGGACGATCGTTCCGGTTGCGGTGTAAATTCGTTTTGCTTCCCGCACGTTGCCGAATCCGGCCGCCCTTACGAGTCGAGGAAGAGCCCCGTCCGCATTGGGTTGGGTGTCGGCGACGCCGTCGAGCCGCTGGATGGTAAGCCGGAACAGCAGCCGCATCAGGCCTCGCTGCCGACCGTAATCAGCGATTACAAGCCTCCCGCCGGGACGCAGCGCGGCATACATCGCGGCCCGGCCCGCCTGTTTCTCGGCCATGGGCACCTGGTGGAACATCAGGCTCGTGACAACAACGTCGGCGGGAAGTGTCGAAGTTCCGCGCGACGCCGCGTTCCCAGCGGATGTCCGCGCCGGCGGCGTCAGCTTTTGCGCGGGCAATCGCCAGCGCTTCCTCGTCCGGATCGATGCCGATGAAATCCACGCCTGGCTCGGCTGCCTTGAGCATGATGGCGAAGCTGCCGGTGCCGCATCCAACATCAATAATTGCTTCGCCGGGACGCGGTGCCAAAAGCTCGATCATGGCGCGGCACGAGTGCAGATCGAGGGTCCAACGTCGGATCGCCTGATTGTAATCAGCGGTGTCGCCCTTCTCGAGCGGAGGCGTGTAGGCACCGTTCCTGCCGACACCTGCTTCGCATGTTTCGCCAACGCGCGTCGTGTGCCAATAAGCGGGATCGCTGTCTGCCCGTAATGTGCTGGCCTCACATCCGCAATCGCTCATCATTACCTCCGTAGCGAGTCGCGGAAGTATTCCGCACCCTCTAGTTGCTATAGGGTCAACCCCGGCTTCGCCCGGCAGTACCAGCGTGTCGGTGATCCGGTAGTTCGAGATCGCGCCCCGGTTGCACTGGCTGAGGCAATTCCTGCTTGACCCTCTAGTAGCTATAGACTGCATAAGGCAGGCGTCGATTCGTTCGGGGATAACGTAATGACCTGCAGCAGCTGCGCATCAGCAAAGCCGGACACGTTCAACGGTCAATGCTGGCTGCGCTTGCTCTGGATTGAGCTCGCGGCCGAGACAGTCGTGGGCTCGGCATGACTATTTTTGTCGGAGGCGCTGCGGCACCGCGCGGAAGCAGCATGGCCTCGTGGGGGATCGCGGGGAGGCATTTCTCGACCGTGCGCGCGGGACTGGCTCGGGTTCGTACCAAGGGTTTCCGGAGGATTAAGACGTTCAGCACCACCTCCACCGCGGCCTGGCTGGGGGGCCGCTGATGCTCGTTCTTGGCTTTCCGCGTATGCTCGTCCTGCTTGGTTTTGTGGTGCTGGTCCTCTCCTTGGGTGCAGCGCCGGCAGCGTTCGCGCGGGAGCCCTCAGTCTCCTTTGCCGTTGACGGCAGTATCGACGGACAGGCCGCCCTCCGGAGCACCGACGCTCACGCCGTGCCAACGGATAGTGGCAAAGGTTGTCCCTATCGTAACTGCGCGTGCCACGCGCATTATATAGCAGCGATCGTCCCACAGCCCTCGGACATATCGTCTACGAGCAATGCTGTTGCCCGAGTTGGGATGCGAACCTCCATGCACGCAAAAGCGTGCAGTGGCCCTGCGCTCAGGCCACCCGAGGCCTGACCATCCGACTCTTCGCGGCAGCTGGCCGCAAAGCTTCGTCTGGATAGTCAGGAGCTACTTTTCATGCATCGAGTTATTGCGGCCATATTGACCGTCACGTCCTGCGCATCAATTGCCCAGGCGCAGTCGGCGGCCTCACCCCCCTCCACCAGTCAATCGATCTTCACACTCGATCGTGCCCGAACCATTGCCGGGGGCAGTTCCCCTAGTATCGAGTCGGCGGCGGCGGGGATTCGCTCTGCGGCTGCTGGACGTACGATCGCGGGCCTCAGGCCCAATCCTGAAATTCAGGTTCAGACCGAGAATGTTGCCGGCTCTGGCATCTATCGCGGCACGCAAAGCGCGGAAACGACAGCGACGCTTGCACTCCCGATAGAGCTTGGCGGCAAGCGTTCCGCACGAATTGCCGTCGCCGATTCCCGGAGCGCGCGCGCGCAAATCGATGCGGCCATCGCGCTCGCAGATCTCAACCTGCGGATCACGCAAACCTATATCTCGGCGACCGCCGCCGAACGACGCGTGGACGTCGCTCGCCAGCAGGCAGAGATCGCAGGAAATGCTTTCAAGGCAGCGCGGACGCGGGTGATAGCAGGCGCCGGTGCGCCTATTGATCAGCAGCGAGCCGAGGTCTTGCGGGTGAATGCCGAGGTGGGTCTCGAACGCGCGATGCGCGAGGCAGCCGTAGCCCGGGGGAACCTCGAACGGCTTATCGGTCAGCCTATCGATGGCTCACTTGATCTTGGCTGGTTCGGTCGCATCGGCGGTTACGGCCCGACGATGCCGGTCGATCCGAGCGGTACATTGGCGCTGGCTGCCGCGCAGGCCGATCTCAACACTGCGAATGCCCAGGTGCGGCTCGCCAGATCCCAGCGTATCCCGGACATCACGATCAGCGTCGGCGCGCGGCGCTTATCGGAAACCAACGACAACGCGGCGGTGATCGGAATCGCTGTCCCGTTCCCGCTTTTCAACAACGGCGCGGCCGCCGTAAGTCAGGCTCGCGCCGAGCAGACGCGGGCCGATGCCAACCGCCGGGTTGCCGTGATCGAGGCGGAGCAGGCTATTGCGAGCGCCCAGGCTGAGTTGGCCAATGCTGCCGCAACGGCTCGGTCGGCAGGAGGACCGGGTCTTGCCGCGGCCTCCGAGGCCGCCCGCATCGCTCGGATTGGCTATTCTCAGGGCAAGTTCAGCCAGCTCGATTTGCTGGAGGCAGAAAGAACCCTCGCCGAGACCCGGGCTGCGTTCACCGATGCCCTAGCGGCCTATCATGATGCCGAGGCACGCCTTGAGCGATTGACTGCCTCCGCACCCGAATTGGGGGACCGCTGAGCGTTGCAACAATGCTTCCCATCGGTGCGGTCTATCACGCGCCCTGCCATCGTGGCGGCGGCGTATGCGCCGTCGATTGCCGGGCCGTCGGGCCCAGGCCAGCCGAATTCCGGAGATATCCTATGATCCAAGACAAGCGCCTTCTGGGCGGCGTGGCGGGTGCCGTGTTACTCGCTGCCATTGGCGGCTTCAGCGTCGCGCGCTGCACAGCCGATTCAGCCCCCGGCAACCAATCGGCAGAAAAAAAGAAAGACCAAAGTGAGAGGCCGCCGGATAGCCTCGTCATGACTGCGCAGGCAATCCGTGAAGCCGGCATCGCGGTGGAGGCGGTGCGTGCAGGAGGCCTCGGGTCGGAGATCGTTTCGCAGGCGGTCGTCACCCCCTCCCCGACGGGTCAAGCGTTGGTGACGGCCCGTGCGGGCGGCGCGGTTACGCGCGTTTTCAAGCGGCTCGGTGATCCCGTCCGGGCCGGTGAAGCGCTCGCGGTAGTCGAGAGCCGGGATGCCGCGCAGATCGCAGCCGACCGGACCGCCGCCGCTGCGCGCGCCGAGCTGGCGCGCAAATCGCTCGCGCGCGAGCGATATCTTTACGACCAGAAGGTGTCGGCGCGCGTCGATCTCGAACAGGCGCAAGCGGAAGCCGCCGCGACAGCGGCCGAAGCGCGCCGCGCACAGGTCGCGGCGGGTGCGGCTAACGTCACCGGCGACGGCCGCGGTGTCATCGTGGCAAGCCCGATCGCCGGGCGCGTCACCTCCGCGTCGGTGAGTCTGGGTGCCTTTGTCCAGCCGGAGGCCGAGCTCTTTCGTGTCGCCGATCCGAGCAAGATCCAGGTCGAAGCCGCGATCAACCCAAGCGACATAGCGCGTCTTGCGGCGGGAGATCGGGCGATCGTCGAATTGAACGATGGATGCACGGTCGAAGGCCGTGTTCGGGCCGTCACCCCAACGCTGAGCGGCGAGACCCGCTCGGCCACGGCGCTCATCGAAGTGCCGGGCGGTGTCCTTCAACCTGGTCTTGGCGTGCGGGTGCGCCTGATGCCGAGCCAGGGCACAGCGACCAATGCGATTGTGGTCCCCGAAAATGCCGTGCAGAGCGTTGACGGCCGCGATGCCGTGTTCGTCCGCACGCCCCAAGGGTTCCGGGCGCGCTTCGTGACGCTAGGCCAGCGCAGCGCTGGCAGAGTTGAAATCGTTTCCGGGCTCAAGTCCGGCGACATCATCGCCACCCGCAACGCTTTCCTGCTCAAGGCCGAACTCGGCAAGGGCGCGGGCGAGGAGGAATAAGCCATGATCGCAAGTCTCATGGCGCTGTCCGTCCGCGCACGATGGGCGGTGCTGTTCATCTTCCTCGCGATCGCGGGCGTCGGCCTGTGGCAGCTCACCAAGCTGCCGATCGACGCGGTTCCCGACATCACCAACAAACAAGTCCAGATCAACACTGTCGACAGGCGCCTCTCCCCGGTCGAAATGGAAAAGCTCGTCACCTATCCGATTGAGACCGCGCTCGCCGGCATTCCTGGATTGGAGACGACCAGGTCGATCTCGCGTAACGGGTTCAGCCAGGTTTCCGCGATTTTCTCCGAGGGCACCGATCTTTATTTCGCGCGTCAGCAGGTCGGCGAGCGGCTGACCCAGGCGCGCGACACTTTGCCTGACGGAATCCAGCCACAGATCGGTCCGGTTACAACTGGCCTGGGTGAGGTCGTGATGTACACCGTGCGATACCGCAACCCCGGTGGGAAGGGTGGCAAGGTCGAGAATGGTCAACCCGGATGGCAGTCGGACGGCAGCTATCTGACGCCCGAGGGCGATCGGTTGACGAACGAGGTGGAGCAGGCCGGATTCCTCCGCACTGTACAAGACTGGATCGTCCGCCCGCAGTTGCGGGCGGTTTCCGGCGTCGCCGGCGTCGACTCGATTGGCGGCTATGCCAAAACCTTTGTCGTGGAGCCTGATCCGACAAAGCTGGCGACCTACGGCATCTCCTACAGCGAGCTTGGTGAGGCATTGGAAAACGCCAATCTCGCGGTTGGGGCCAACTACTACAACCGCGGTGGCGAAGGCTACCTGGTTCGGCTCGACGCGCGGGTGCGCTCGGTCGACGAAATCAAGAACGCGGTCGCCGCTACGCGGGGCGGTGTGCCGATAACGGTGGGACAAATCGCCAACGTCGAGAGCGGCGGCGATCTCCGCACGGGCGCGGGCAGTGTGAATGGCAAGGAAGCGGTGATCGGTACCGTTCTCATGCTGATCGGACAAAATAGTCGGATCGTCGCGCAAGATGTGGGCACAAAGCTGGATCAAATCTCTAATACATTGCCGCCGGGTGTCGAAGTCGAGATCGTGCTTAATCGCGCTAAACTTGTCAGCTCGACGGTCGCTACGGTCGAGCGCAATCTGACCGAGGGCGCCATCCTCGTCGCAGCATCCCTCTTCCTCTTGCTCGGCAACTGGCGCGCGGCAGTTATTTCGGTGCTCGTGATCCCCTTCTCGTTCCTGATGATGGCTATAGGAATGAACGCGTTCCGGGTTCCGGGCAATCTGATGAGCCTCGGGGCGCTCGACTTCGGGCTGATCGTCGACGGGGCGGTCATCATCATCGAAAACTGTCTGGCGCGGCTCGCGCACCGACAGGAGCATGAGGGGCGACTTCTCACCCTTCGCGAGCGGCTTGAGGAAACCATGCGGGCCTCCCAGGAGATGATCAAGCCCACCGTGTTCGGACAGGCGATCATCCTGCTCGCCTTCGCGCCGCTGCTGATGTTCACCGGTGTCGAGGGCAAAACGTTTTCGCCGATGGCGATCACGATCATGCTCGCGCTCGTCGCGGCGTTCATTCTGGCGCTGACGTTCGTGCCGGCGATGGTGGCGCTGTTGATCCGGGGCCGCGTCGCTGAGAAGGAGGTGTGGTTGATCGCCAAGGCCAAGGCGCGCTACCTACCCCTGCTCGACAAGGCGGTGGCGCGACCGTGGCCGTTCATCGTGGGCGGCTTCGCCTTCTTCCTAGCCGCAGTGCCGGCTTTCGGGTTGCTTGGCTCCGAATTCATTCCCCAGCTCGACGAGAAAAACATCGCACTCGCATCTACGCGCGTGCCTTCCGTCAACCTGGAACAATCGCTCGCGATGCAACGCCAGGTGGAAGCGGCTGTGACGAAACTGCCCGAAGTGGAGCTGATGTTCTCTAAGACAGGCACGGCGGAGGTTGCGACCGATCCGATGCCGCAGAACATGTCGGACGGTTATGTCATTCTCAAGCCACAGGATCAGTGGCCCGCGGGCGTCCACACCAAGGCGGAAGTCATTGAGCGCATCGAGAAGGCTTCTGGCGGTCAACTAGGTCAGCTCTATGAGATGAGCCAACCGATCCAACTGCGCTTCAATGAGCTCATCGCGGGTGTGCGCGGGGACGTGGCGATCAAGCTCTACGGTGACGACCTCGACAAGATGACCCAAACGGCTAACGAGATGGTCCGTATTCTGCAGTCGATCCCAGGCGCGGGCAGCGTCAAGGCTGACCAGGTTGGCGGTGCGCCCACGCTTGACGTCAAGCTCGACCGAGCCGCCATAGCGCGCTACGGTCTCACCGTTCGGGAGGTAGCCGATACAGTCTCCGCAGCACTCGGGGGTCGCGAGTCCGGACTGCTCTACGAGGGAGATCGGCGGTTCGACATCACGGTTCGCGTCCCTGAAGCCACGCGGATAAGTCTGGATGAAATCCAAGCGCTGCCGGTGCTGCTTCCGGACAAAGTCGGCCAGTCTCGCCAACAGGTGCCGCTCGCGCAGGTTGCGCAAATTGGCGTTACCCAAGGGCTGAATGAGATCAGGCGTGAGAACGGCAAGCGTCGCCTCGCTATTCAGATTAACCTTTTGGGCCGAGATGCCGGGTCATTCGTCGCCGAAGCACAATCAAAAATCGCCCAAGTCAAGCTACCAGCGGGTTACTATCTCGAATGGGGTGGCCAATTCCAGAGTCTCCAGGATGCGACCCGCAGGCTCGCGATCGTGGTGCCGTTGTGTTTCCTTGCCATCTTCGGTCTGCTCTATTTGGCGCTTGGAGGGCTCGGACGTGCTGCGGCCGTGTTTCTAGCCGTGCCGCTCGGGCTCGCAGGGGGTGTGTTCACGCTCGCCATGACCGGAATTGCTTTCTCGGTCTCGGCCGCCGTCGGGTTCATCTGCCTCGCCGGTGTCGCCGTACTTAACGGTTTGGTGGTGATGACCGCGATCCGCGAGCGCATTGAAGCCGGGATGCTACTGGTCGATGCAATCAAGGAGGGCATGACCGAGAAGATGCGAGCGGTGGTGATGACCGGCTTCGTGCCGGCCATCGGCTTCGTGCCAATGGCGCTTGCACACGGCACCGGCGCCGAGGTGCAGAAGCCGCTTGCTACTGTCGTGATCGGCGGACTGGTTGCGGCAACCATACTGACGCTGCTCGTCCTCCCGGCGATCTCCAAAGTTGTACTTGGGTACGGGGAACGCTGGGGCCGACGCGAAGACGGTCAAGCGCCAGAGTCGGCGGGTAATCCCGTGTCCCGAGCCTGAAGGAGCCGGTATGAAAGCGTGTTGCTTCGGTGAAGGAATGGAGCGGTGAGATGATCGCCGTGGAGGCCAGGGTGCACCCCCTCGTGGCATCACGATCGTTGAGCGGATTGCTGATCCCCAACGAGAATGGAGATGCACCCATGTCTTACGATTATCACATCGGCGTGGATTACCACAAAGCCTACACGTACCTGTTGGTCCAGGACAGGGGCGGGCAGGTCCTGCGCTCGGGCAAGGTGAAGAACGACCCGGGCTCGCTTGCCGGGTTTTTGACGCCCTATCTGGAGAACAGCCATGCGGTGATGGAAGCGAGCCGCAACTGGACGGTGATGTACGACTGGCTCGACGAGCTGTGCGACGATGTCGTGCTCGCGCCCCCGTTGAAGGTGAAGGCGATCGCCGACGCCAAGATCAAGACCGACAAGATCGACGCGACGATCCTGGCGCATCTGCTGCGGGCGGACCTGATCCCGGAATCCTACGTGCCGCGCGAGGCCGCCCGAGCGCTACGTCAGGCGCTGCGAGAGCGGATCTTCTTCGTGCGGCTGCGCACGATGGTGAAGAACCGGGTGGTGACGATCTTCGACCGCTATCCGGAGCAGACCCGAGCACTGCGGGAGATGACCGACCTGTTCGGCAAGATCGGGCGTGGCCAGCTCGAGCTGCTTTCGGTGTCGACGATCGATCGCGAGCATATCGACCGTGCCATCGCCTTCATCGATGACATCAACCAGCGGATCCACGCGTCGGAAAAGACGATCCGACGCTTCAGCGCTGACAATGCGGACGTCAAACGCCTGAAGACGATCCCTGGCGTGGGTGAGTTCTTCGCGCGCCTGATTGCCGCCGAGATCGACGATGTCACACGCTTCCGCTCGGCGAAGAAGCTCGCCGCCTATGCCGGTCTCGTACCGTCGACCTATGCCAGCGGCGGTAAATGCTGGAACGGGCGGCTCATCAAGACCGGCAACAAGTGGCTGCGCTGGGCCTTTGTGGAAGCGGCAGTTCCCGCCATGCGCGCTGAGCCCGCTCTCAAGTTCGATTATGAGCACTTGAAAGTGACCAAAGGTACCAATCGCGCCAAGGTCGTGATCGCGCGCAAGCTATTGACGATCGCCTACCAGGTGCTGCGCGACCAGCGCGACTATGAGTGCCGCGACGCGCTGGAGCGACGGTCTAATCTTTCCCGGCTGTCCTGATCATGCCTTAGTGGGTTCCGCATCGCGGGGCCGCACTCTCAAGGAAAATGGGAAGTCGAGAGCCGAACACCGGAATGTGATCAAGCCCATCGGGTGAGGTCACGGATTGGAGAATGGCTCACTGCCGTGAAGAACGAGGACAGGGCGTCTGTCCTCGAAACCCTAAACTCGTCCGGACCGGCGCCGACGGACACAGAGCAAATCAGAACCCACGAGAAAATGCGGCATTCCGCTCGTATCCAACTCTTGAGTTCTTTCATTGGAGAGAAGCCATGGCAAGCATAAAGTTGCTCCGGATCTATACCGACGAGGCAGCGCATTTCGGCGACGAAAAAGTGTCCGAGGTGGTGGCGGAACGCGCGCGCAAGGCAAAGCTGGCCGGCGTGACGGTGGTGCGGGCACTTTTCGGATTCGGCCATAGCGCGCACCAGCACCGGCATCATTTGCTCGACGAGGACCAACCGCTCATCATCGAGATCATCGATGAGGAGGCGCACCTGCGTGCCTTCGCAGCCTCGCTCGCGGACATCCCGGGGATCGGGTTGATAACACTCGAGGCCGTCGAGATATTGTTTGAGGCATCGTCATCCGAAGAACACCCACAGCTGCCCACCGGCTGACGAGGCTAGCATGACAAGTCCCGTCCACACCCGAGCCTCGCTCGGAAGGTTCGCTGTCTATCTTGGCATAGCGGTCGCGATTACGGTGCCGGCATTAGCGCTGCGGCTGGGGGGATGGCGACCGGACCCGTTGCTTGATGCGCTGCTGTTCGGTGGCGCGATTTTAGCGGCCGGGTTCATGCTCTCCTGGGGTGCCGAGGCGGCCGAGAAGCGGATCAGCCAGGGCCTCATTGTTGCGGCTATCGCTTTAATCACGGTGCTGCCCGAATACGCAGTCGATTTCTATTATGCCTATGTCGCGGGTCAGAACCCGGACTCGAACTATGTCCATTATGCGGCCGCCAACATGACGGGTGCGAACCGTCTTCTCGTGGGCTTGGCGTGGCCTACGCTCGTGCTCATTCACTGGTTTCGTACGCGGGAGCGCCAAATCGACCTTGCCCCGGTCAACGCCGCGGAAGTCACGTTCCTGCTTATCGGCTCCATCTGGTCGTTTACAATCCTGCTGCGCAATGAGATCGGCCTACTCGATACGGTGGTGCTTGTCGCCGTCTTCGGCGTTTATGTCTGGCGCGTCAGCCGCCTTCCGAAGGCGGAAGAGGGCGAAGACGACGAACCCGGCCCGGCGGCGGCGCTGGCGACACTGTCCTCTGGTCGGCAATGGCTCGTCATGGGTGCCCTCACGATCGTTGCAGCCGCGGTGATCCTGGTGTCGGCGGAGCCCTTTGCCGAAGCGATGGTGGGCTCGGGCCGCGTGCTGGGATTCGACGAATTCCTGCTCATCCAGTGGCTCGCGCCGCTCGCGAGCGAAGCGCCCGCGGCCACGATTGCGATCCTGTTCGTCCTGTCGGGCCGCGCCGCCAACGGGCTCGCGACGATGATCTCTGACAAGATCAATCAGTGGACGTTGCTCGTCGGCATGCTGCCGCTGGCGATGAGCCTCGGCGCGGGCAGTTTTTCCGCACTGCCGCTCGATGCGCGGCAACATGAGGAATTTTTCCTTACCGCTGCCCAATCGATTTTCGGGATCGCGTTGCTCTTGAGGCTTCGGCTCAGCCTCTGGGGAGCGCTCGCCCTCGCCATCCTGTTCCTGGTGCAGGTTGGACTGGCGCTACGCTTCCTCGGCGGCGAGACCGCCGCGATCGCCACGTTGACCGGGCTTGCCTGGGCCTATCTGGCGCTGGCGATGATCGTCTTCATCGCTAATGCAAAGTCGTTCGGTCTCCTGCTGCGTGTCGGCATATCGTAAGCGCGAAATTCAGCGCACCTGTTCGGTTGAGTGATGCGGTGTGAAGGAAGTGTCCACCAAGGATGAGGTGGACACATGCAGATGCTGCCGATGGGCCGGTGTGGTCTCCAGGTCGTGCGGGTGACGAGTAACGGCCGGCGCTATTACTATGTGGCGGGGAAGGCCCGTTGGTTGAGGCGTGCCTGGAGCCGGGGGTACCCTTACGCCGGTTCCCTCCGATCATGCAGCTTCCACCGACCGGATAAGCCGGGTCAGGGTCGCGCCTTCGATGCCGCTATCGAAGCGAAGACGCCGCCCTTGCGCCAGACACAGCTCGACGACGGAGGGTGAAACTATCCGCTCCCCGCGCGCGGGCTCGTAGCCATCCGGCGGGAGCCGCTTGTTGATGGGCGGCGGTGTCCTCAGGACGTCCTTAAGTTCGCACATAAGGACGCACGTTAGGACGGCGATGACACAGGTAACGGTGTTGACGGGGGCGAACCGCCGCCGGGATTGGTCGGATGAGGAGCGGCTGGAGATTTTGCGGGAGGCGTTCGCGCCGGGCGCGAAGGTCCAGCACGTTGCCCGGCGTTACGACATTTCTCGCAGTCTGATCTATGAGTGGCGGAGGGCTGCTTTGCGCCGCGCACGGGCTGCCTTCGTTCCGGCGGTGGTCGACGATGCGCCCGATCCGACCCTGGCTCCGTCGCCGCCGCCCGAGCCGGAAGCGGCGATCGTGCTGGAGATGGCCGATGGGCGCCGCATGCGGATTTCGGCGTCGGCGCCACCCGCGCTGGCGGCGGCCGCACTGAGGGCGGTGCGGTGATTCCATCGGGCGCGCGAGTGTGGATCGCGATGGGCCACACCGATATGCGACGTGGGATGCAGAGTCTGGCGGCGATGGTCCAGCAGCACTTCACCAGGGACCCGTTCGCCGGCGATCTGTGGGTCTTTCGGGGCCGCAGCGGCACGCTGATCAAGATTATCTGGCACGACGGGATTGCTATGTCGCTCTACACGCGGCGGCTCGAGCGAGGTAAATTCATCTGGCCCTCGGCGAAGGACGGCGTCGTGTCGCTGACGAGTTCGCAACTTTCCTGCCTGCTCGACGGGATCGACTGGCGCAACCCGCAGTATTCCTGGCGTCCGCAGAGCGCTGGCTGAGCGTCGGTTTCCTTCGCAGGCCACCGCATTTTCAGGTTGCACCGGGCGGCTGGCGATGATTCACTTCGCTTGTGGAAGCTGCCGTTTCGCCCTTTCCGGACGACGCCGATGCGCTCAAGGCGCTCCTCGCGACGGCGCTTCTGAGAGCTGACGAGGCCGAGCAACGCGCCGCAGATGTCGAGGCCGAACTGGCCAACGCCCGTGCCCTCGCGAGCACCACCGAGGCGATGATCGCGCACCTCAAGCTCCAGATCGCGAAGCTGAAGCGCGAGCAATATGGTCCCAGCGCCGAACGCACCCGCCGCCTGCTCGAACAAATGGAGCTCAAGCTTGAGGATCTGGAAGCCGACGCGGCCGAGGACGAACTCGCCGCCGAGGGCCTGTCGGAAATTTTGTGCGCGGAGCCGGTTTCGTTCATCAGGCGATGAACCGTTCACCGAAGATAACGGCGAATTGGGTTTTAGCCTCGAACCACTCGCGCGGGGCCCGTTTCCACTCGTCGGCCGCCTGATTGAGAACAAGGTATAACAGCTTCATCGCGGCCTCGTCACCCGGGAAGTGGCCGCGGGTACGAACAGCGCGGCGTAGCTTTGAGTTGAGCGCCTCGATCGCGTTCGTGGTGTAAATGATCCGGCGGATCGGCGCGCTGAATGCAAAAAACGGGATGACCTGCTCCCAATGGCGGCGCCAGCTTTGTGCGATTGCAGGATATTTTCGGCCCCAATGGCCTTCCTCGAAGGCGTCCAGCGCGGCGCGGCCGGCATCGGCATTTTCCGCGCGATAGACGCTGCGCAGAGCACTGGCGATGGCCTTGCGATCTTTCCAGGAAGCAAAGCTCATCGAGTTGCGGATCAGGTGCACCACGCACGTTTGAACGACGGTTTCCGGGAATACGGCGTTGATCGCCTCCGGGAAGCCCTTCAGGCCATCGACGACCGCGATCAGGATATCGGCCACGCCACGGTTCTTGAGCTCGTTCATCACGCGCAGCCAGAATTTGGCACCCTCGGTCTGCTCGATCCAGATGCCGAGGATCTCCTTCGTGCCGTCCGGCAAGATGCCCAGCGCGATGTAGACCGCCTTGTTGCGGACGAACCCTTCGTCGCGGATCTTCACCCGGATCGCGTCAAAGAAAACAAGCGGATAGCAAATATCGAGCGGGCGGCCCTGCCATTCCGCGACCGTTTCCAGCACCGCGTCCGTGATCGTCGAAACCAGGTCCGGCGAGACGTCGATGCCGTACAGCTCCTCGAGGTGCCCGCGGATCTCGCGCACCGTCATGCCCCGCGCGTACATCGAGATGATCTTCGCGTCGAAATCGGGAAAGCGCCGCTGGTATTTGGCGATCAGCTTCGGGTCGAACGTCCCGGCCCGGTCACGCGGTATGTCCAGCGTCATCTTCGACGCACCCGTCAACACCGTCTTCTTCGACGAACCGTTACGCCGATTGGCAGCGCCCGCGGCTTCCTCGCTTTCCAGATGATCATCCAACTCCGCTGACAGCATCCGCTCCGACAGCGCCTTCTTCAGTTCGTCTATCAAGCCGTCCTTGGCAAACAGCTCATTCGGATCCCGCCCTGCCAGCAACTGATCCAATACGTCCTTCTCGATCGCCATGCCGATGGTCCTTTCTCTTCCATCTTATGGCTCCGCGCACAAAATTTTCGACAGGCCCGCCGCCGAAGCCACCGCGGCGAAGACGGCGACCGTTTCCGCATTCCAGCGCAGGAAGCCGGTCAGAAAGCCGTTCCCCGAACATCTGCCACGCGAACGCGTCATCGTGCCCGCGCCGTGCTCGTGCCCGGCTTGTGGCGGCGAGCACCTGTCCAAGCTCGGCGAGGACGTGACCGAGACGCTCGAGGTGATCCCGCGCGCGTGGAAGGTCATCCAGACAGTGCGCGAGAAGTTCGCCTGCCGCGATTGCGAGAAGATCACCCAACCGCCTGCGCCGTTCCACGTCACGCCGCGCGGATGGGCCGGCCCCGGCTTCCTCGCCATGCTGCTGTTCGACAAATACGGCCAGCATCAGCCGCTCCACCGCCAGGCCGAGCGCTTCGCCAGCGAAGGTGTGCCGCTCAGCGTGTCGACCCTCGCCGACCAGATCGGTGCGGCCTGCCACGCGCTCATGCCGGTCTTCCACCTGATCGAGGGGCACACATTCGCTGCCGAGCGCCTGCATGGCGACGATACCACCGTGCCGGTCATGGCCAAGGGCAAGACTGTCACCGGTCGATTATGGGATTACGTGCGTGACGATCGCCCCTTCGGGGGCAACGACCCGCCGTCGGTCGTCTTCTACTATTCCCGCGATCGGTGCGGTGACCATCCACGGCACCACCTCGCGGGCTGGTCAGGGATTCTGCAGGCCGACGCCTATACCGGCTACAATGAGCTCTATGTGCCCAACCGGCAGCCGGGGCCGATCCTGGAGGCGGGATGCTTCGCTCATGCGCGCAGAAAGTTTTTCGAGCTCGCTGACGTCGAGGGCGCGGCACGCAAGAAGAGCCGTGGCAAGAAGGCACCGATCGTCTACCCGATCGCGCTCGAGGCCGTGCAGAAGCTCGACACCCTGTTCGCGATCGAACGCGATATCAACGGCAAGAGCCCGGCCGAGCGCAGCGCGGTCCGGCATGAACTCAGCGCGCCACTGATGAGCGAGCTCCACGATTGGTTGAATGCACAACTCGCCCGGATCTCACGCAACCACGATCTCGCCAAGGCCATCAACTATATGCTGCGCCGTTGGGACGCGTTCACCCGCTTCCTCACCGATGGCAGGATCTGCTTGTCGAACAACGCCGCCGAGCGGTCGCTGCGCTGTGTACCTCTCGGGCGCAAGTCGTGGTTGTTCTGTGGCTCCGACCGCGGCGGTCAGCGGGCGGCGGTCGCTTATTCTCTCATCCAGACCGCTCGCCTCAACAACGTCGATCCACACGCCTGGCTCGCCGACGTCCTTGCCCGCATCGCCGACCATCCCGCCAACCGCCTCGACGAACTGCTGCCGTGGAATTGGCGCAACACTCAGATCGCAATCGCCGCCTGATCCAAACTACCCTGCGGTCTCCGGCGAATGCTTACGCGGGCTCAGCGTTCAGCATGGGAGCGCCGATGTCGACCGGCACAAAGGTCGGCCCAACCGGCGCCGGCAGCAATCCTCGCTTTTTGAACTGACCGCGCCAATTATAAATCTGGCTTCGTGACACATCGTAGCACCGCGCAACGCGCGCCAACGTCTCGCCGTTCAGCCCCACCGCGGCGAGGATCTCCAGCTTCTCCGCGTCCGCCCAATGACGTCGCCGTTCCCGGCCCAATACCTCCACCGCCACCCCTCGCTCTCGCTCAGGACGTCCATATCGACGTCCTTATGGACGTCTCTTACCCGCTCATCTCACCTCCCGGCAGGCGGCCTCACCCCTTCGGTTACGGCGAAGCGCTGGGTGCCCTATTCCTACATTTACCCATTCGCGGAAGCTGGGGCAGGGGGGCTAATGACGGCGGGCGCGCTGACTTGGCTGTCGGTGCCGGTGGCGCTCATCATCGGGATGATCGGCGCCGTTTCGGTGTTCAAGGCCGTCTATATCGACAAACGAGAGCTGAAGTGCGTTTGCGTGGGCGGGGACATCAACGTGCCGCTCGGCTTCATTTCGCTCACCGAGAACGTGATGATGATGGCGATGGCGCTTTGGATGCTGGCGGCGCCGGCTTCGACGGCGATGGCGTTGCCCCCGATGTGAGGCTGGCCCGCAACGTGAAAAATCGGACCGATCGTCTGGTAAAGCGCAAGGTAGGTTGGCGGCTGAGCGTCCACGCCCGACCTGTGCAGAAAATTCTATAGCCTCAAGAGTCTATTGCTTGGGAATGAGGTTAGATCGCCGTGCCGTTGCCGCGAACGCAATACCAACTCTAAAATGTCGCCGAACGGCAATCGTCAGTAGATGCCGATATTCAACACGAGTCCCTCCCGGAGGAGTGACTCGTGTTCTATGCCTTTGCTGAATGCGATTACTTGGCTTTCGCGTGCGCGGCCTTCATCTTCATAGGTGCTTTGTGAACATGTTTGGCGGCCTGTGAATGCGAATGGGCCGCCTTGGCGCCCTTGTGGTGGGGTGAGGCGGCGGCGATCTGGGGCAGGGCAATGAGTGCGGCTGCGGGCAGCAGGAGGAAAAGGCGACGCATGGCAAATCTCCATTCCGGGGAATTCCGGCGGTGGAGACGAGTATTGTTTAATCATCTGTCAAGTCCTTGTCGCCCTGATGAAATCGATGACAGCCAAGTTGCCGCCGCCGGAATTCATCGACACTCGGTACGGCATGCTGCCGCAGATCCTGTACTAAAGTCCCCTCATGAGTTGTTTCCGGCCGGCGTCTCACGTCTGCGCGCGCCTGAATGCAAAAGAACCGGGCGGTGTGCCCGGTTCTTCGGTTCATGTTAACTCGCGACAGGGCAGGGCGCGATTCAATGGCCGTAATAGGTGTTGCCATGGCCTCGGTTATGGCCACCCCAGCGGACGGTCGGTCGAGAATGGTAATAATCGTCGCCCGCGTAGTGGGCATTTCCGCTCGCATGTCCCCAGCGCTGGCTGTGGCCAGGTCGACTACCATACCCATGGCTGTCGTGCCTGCTTCGTTCCGCCCAATGCTCATTATGTCCTCCCTCGTAGGCGCGCGGCGCATGGCTGCCGCTATGGCCCCACTCTTGGGCGGTTGCCGCGCTCGGCATCATCGCCGTAACAGAAGTGGCGGCCACCGCGGCGGCAAACATCTTGCGTAACATTACTACTCTCCTTCGCGCGTCTGCTCACACGGAGAACAATGCTAGAAGTAATGCGAGGCCCATGAATTTCTCATGAACATTCCAGTAAGCCAAGGTTTAACTTGATATGATCATAACTGTTTATGTTGGAACTTTGTAATATATATGTTGAAGAGGACGATCGCAGTCTGGCGCCTAACTCCATCTCTATCCTTGACGTTGTGCTGCTGCTTGTTCGTTCCGCGAGGCTGAATCCCGTTGGCCGTCAAGGGTGGGTTGATCGGAGCGCGCGGTGTTCTCGTGCGTAGCCGGTTCGAGTGCCTGCGCCAGTGCCGTTCAGGCTGCCATCCGATCGCAAGCGTCGGCGCATTTGCGACACGCGGCGGCGCAGTCTTCCATTCCGTCCAACCCCTCGCAACTCGCGGCGCACGCCCGACAAATCTCAGCGCAATCGCGGCAGATATGCTGACGGTGAGCGGAGTTGCACGCCATGAAGTCGATCGCGGCAGCGCAAATCTGCGCGCAGTCGAACATGATCTTCACGTGCGCCGGCTGGGTGTGCTGACCGCCCGTCTCAAGGCAATGGTTCATCGCCATATGGAGGCAGGTCACGTTGCATTCGTGACAGGCGTCCATGCACGCCCTCATGTTGGGGTCGATCTGATGCATCGGTTTATCTCCGTTCGGACTCCATCGATCATAACTACGCGCTGTGCGCGCTCACCCCTTGCCGATATCGTTCCGCAGGGCAACGCTACATTGCCCAGCGCCCGAACAGCGTTGCAACGACGACGCCTGCACCAAGCATGACAAGGGTTAGCATCGCCATCGCGGCGATCTGCGGCGGAGTCGCGCGCGAGCCGGACGCCATGCCGCTCATCCCCTGCATCGCGTCATGCTCCATGCCGGGCATCTCCGTCACCGATCGCCGGTCCGCCGCGACCTCGTGGCCGCCATGCCCGAGCACCCGCACCGTGCCCATGCCGTGCTTCAAGCGCACGCCGACAAGCCAAAGGTTGATCGGATAGGCGACGGCGAAACCAACGAGTGTCGCCAGCGACATGACGCCCCAAAAGCGCAGCGAGCTGGCGTGCATCGCGGCCATGTCGCGGCTCATCAACACCACCATCGTCGGGATCATGCCGGCCATGACGGCATTCATCGAAAGCCATTCGGGGATGAACGACATGCGCAGCGCCCCCCTATAGGAACCGCCCGCCATGTCGCGCATGAACAGCGCCTGGAAAATCAGCAGCCCGAACGCGAAGCCGAATGCATATTCCGCGACCACGTCCTGCCACATCGGCAAGCCAAGCGCCGTGGTGATCGCGGCCGCGGCGATGACGCCAGTCGCGTCGCCCGCCATGCAATGGATGGCCGAGCCGAATGCCTGCTTCCATAGCGGCCGAACAAAATCCTCATGCCGCTCGTTCGCGGGTTCCTGGCAGGACAGGACATAGGCCGCGGCCATGATCGGACCGCCGTAGAGCGTGACCAGCAGCCACCCCCATTTCATCACTTTCAGCTCGGGGTTGCGAGTGAAGGCATCCCACGCGACGTAGGCGACGGAAAGTGCGGTCAGCACGAACCACGCGACCAGCACGGAATCGAGCCAGGGAACTTGGGAAGACATCGTCACGGCAGCTTTGCTCCTCTGCTAGAGGATACGCGGCTCCGAACGCAAACCCTTATTCGCCGGCGTCTCAGGCGAGCTTGCTGGACACGGCCTTGATGGCCTTCAACCCCGATCCGAACCGCGCGATGGCATCCCTATTCTTCTCCAGCTCGCCATAGGGCAAGTAGGATATGTCGAGGTCGGCGACGCGGCTGAATGCCGGTCGCTGCAATTGCGCGCGAACGTCCGCCTCGCGCGCGTCTGGCGCGACAAGGAACAGCCCGGCGGTCGCGTGAAGATCGCTGCCGCTCAGCGCCAAGTCGAGCATTCTGACGATGCCCGAATAGATCGAGGTCGAATGCTCCACCTCGAACGCGGCGGCCACGTGATCGCCGGCCTTCTCAAGCCACAGAACATCGATCAGGCGGATGGAGTCCGCGCCCTTCGACGTCGCGATCGTGTCGGGCAGGCGCTCAAGGCAACCGGCTCCAAGGGGCGATCCGTTGAAGGACCGGCTGCGATCGTTTGCGGCGATCCACACGTCATAGCCGATCGCCAGCCCTAGATCGCGAAGCCACGCCTGTATCTCGGTATGCGTGCGCTCGTTCTCACCTTCACGCTGCGCGGCCTTGCTGAGCGTGCGCGCTTCCTCGCGCGCTGCCTCAAGTTGCTGACTCCAGGTCGTCAGCGCTGCTCCAGTTCCATCGAGGGGAGGAGCAGGGTAGCGATCGGAGCCGATGTCGAACAGCAAGCCGCCGATCGCGCCAAGGTCGTTCGACAGGAGGTCGCGGTGGCGTTCGTTCAAATCGAGAATGCCGGTCCGCATTGCCAGAAAATGCTCCCAGCTCCCGAGCTTCACGTTTGCGCCGGTCAGCGCGTTATAGCCCCTGACGATAGCGGTGTTGAAGGGCGGCATCAGCGTTGGGTGAAGAAAATAGAGCAGGTTGGCGACAGCCGGCCCGAGCCCCTTGATCTTCAAGCGGTCGATCGCGTGAATATGGCCGATGATCTCCTCAGCCGTGTCGCAGCAGGAACAAGAGTCGAGCAGACGACCGAACGCGCGTTGGTTGTCGGCGCTTTCGTAGATGTCGGGGATGCGCAGTTTCGGTTTCCAGAGAAATGCATGGTCGGCGCCTCTAAAGATTTGGCGCTGTTCCGCGACGGAGTGGACGACGGTTTCAAGTGAAGATCCACGATAGGCGACGCCGAACGTACCCACCTCGATCTCGTCGACAACCTGGGCGATGCCGCGCCGGATCGAGCGGAAGTTCTTGAGCCGTTCGTCCCACAGAAACCAGTTCCGGTAGGTCGCGCCAGGGTCGTCGCGCCAGCGCATGACCAACCGGCGAACAAGGCCGTCGTGCGTCTCACTTTGAATGGGCTGGCAGCTGGTAGTCGTCATAGGTCCGGAATTCCCCCTGGAGACGTGCAGGTTAGAATGGCCTCTTGGAATCGTCGAGCGTTTGTATCTGATCAGGCGGAATTCGCTGCCGAGTTTACTGCGCGGTCATGCGTAGCGGCGTGCGGACAACCCTCACATTACGTCAAATACGATGGCTTGTGCATGCCTGTACGAGCCATTTTCGACAAGCCGCATCGCGCACCGATCCTGAAGGAGAATGATTGGCGGCCGAAGCTGCCGTAAGGCACAGCCTTGGACAAGCTGACTTCGGCTGTGTTGCGGCATTGTCGCGATCGGCGCCACGAGCCGTCGCGCCGCTCTCTCGCTTCGTCAGCCGCTGCAACGCTGCCGACGCCGAGGCAGGATCCGAGAAGATTTCCCCGTGAAACCTCGCATTGTCGCGGCGCGCCGTTGGCGAAAGCAACAACAATTTTCAGTTTTGAGGCGGCCAAACCGCCTGGAAGACTGCTATCGTGGTCAATGGTACGCCCAAGCCAGGCTTGGAGCCAGATTTGGCCGCTCCGCAGCCCTCCATCTGGGTTCACGCGGCGGGCAGGCCATCCTCACCTGGGAACCTATGGCCTGCGCGATTACTCTTTGATGGATCCAGGCCCCGCTCGCGTCTGCGCGAGAAAGCTCGCGATATACGCGTCAATACTATATGCAAACGCAGAACAGACAATGCGGTGTTAGCGGGCGCGGGCCGACAATTTTGTGTCGGCCCGGCCGCAAGCAAAGTATCATCAAAATCCCCACGCAAGCCGCGCCTGCCTCAAGGTGGTCTCGTCAGCGTAGCAGCCAATCGAACCCCGGAGTTTCCCGTTTACTTGTCAACCGGAGGCTTGCGGCTCGACGTATGTAGGACCATAATCCTCCAACTTCCAGAAACTTTCTTGAGCACGCTGGTGGCAACGCCGCGCCGCTGAACCTTCTCGCCATTCCTGGTTGTGATCGTGTAGTCGTAAGCCTCGTCCGCTAACGCAAGGCCATCCTCCATTCTGACCGACGCGCGGTAGTTGCTGAAACGGAACGAAGAGAATTGCTTAAGCTCTGGTCCGAGGTGATGCGCGAGATACTGCGGATAAGTCCCTTCGCTGCCTCCGCTTTCGAAAATCTCGGAGTCGGAAGAGAACAATTGCTCTGTGCCGGTAGCATCAAGGCGCTCGATCGCCTCCTTATATTGTTCGAGAACCGCCCGAACCGCTACGGTCTCCGGTGAACCTGATTGGGCGAAGGCAGGAGTGGTCAGTAATGTCGCGATAGCGAGGAAGCGCGGTAGACCGCTCCGCAATGCACGCCGACACCACGCTGATGTGTCTGGGCGTGTCTGGGCACGAAAGAACGTAGCGCGCATGATCTTACCTTCAAAAGAGCAGTTTCAATGATTGGTGCAGCTTGGCGGGGATCGTTCACCTGCGTCAAGACCTCGCGTGGCAAACTTGCGCGGCTGCAACCCAATCGCTCGAGAGAGCCGGCCCGCGGCGAAGCCAATCGCTAATCGCCCGCACCATCTTCATCGAGGCCTTCAATATTTTGACGACGTGGAAGGCTCGACATTCCCGCGAAGTGAGAGGCGAAAGATGAGTGTTTCCCTTCCGACGGCGATAGAACATCCGCGATCTTCGGCTGCGGAACTGGATTCCGCCTCTGAAGCCTCCAATCCAATAGCTTGACCAACCGAAAAAGGCTGCTGCTGCTGATGACACCGTTTTAATCATCCAGTCAGCCTGCAGTCGGGGTGTACGGGGACAATCCGTCGCTGACCTGGGACCGGCTATGCGCGCGCATTTGAACCTGAAGACGCCTGCCGTTTCGAAGATCGCGCTATAAGGCAGGACCGCGAAATGTTGAAGGCGATCTTTGGTGGCGGGTTCTAATGGCAAAGCGTTCGCAGGGCGGCTGCGTAATGCAGTTGACTCAGTTATTTCCGATTCGCCGCGTCAAACGGAATTGGTCAGCGCTGTCGCGAACACTAAGCAAGCAGCAGCGACTCGCTCGCTGGATCGAATTGCTCAATCGCCGTCCGACCGAGATGCTACGTTTGCTGCCGCCGACGTGGTGCCTCACGCTCGCGGAGCAAAAGACGCTATTGACGAGCGGAACTGCCATAGAAATAGCTTATCTTGATCCTATTCTTCGTTTGAATGGATTGCGGGATCCACATCTGACAGACGCAATGGCGTTTTTCGGGCTGAGTTCAAAAGACGCCGACCGAATTTTCGGAAAATCACGGTACAACGAAGAGCGCTCCGCGGGTGATACCGTCATACGAATCCAGAATGTCGCCAATAAACGTCGCGAACATAGATTGGTATGTTCATTTTTGTTGGCGTCGGGGCTGATTGCCGCAGCTTTGTCTTTCCTATTTTGAGTGCGCCGTACGAGATAGTGTTGCGGTTGCTGTGGCTGTCCACGGCGCGGGGAGGCCAGAGACAGGAGGCGTTTCTTCGGCGGTGGCATACGAAATCGCCGCTCCGCCTGCGCGTTGGTCTGCGCTCCGCGACAACACTTGCTGGTAATCGTGCCGATTCGCGCTAATGCGAGTTGATCGCAATCAATATTTTTTGTTAATGCGGCAAATGTACGAGGCGAGATGACCGAACTGACTATCGGCGCACACGGTGCGGCTGCCTATTTCGCGCCTTCCGGCGCGATCGGGACGTCCGGTTTCTTACTGCGGTCCCTGCGTCAGACACTAATCGCATTGCTCTTCCTCGTCGCGATACCTGAAGCTCTTCACGCGGCCCATACAGCCGACCACGATGAGGTGCAAACCGCATGGCGGCTGCTTGACTATGTGGCGGTCGACTACAGCGGCGCGGTCGAGCACGGCCGCATTAAGAATGCGTCCGAATATGCCGAGATGACCGAGTTCGCAGCCTCGGTTTCGGGTCGTCTCCGCAATCTGCCGGCTATGGCAGAGCGCAAGGCGCTCATCGAAGGGGCCGCCAACCTCCAAGCTATGATTGCCCGAAAGAGCGCGCCGGGAGGCGTTACAACGCTCGCTCACCGTCTTGCGGCCGATCTGCTTGTCGCCTATCCGGTGCCGCTTGCGCCCGACAAGATCCCGAACATCGCCGGGGGAGCAGCCTTGTTCAAACAAACCTGCTCGGCCTGCCACGGGATGACAGGCAACGGGCATGGCCCTGACGCGGCCAAGCTCTCAACCCCTCCAATCGCGTTTACTGATGCGGCACGCGCGCGCCAGCGCAGCGTGTTCGCGCTCTACCAAGCGGTCACACAGGGGATCGATGGAACCGCGATGCAGAGCTTCGCCGATCTGCCAACTGATGAGCGTTGGGCGGTCGCGTTCCGCGCCGGAAGCTTTGCGTTCAGCGACGCACAGGCGCGTAAAGGGGAACGGCTGTGGAGGGCGGACGCGGCGCTTCGCCAGCGCATTCCGGATCTTAAAACTTTAGCCACGATCACCCCAGCCGCCCTTGGAGCGGCTATTGGCGAGGCCAAGGCAGATGCGGTGCTCGCGTTTCTGCGCCGTCAGCCCGACCAGGTCATGCAACAGGCTCCTGGCTCGCTGGCGGTAGCGCGGACCAAGCTAGGCGAAAGCGTCGCCGCTGCCCGGCGTGGCGACTGGCGTACGGCGAAAAAGCTGGCACTGTCCGCCTATCTTGACGGGTTCGAGCCGATCGAACCGACACTCACCGCCCGCGACGCGACGGTCATGGGTCGTATCGAAAGCAAGATGGGCGAGTATCGCGCTGCGATTGATCGCGGCGCCGCGCCCGATGATCTCGCCGAAAAGGTAACGGTGCTCGACGGGCTTTTCGACGAAGCGGAAGCCGCGCTCGCGCCCGATACGGCAACAAGGGCCTCCACTTTCGTGGGTGCTTTTACGATCCTGCTACGCGAAGGGCTGGAAGCGCTGCTCATCGTCGTCGCCATGATCGCCTTCCTTCGCAAGGCCGAGCGTGGTGATGCGCTACGCTATGTTCATGGCGGGTGGATCGGCGCACTCCTCGCGGGCGGGATTACCTGGGCGGTCGCCACCTATGCTATCGGGATCAGCGGCGCGAGCCGCGAGCTGACGGAAGGGTTCGGATCACTGCTCGCGGCGATCGTTCTGCTGTCCGTCGGGATATGGATGCACGGCAAGGCGCAAGCCGATCAGTGGCAACGCTATATCCGGGAGAAGATGGCGCGGGCGCTCACAGGTGGATCCGGTTGGTTCCTGTTCGGACTAGCCTTCGTGGTTGTCTATCGCGAGGTTTTCGAGACGATATTGTTCTACGCCGCACTCTGGACGCAGGGCAACGGGCCCGTGCTGCTCGCTGGCGCAGGGTCGGCCGTGCTGCTGCTCGCGGTGATCGCCTGGGCCATGCTTCGCTACAGCAGAACGCTGCCGATCGCACAGTTCTTTCGCTACAGTGCATGGCTGATGGCAGCACTGACGGTCATTCTCGCGGGCAAGGGCGTTGCAGCACTCCAGGAGGCAGGCATCTTCGACATCTCGCCGCTTGCGAATGTGCCTCGGTTCTCCATGCTGGGCCTCTTTCCGACCAGGCAGTCGG
The DNA here is from genome assembly GCF_044754985.1 of Sphingomonas sp. NPDC092440. NCBI lineage: Bacteria > Pseudomonadati > Pseudomonadota > Alphaproteobacteria > Sphingomonadales > Sphingomonadaceae > Sphingomonas > Sphingomonas sp. NPDC092440. The sequence goes on along the minus strand of NZ_JBIVQA010000007.1, from coordinate 36,691 downwards.
TGGCGGCGCAGCTGCTGATGCTGATCGCGATCATCGCCGGTTTCGCCAGCAATCGGCGCAAGGGCGTGCGCCCGTCAAATTTCTCGCCGGCCGAATAGGCTCCGCTATTCTCGCCGTTAACCCACGCCGGCTGTCCCCATGCACGTCAGCGATCATCCTCAGTGCGCTGCCTGACCCAATGTGATGCAAGACGGGCGGTCAATTCGCCGGCGATCAGCGTAGCAGCTAACGCGAGCGTACCCAGTACGGGGTCGTCGATCGAGAAGAACAAGAGGCCGGCGATGATCACAAACACGACGTTCACCGCGGCCCACACCCATTCGGGCAGCGAGGGCCGGTTCCTCATCAAAACCGCCTCACATGGGCGGCGACAATCATCCGGACCGTGATGCGAACCGGGTCAAACAATGTACCTGTCCCAGCCGGCGTAATGCTCGCTGCTGCGTTTGCCGCGCTGAAGGTTCAGCGCGATGATCACGAACCCGATCGCTATGCCGCTCAGCGTCGCCGCAAAGCTTGCCCCGGTCAGAAACAGCGGCGCGGAAACGATCCAGACGCCGACGACAATGTTGAGAAAGCGGAGTGCGCGCGCCACCTCCGCGGTCGCAATGATCGATATCGTAATGACCAACGCGCCAGCGACGTGATCGCTGTTGGCCATCGCCCCGATCGTGCCGAAGGTGAGGCGCGTCAGCATCAGCGACGCGCCCAGAGCCATGCTCGCCGCCAATTGCCACGGCAGCGTGATGCCGCGGGTCGCATCGTTCCAGAAAGCGGCAGGACTGGCGAGTGCGTCGGAGGAGTCCACCTCGCCCTTTTCGACGGCATCGCCATGAAAGAAGGTGGCGATGAGCGGTTTGCCCTGGCAGCGCGCCCATTGCAGGAACTGCCCCATGGCGATCACCTCATCCAGCGCAAAGGGGATCATCACCAGCATAGCGAGACCGGCGATCAGCGCTGGCGTGCTCCATGTTCCGATCACGATCGGTTGAATGATAATAAAGTAGATCGAAACGACCCCTAACGGGATCACGAGGATGCCGAAGAACGCGACCATCCACGGCATCGTGCGCCAGCGGTCGCGCGTTCCCATGACCGCCATCAGAATTTCAAACGTGTAGCTGACCGCGCCAAGTCCGGCATCGGGGATCGGCCAGGCCTTGGAGACATCCGAGGTAATGATTTCCTCGGTGCCGTTGCGGGGATCGGTGAGTGAACCTGAAAAGAAGGGCTCCCAGACGCCATCAACATGGCCGAGCTGATAGGCGGTCAGCATGCGCGAAATCAGCAGTCCGATCAGTCCCAGGATCGCGATCGGAAGCCGCTGCGCACCCGTGGACGGACCGTAAGTCCATCCCGGCGGGATCGATTTGGGGTCCATCATCCCCGCCATGCTCATCCCCGGCATCATCGGCACGAGGACGGAGAAAGCGATAGCGAGTGTGCCGACGAGCAGGTCGTTTTGATATTGCGCCGCGCTCGGGCTCCAGAAAAGCAACGGCGCGAAAAGCAGCCATATTCCGACAAAGCACGCCGCCCATTGCCCGAACCAGGCGGTCCGCTTGGACAGCGAAAGCAGGCCGAACAGGACCAACAGCGTCCCGCTTGCGATGTCGCTCGCCATGAGCAGATCGGCTCGCCATTCGATTGGCGCCAGGCCACGGTCGAGCGTCACCGCGCGCACCGAGGCCGCGACCGTGTTGCTCGTTGCGGCGTCATAGACGAGCGGACTCGCCGCCAGCCACGCGCCCAGCCCGATATTGGCGTAATGGGCCCAGCGCGTCTTGCGACCATCCGCGTCCATCGCCGCCATGTGGTCGCCGTCCATCGAAAGATCGCCGAGTGCCGCAGCCATGTTGTGGTCGTGACGATCAGGGCTACCCGCTTTGTCCGGGTTCCGATCTTCGCTGGCGGCATCGCCTCCACGTTTCGCTCGATGGTCATGCCCCCCCAGAGGCCCCGGCCGCTGGCCATACCACGCGACCAGCGAAGGATTGAGCTTGTTGGCGGCATACCAGGCCGCGGGATCCCGCTTAAGCGCCGCCACCATCTTCGGGAGCGCCGTGCCGAGTTGATGCGCTGGCTGCCAATCGAGAAGCTGTCGCGCGCGGCTGATATCGAGGACATAATGGTCGTTGCTCGCCTCGACCATCCACGGCTTGATCTCGCTGTCTTCGCCCAGAAGCTTGTCCTGCACCCAGGCGCCTGCCTTGGCGACCGGCTGTGGAATCCGAAGCGTCTCCCAGCGCTCCCCGTGCAGCGCACGGCCGATGATGTCCTGGACTTCTGCATAGCCAAGCGCTTCCGGCTCGCCGATGAGGAGCGGCAACGCGGGCGGCAGCCCACCCCTCCGGTCGACCAGCCGCGCTATCGCGTCGGTCAGATCGTCGAGATGGACGAAGGACTGACCAGCGCAGAGCATGCCCGGATAAAGGTGCGCGGTCAGCCGGTGCTCATAGATCCGGGCGATCTGCTGCGCAATGAAGGGTTGATGGCCTTCGTCCTCATAGACACCGGCAATCCTCAGAAAGACGACCGGGATGTTCCCATGACGCTCGCGAAGTATCGCTTCGGTACGCACCTTGGATTCGGGGTAGGGCCAGCTCGGGTCGATCGGCGACTCTTCAGTGATGCGCTCGTCAGGACTGTCGGTCGCTCGGTGGACGAGCATCGTGCTGGCAAAGATGAATTGCCCGACCTCGAATTCCTGTAGTGCGCCGATCAGCCGGAGGGTGCCCTCGACCGTGATCTCGTTGTAACGAGGGTTCGGTTCGCCGGTGACGTCGTAATAGGCGGCGAGGTGAACGACCGACGCGATGCGACTGCCAAACTTTTCACGCACCGTTTCGAGTGCCGCGCGCACCCCTTGCTCGGACGCGAGATCGATGTCCACGGCAGTCGCCGGCGCTGGCGGGTCGGGGGGACCAGCTCGATCCAAGCCGACCACTTCGTACCGCTCACCAAGGCGGCGGACGACGGCCGCACCGATGAAGCCGCTCGCGCCGGTGACCAGCACGAGTTCCCGGGGCTGATGGACAGAAGGCGGCGTGGCATGTTCAGTGGGCATCGATCACCTCATCGCCGTCGTTCCAGCGGGATGGGCGCCTCGTCCGCCCTCATTCACCAATACGTCCCGCAGGCATTCATCCCTCGAAAAGCGAGGTTGGCAGAGACAACGCTCGACGTGTGCTCCCGGGTCGGTCGTGGTCGGCTGGCGTATCCCCGCCGGCGGCAGCCAATGCGCAAGGAACAGGCGCGGTGCTTTCACGATTCCGCCACGTCTCCGGTTGATCTAGCCGCGCGACGCGCGTGGCGGCGTCGCAGTAGCAGATAGGCGGCCGGAATGACCAACATCGACAGCAGCGGTGCGGTCAGCATGCCGCCGATCATCGGCGCGGCGATGCGGCTCATCACCTCGGAGCCAGCTCCGGTACCGATCAAGAGCGGAAACAGGCCCGCCAGGATGACTGCCACCGTCATCGCCTTGGGTCGCACCCTGAGGAGCGCGCCCTCGCGCACCGCCGCCTCGATCTGTTCTGTGTCCGGTGTCGGTCCGCGCTCGGCAAGGGCATGTTTGAGGTAGATGAGCATGACCACGCCAAACTCGGCCGACACGCCCGCCAGCGCGATGAACCCGACGCCGGTCGCGACCGACTGATTGTAACCGAGCAGATAGAGCAGCCACAGTCCGCCCGTGAGCGCGAAGGGGAGGGTGCCCATGATCAACGCCGCCTCATCGAGGCGTCTGAAGGTCGCGTAGAGCAGCAGGAAGATGATAAGCAGAGTCGCCGGAACGACGATCTTGAGCCGCTCGGTCGCGCGCTGGAGGAACTCGAACTGGCCAGTGTAGGTGACACTGACGCCGGGCGTGAGCTTGACCTTTGCGGCCACTGCGCGCTGCAGGTCACCGACGATTTCCGTGAGCGCCCGCCCTCGGCCATCGACGTATATCCACGTCACCGGCCGACCATTCTCGCTGCGCAGCATCGGCGGCCCTTCGTTGACACGAATATCGGCGACGGTGCCAAGCGTGATCTGCTGGAGCGAGGGGGTTACGACCGGCAGATTGCGCAGATCGTCGAGGCTGTCGCGCAATTCTCGCGGGTAGCGCATGCTGATCGGATACCGCGCGAGGCCCTCGACCGTCTGGCCGATCGTCTCGCCGCCGATCGCGCCCGACACGACCGACTGCACGTCCGCGATATTCATGCCGTAGCGTGATGCCGCAGCGCGATCGATCAAGACGTCGATATAACGGCCGCCAGTCAGGCGTTCGGCGAGCGCGGAGCTGACCCCGGGGACAGTCTTTGCGACTATTTCGATCCGTCGCGCGACCTGGTCAATCTCGGCCAGATTCGACCCCGCGACCTTGATACCGATCGGGCTCTTGATGCCGGTCGACAGCATGTCGATGCGGTTGCGGATCGGCGGTATCCAGAAATTGGCGAGCCCGGGGACTTTGACGGCCTTGTCGAGTTCGTCGATCAGCTTGTCCTGCGTCATGCCAGGGCGCCACTCGGTCTTCGGCTTGAAACGGATCGTGGTCTCGAACATCTCGAGCGGCGCGGGATCGGTCGCCGTGTCAGCGCGCCCCGCCTTGCCGAACACGCTCTCGACTTCGGGGACGGTCTTGATCAGGCGATCGGTCTGCTGGAGCAGCTGCGCCGCCTTGGCGGCCGACAGACCCGGCAGCGCCGACGGCATGTAGAGCAGATCGCCTTCGCTCATCTGCGGGATGAATTCGCCACCGAGCTGGCTGATCGGCCAGAGGCTCGTTGCGAAGACCAGCCCCGCAATCAGCAAGACCTGTTTGGGCCGGCTCATCGCCCGGTCGAGCGCCGGCCTATAGATGCGCGTCAACCAGCGGTTGATCGGATTGGATTCCTCAAGCGGAATCTTGCCGCGGATGAGGAACCCCATCAATACGGGGATCAGCGTGATCGAGAGGATCGCCGCGCCCGCCATCGCATAGGTCTTGGTGAAGGCCAGCGGCGCGAACAGGCGGCCTTCCTGCCCCTGGAGCGAAAACACGGGCACGAACGACAGCGCGATAATCAGGAGGCTGAGGAAAAGCGCCGGGCCGACCTCGGCCGCCGCCGCGGTGATGACGCGCCACCGCTCAGGTCCTTTCAGCTCCTCGCCCGGCCGATCGCGTTCCCAATGCTCGATATGTTTGTGCGCATTCTCGATCATGACGATCGCACCATCGACCATCGCGCCGATCGCGATCGCAATGCCGCTCAGCGACATGATGTTGGCGTTCACGCCCTGCACGCGCATGACGATCAGCGCAAACAGGATGCCGAGCGGCAAGGTCAGGATCGCGACCAGCGCTGATCGAACGTGCCACAGGAACAGTGCGCACACGATCGCGACGACGATGAACTCCTCGATCAGCTTGCTCGTCAGGTTTTCGACGGCGCGGTCAATCAGGCCGGAGCGATCATAGGTCGTGACGACCTCAACACCCGGCGGCAGGCTCTTCTTCAGCTCGGCGAGCTTGGTGCGCACGCCGTCGATCACCTCGCGGGCATTCTTGCCCTGGCGCATCACGATGACGCCGCCGGCAACCTCGCCCTCGCCGTTGAGCTCGGCAACGCCGCGACGCATCTCGGGGCCGAGCTGGATCGTCGCGACGTCGCCCAGGCGGACGGGAATGCCGCCTGCGACGGTCTTCAGAGGCACGCTGCGGAAATCGTCGAGCGTCTTGAGATAGCCCGAGGCGCGAACGATATATTCCGCTTCCGCCATTTCGAGCACGGCGCCGCCAGTCTCCTGATTGGCGCGTTTCAACGCCTCGGTGACCTGCTCCTGCGTCACCCCGTAGGAGGCAAGTTTCTGAGGATCGAGCAGCACCTGATACTGCTTGACCATCCCGCCGATGCTCGCGACTTCGGCGATACCCGGAATGGTCTTGAGCTCGTAGCGCAGGAACCAGTCCTGAATGCTCCGCAGTTCGGCGAGGTCGTGCCGTCCCGTCCTGTCGACGAGCGCATATTCATAAACCCAGCCGACGCCGGTCGCGTCGGGGCCAAGCGATGCCTTGGCCCCTTCCGGCAAGCGGTTCTGCACCTGGCTCAGATATTCGAGCACGCGGCTGCGCGCCCAATAGAGGTCGGTGCCGTCCTCGAACAGAATATAGACGAAGCTATCGCCCTCGAAGGAGTAGCCGCGCACCACGCGCGCGCCCGGCACGGACAGCATGGTAGTCGCGATGGGATAGGTGACCTGATCCTCGACGATGCGCGGCGCTTGCCCGGGATAGGTCGTGCGAACGATGACCTGGACGTCCGACAGGTCCGGCAACGCATCGACCGGTGTCGTTCTGACCGCACCGATCCCGATGGCGATGAGCAGGGCGGCGGCCAGGAGGACGAGGAAGCGGGCCTTTACCGACGCTTGGATGATACGCGCGATCATTTGGCGTCGCCCGCGATCGGACGCGCATCGATGCCGGTAAGGCTGGCTTCGGAATCGATCAGGAACTGACCGGACGAGACAATGCGTTCCCCCTCCCGCAGCCCTGCCAGGATTTCGGTCTGTCCGCCCGCGTCACGCCCGACCTGCACTTCCGCGGGCCGATAGCGTCCTTTGGGTTCCGCGAGCATGACGAGCGTGCGCTTCCCGGTGCGGATGACCGCTTCGCTCGGGACGAGCAATGCCGTCTGCGCTGTACCGCCCAAATGAACCGTCGCGAACATCCCTGGGCGGAGTCGCCCTCCGGAATTGCGCAGTTCGACCCTGACGGTCAGTGTCCGGCTCTCGGTTTGCGCGGTCGGCAAGATGGCGACGACCCGCCCAGCGAAGCGTTCGCCGGGAAAGGCCGCCAGCACCGCGGCCGCCGACTGCCCGACTTTGACATCGCTGGTTCGGACCTCCGGCACCGCGGCGTTCAGCCACACCGTGCCGAGGCCGTTGACCTGTGCGAGCGTCTGCCCGGCGGCGAGCGTGACTCCGGCCCGTGCGTCGAGCGTTTGGATGACGCCGCCGATCGGACTGCGCACCGTGGTCAGCCCGCGGCCGCGCGAACTCCCGCCCGGAATGCCGATCAGCCGCAGACGCCGACCAGCGGCCGCGATCAAAGCCTTGTCGCCGGTACGGCGCACGGCCTCATATTCGACTTGCGCGCCGCCCCATTCCGGAACGAGAAGATCGGCGATCGGGGCGCCCGCGCCGATCACGTCGCCCGGCGCGCGGTCGTAAACGCGCTGGACGAATCCGGCAGCGCGCGCCTGGATGATGGCGACGTCGCGTTGATTGAAGCCGATCGTGCCGGTCACGTCGAGCGCGCCCGCCAGCGTGCCGGCTTTTGCGACGGCAGTTCTCACGCCCAAATTCTGCGCAGCTTTGGGATTGACGGTTATGCCCGGCGCGCCATCGCTACCTTCGTCGGCATATTTGGGCTTGAAGGTCTTCATCCCCATCGAGGAGAGCGATTCCGGACTGTCGTAATGCTCCCCCGGCACCATCGGGTCATAATAATAGAGGACCTTGCGCCCCCCTTGCGCCGCCGAATCGGCTGGCGCGGGCTGGCGCGGTCCGGCAAAATAATAGCCGGACGCGCCGGCGATCAGGGCAACAGCGGCAAGCGCGGCGCCGGCACAGGCACGCTGCGTGCGATCGAGTGTCATTGGCTGTCGTCCCCGTAGGTGAGGTTGATCCGGACGCTGTCGCGCAAGACGGCAGCCTCGCGGTCGAGGGTGGTCAGAACGGCGTCGGCAAGAGCCGAGTGCGCATCGACGATGTCGATCAGGTTCGCGCGCCCGGCCGCGAAGCTGGCCGTTTCGAGGCGCACGCGCTTCTCGGCAAGCGGCTGAAGCGTGTCCCGAGCGCGCATCCATTGTTCGTGATGCATCATGTGGTCCGCAAGATCGGAGGCGAGTGCGGCCGCGAGCGCCCGACGAAGCTCTGCCTGTTCGGCCAGGGCTGCCGAAGCATCGGCCTGTCTTGCCGCGATCTGCGCATTCTGGCGGTGGCGAGTGAAGATGGGCAAGCCGATCGTCACCCCGGCCGAGACATAATCGCCAAAGCGTGGATCGCGACGCTGATAGGCGAGGTTAACACCGAAATCAGCGCGGCGTTTGGACTCAGCCACACGCACATCCGCCTCGGCCTGACCTTCCCTGGCAGCGGCCATCTTGATCGTTGGATGACGGTCGATCGCGCTTTCAAAAGCAGCTGCGCGGATCGGGAAGTCCGGAACCGCGCCTGCGATCTCGGGCTCAGGATCGCCGGTCCAGCGCGTCAGCGCCGCCCGCGCCTTGGCGACACCTGCAACCAGCTCGCTGCGCCGGTCCTGCATTTTTGCGACTGCCTCGTCGCCAGCCACGGTTTGGGCCGGTCGCGCGCTTCCGGAAGCGACGGCGCTGGGCGTGGTATGAACGATCGCTTCCAGCCGACGAAGGACTTGATCGATCGCGGCGACCCGGCGTTCGGCGTAGGCCAGATCGACCCAGGCAACACCGGCGGAAACCGCGACGTCGCGCGCGCTAGCCGCCGCGTCGGCTTCGACTGCCCTGATGTCGGCATCTGCCCGCGCCTGTTCGGCATGACGTTTCGCCAAATTGGGAATGGCCTGCGATGCCTCGACCTTTACCCAGGTGAAATTGTCCCGGTTCGGCTGAAATGCCAGCGGCCCGGAAATGGGAAAACTGTCTAGACCGACCCCGAGCGTTGGATCGGGCAGCGCACCGGCGGCGCCGCGCGCGGCGCGCGCGGCGTCCATTCTGCGCGCTTTCGCGACAAGCACCGGGGCATTTGCGCGCGCGTGCTGGAGCGCCGCATTGAAGGTGAGCGGTTGCGCCGAAATGGCCACCGGACACGTCGCGACAAGCGACGCGAGCACTGCATGTCTCATAGAATTCTTCCGTAGCAAGCCGGGCAGGGCGACCGACATTTTCAGCAGTGTTGCTCGAAGCGCCGAATTGCCGCGTCGCCTTGCTTCCAGGTGATCAACGTGGGCCGCCATCCGGGCGGTCGACGGACGACTTATGCATGCAGGTTGTCGGATCGACCTTCATCATTGTGCAGTCACAAGCAGGCTGTTTGCGGTCAGGCACCCAGACCCGTCGCATCGCGGGTCCAGTCGACTTCGATCCAAAATCGGGACCAGGGCGCCATTCATAGTGACCGGAAGATGCGGCTTTTGACACGGGAGCCGCTTCGGAGGAAGACGATTGGGGAGCGGCCGCAAGCGCGACCGCAACAAGCAGAGTGATCATGATAATATCCTCTAGTGATGTGACGTCAGCGCTGCGGTGCGAGCGGTCATGACGCGGCGCACCCACAGGCGAGGGCAATCAGATGAGGCTTGACGGGGGGTGTGGTTCGGGGCTGATCGTGCCACCCGCCAGGACAATCACGGCGGGCCAGAATTCCGGTTCGCCAGGCAAGCGGTCGCGATCGACAGCGGGAGCCGCGTTTTCGACGGTCATCGGCACGACGCAGCCCATTTGAGCTACACAATCGAGCGTCAGCCCTTTGCAGGGTGGTTGTTTTTGCCCCTGCTGCTGCATGGCCATGTCGACGCAGTCGGCCCCCATAGGGGTTGCATGAGCGGCGGCCATCACCGTCGGCGACGCGATCGGGCCAATCGCGTAGGCCGCCTGCAGTCCGAAGAGACCGCACAACGCGCCCACGAGGAGCATAAAGGCGAGACGGCTTTTCAGCACCTGATCAATGTCGGACGATTGAAGTCGTGAGTCAATGCAAGCGCATCACCTGCAACCGCCTCCCTTCTGTGGCACCGGCCCTCGTAGGTGCGCGAATGCCGAAGTTGTGCGACACGCAATTCTGGTCCCCCACCCCGAGGATGGTGGCAGGATGGGGGTCAATGTGCACCGAATCTTCTAGCATTTATTGCCTTTTGAAGCCACCCTTGCGTTCGAGCCAAGTATATCGGAACCACGACGCACGGCGCAAATCCTTGTCGCGCGCCGTTGAAGCGATCCATGTTTGCGGAAATCGTGCAGTCTTAGCCATGGCGGGCATACGCCCGACGTCCGCCCGCGCCGAATGCGATCACGTCGTAGCGTTGCGCCCTCATGCCAGGCATTTCCATCCCCGGCGACCCGAGCGGCATCCCACCGACCGCCAGTCCACGAATCCCGCGCGGCTTCTCCGCGAGAACGCGTTTGATATCGGCGGCCGGCACGTGCCCTTCGACAACCACGCCGTCGATCACCGCCGTGTGACAGGAAGCCAGATCAGCAGGAACTCCCAGCTTCGCCTGAAAGGCAGATCGGTTGGGGTCGTCCAATGTGCGCACAGGCCGACCGAGTTCTCGACGGATCTGCGCGGCCCACTTTTCGCAGCAGCCGCATCCAGGATCGCGATGCATCGCGATCGCGGACGCCGCCGATGCCGCGACCGGCGACGCAAAAAGGACGAGGGCGAGGCAGGCATGGACAGTTTGCTTCATATGATGTGCTCCGAAAATTTGCCCCGCCCTGACAGGGGTGCTCAGGGAAAACCAGGGCGGGGCGGGCGACCGCTACTGCGGGCGCTTGCCGTGCTTGCGAAGCCAATCCTGGAGCTCCGCAATGTCCTTTTCCTGCTTGGTGACCGTCATCGCCGCCATCTGGCGCGTGTCGGCATCCTTCGCGTCACGCTGAGCGATCCGCGACATGGCGATCGCGCCGCGGTGATGCTCGATCATCTTGCGCGTCCACGTCTCCGCCGCATCCGAACCCTTGGCCGACATCATCTTGCGATGCATGTCCATTTCAGCCGGTCCATAGGGATTGCCCGGATCGTTCATCATCATCTTGGAATGGTCCATGCCCTGCATGCCGGCTTGGCCGTGCTGCATGGCTGGTGTTTGGGCCAGCGCAGGGGCAGCGGTCATGGCCAGCACACCCGCGATCAGCCCTAGTCTCGTTCTCGACATGTCGGCCTCCTTGTTTGGTGATACGCGCCAGAACGCCCGAACCCTCGCAATGGGCCTGAAACACGCGAAATTTGGTCAGGCCCTCGCGCCCCTCGATGGTGCGGGAGCGAAATGAGATCGGCGGCGTTCCGAGCAGCCGGTGACAGCACCGAAGAGTTCCTTCTGGCGCGCGCGGTCAGACGTTCGAGTCGCGAACGCCGAGAGGTGGCAGCGGTCCCCACCGGCCTTGCGGTTCGGCTGTCTACATCCGCTGCAGGATCACCTTCATCTGGTCGATCTCCTGGCGTTGCGAGCTGATGATATTGCCGCACAGCTGCTTGATCTCGGGATCGCGGATCGACGCCTGCTGGCACATCAGAATGGCGCCCGAGTGGTGCGGGATCATCGAGCGCAGAAAGGCGCGATCACCGATCGTCGTCTGGGTTCTGATCAGGGCGAACGAGCCAAGAAACCCAATCGCAGAGATCGCCAGGATCGCGACATTCGCGCCCTTATTGGGAAACATATGCTTCATGGCGAGGATCATCAGCACCACCATCGGTGCGACCATCATCAGCGTCATGTAGACCATGTTGAGATTGTTGTAGAAGCTGTCGAGCCCATCGATCATGACGAACATGACGAGATACATGATCACGCCGCTGACCAGCGTCTGCACGGCCAGGCTCGCATATGGGCTCATCACGCCCTGCTTTTTTCCCATCTGTTCCATTGCTTTCTCCTGTGCCCCCGCACGTTGCTATGTCGGTCGCGAGACCGCTCGGCGGCGCCGGACAGGCCAGCGCATGTAGAGAAGCACGGCCCCGCCCAGCCAAAGGACAATCCCGCCAAGCGCGAAACTGAGGAGCCAAGGCGTGTTGAAATTCTCGTGATTCTTCCAGTCCATGATGTGGAGCCCCCAGAAGAAATCGTAGAGCCGCCAGGTCCCGGTGCGGACCGCCGCGATGCGACCGGTCGAAGCCGGGATAAAAATCCGTGTCGCGTCGGCATCCGCAAAAGCGACCCGCCACGCCGGGAGCGGACCTCTGTACTCGGCGCCGGGGTCGGAAACGAGGGTGACGCTCGCTATGGGCCTGTCCGGTCCGCGCCAGGCGTCGCGCGCAATCGTCTCGGCAATTTGCGCATCGAGCGGCGGGAGACGTGAGGCGGTGACCGCGTCGACGAGCGTGACGCCTTTCGCCGTCATCACTTCCGCAACTGGTTTGCTTCCAAGCATCCGGATGGTGATGCTCTGGACCGGCTCTCCGAGAGACCGCAAATATTCCGATGGTGCGGCGAGCCCGATCCCCGGGTTCAGCGGCATGCCCGTGGTGCGGTCGACGAGGTGGTCGCCGTGGACGCGGCCGATAGGCAAAAAGCTCATCAGCGCGCCGCTCGCGAACCAGAGCAGAAGCTGCGCGCCGACGACGATGGCCAACCATTTGTGCGCGCGGCTGGCAAGCAGATGCAGCCTCGCGCGCGGGCTCCTCATAGAGTGGTGCCTGAGCGTGTCGCGCGGATCTCAGTCATGTCCATTCGGCGCTGCGGGCATTGCCATCCCCTTCATCCCGCCCATGTCCTTCATCATCTCATCGTGCTCGGCCGGTGCGCTCGCGATCAGGGTCTTGTATTGCTCGGGGGTCATGCCCGGCAGCTTGCGAACGAACGCCACCATGTTCCAGATCAACGGATCGGGATGGGTCTTGCCCCATGCCGGCATCGCGCTCAGCTTGACGCCATGCTTGATGATCCAGAATTGCTCCGCAGGCGACAGATCGGTGGTTTTGGCAAGCTCGGGCGCTTGAGGATAGAGACCCTGGCTCATCTCGCTGCGTTCGACGCCCGGCCCCAGATGGCAGCCCGAGCACATTTCCGTGTAGAGCGCGGCACCGGACGATATGCGCTTCGGATCGGAGAGGTTTGCGGGCGCCGCGATGTTCTGCGAATGCACCGCGATCGATCGATCGCGCAGGCTCTCAAGCATGGAATAGACGGGTCGCGTATGCGGATCGTCGGCTGCAATATTATAAACGCCGAAATATATGAAACCCGCAGCCGCGATGATCAGCGCGATCGCCGCGATCACGACGAAGGCCACGCTCGGAAAATGGTGCCTCATTCTTGCGCGGTCCATCATTTCCTCCCTTTCTACGAATATTAGAACCAGAGCCGAACGCCGGCGACCAAGCTCGTAACGGTAGGATCCTCACCGTCAGCGCGCGCGTAGCGGGCGGTCTGCCCGGTTTTCGCCGCGTAGGAGATGCCGATATAGGGCGCGAACTGCCGCGTGATCTCGTAGCGCAGCCTAAGTCCCAATTCGGCGCTCGACAGGCCCGCGCCCGTGCGCGTCTCGGGCACATCCTGCGCGGCCAGATTGAGCTCGACCCGCGGCTGCAGAACCACGCGCTGTGTGATGCGCTGATCATAATAGCCTTCCAGCCGGCCGAGCAGATCACCCTTGTCCGAGAGGAACAGCGCACCCTCGACCTCGAACCAATAGGGCGCCAGACCCTCGAAGCCGATGGTCGCGTAGGTCGTCGGCCGGCCCGGCTTGAAGTCGTGGCGGATGCCGCCCTGCAGGTTGAAATAGGGTCCGATCGCCCGGCTGTAGAGCGCTTGGACCTCCGCCGCCTCGACCCCTTGACGGAACGCGCCTTCACCTTCAGATTTCAGCCACAGGCGATTGATGTCGCCGCCGATCCAGGCCTCGCCGTCCCAACGGTAACCATCGCGTCCCTTCCGCGCCTGATATTCGGCAAGATTGAACATGACCTGATAATTGGTCTGGCCGCCCTGTTCCCGCATCATGTCGCGGCGGGCCGCCGCCATTTCGGGAGCGGGAAAGAGCTTCTCCGCATAATGGTCCATCGGTGGCCGCGGCGCAGCGGCAGTCCCTGCGGGCAGGTTCGTCCCCGTTTGAGCCAAGCCGGGCATCGCCGACATGTCATGGCCAGCCTGGGCGGCCGGCATGTTCATTCCGGGCATCGTTGATGCTCCCGGTTGCGATTGCATGCCGGGCATGGCGCCATGGTCCATCCCTTCCATCGTGCCCGACTGCGCCGGTGCGGCGGGCATTTTCATCGCGCCGTAATCCATGCCGGTCATTCCGGGCATGTCGCTCATCGACTGATCATTGGTCTTTGCGGCCGGCTGACGAGCAGCCGTTGCTGGTTTGCGCACGGAGGTTCGTTTCATCGGAACCGCTTTTTTCGCTGCGGGCTTCTTTGTCGCCGCCGGCTTCTTGGGCGCCGGTTTCTTCGCAGGCATCGACATGCCGGGCATACCCTGCATCGACTGGCCCTGCGCGGGTGCGGTAACTGTAACGGCGAGCGCAGATGTGGCCGCGAGCGCGGTGACGAGCCGGATCATGCCGCCGCTCCCTTCGGCCGAACGCTGACGACGCGCATCATCCCGGCGTGCATGTGGTAGAGCAGGTGACAATGGAATGCCCAGTCGCCGACCGCATCGGCGGTGAGGTCCCACGTCACTTTCCCGCCCGGCTGCACGATCACGGTATGCTTGCGCGGCGCGTGATCGCCATGTCCGGTCACGAGCTCGAAAAAGTGACCATGAATGTGGATCGGATGACCCATCATGCTATCGTTGATGAGGTTCACGCGCACCCGTTCGCCCTCGATGAACGGGATCGGCTCATGGTGGTCGGACATTTTCTCGCCATCGAACGACCACATGAAGCGTTCCATGTTGCCGGTCAGGTGGATGTCGATGCTGCGCGACGGTGCACGCACGTCGGGGTTGCGTTCGAGGGAGATCAGGTCGCGGTAGGTCAGAACCTTGTGGCCGACGTCCTCCAGCCCCTGGCCGGGCTCGCCGGTCCGGTCCATCGGCATCGGCGAGATGGTCTGAACGCCAGGGCCCTTTTTGACCTGCGGCGCCTTGGAGAAGTCGCGCATCTTCATCGAGCCCATATCCATGGAGCCCATATCCATCGAGCCATGGTCCATCCCGGGCATGCTGCCCGACTGCGCCGGCATCGCGCCGTGATCCATCCCGGCCATGGCGCCTCCGTCAGCAGTCATGCCCGAATGGTCCATCGGCATCGCGCCATGATCCATTCCGGTCATGGCGGCGGCGCCCGCGGCGATCGCGGTGGTCGCGAGTTTCGCCGACGGATTCTTCTCGGCAGTCGAATCGACCCCGCGCATCGCACCACCGGACATATCCATGCCCGCCATGCCGCCACCTGACATATCCATGCCCTGCATGCCGCCCATCGACATGTCGCCCATGCCCATGTCCTTCATGGTCGCAAGCGGCCGCTTCCTGAGCGGCGGAACTTCTGCAGCCATGCCCGCACGCGGCGCGAGCGTCGCCCGCGCCATGCCCGAGCGGTCGACGGCCTCCCCGACAAGGGTGAATGCCTTGTCCTCGGTCGGGGTGACGATCGCGTCATAGGTTTCGGCGACGCCAATCTGGAATTCCTCGACCTCGACCGGCATGACGTTCTGGCCATCGGCCTGGACGATCGTCAGCCTGAGTCCGGGAATGCGGACGTTGAAGGTTGTCATCGCCGAGGCGTTGACAACGCGTAGCCGCACTCGCTGGCCGGGCGTGAACAGCGCCGTCCAGTTGTCGAACGGGCCATGGCCGTTGACCAGATAGGTGTAAGCGGGTCCGGTCGCATCCGAAACGTCTGTCGGGTCCATACGCATCTTGCCCCAGTCGACGCGATCCTTGAGCGTCTGGTCGCGCCCGGCGAGCAGGCCCGCCAATGTCTGCCGCTGGAAATTGAAGTGGCCCGGATCGACCTTCATGCGCCTGAAAATACCCTCAGGCGAAATCTGGCTATGGTCGGAAAGTACGATCACATGCTCGCGATCATATTTAACCGGATCCTCGCCGGCCGGATCGATCACGATCGGGCCATAGTGGCCAAGCTGCTCCTGCAGACCGGAATGGCTATGGTACCAGTAGGTGCCATTCTGCCGAACCGGGAACTCGTACAGATAACTTGAACGACCCCTGATTCCCGGAAACGAGACGCCGGGCACCCCATCGAACTGGGGAGGGACCAGCAGTCCATGCCAGTGGATCGAGCTGTCCTCCGCAAGGTCATTGATGACGTTGAGCTTGACGTTTTGCCCTTCGCGCAGTCGGATGAGCGGTGCCGGGACCGTGCCGTTGATGCCGATCGCTGGTGACGACCGCCCGTCGACCATCATTGTCTGCCGGGCGATGCGTAATGTGATGTCGTTGCCCGAGACGGTCGGAAGCGGGGCGGTTATACCCGCCGACACCGGTTGGGCCCAGGCGGGGAAATAGCTCGACAGCGCAAGGCTGCCGCCGACAACGGCGCTGCCGCGCATGAACTGACGTCGACTGTATGGATGCTGCATGGTCTCTCTGGCCTGACGAGCGTTTGGCGTTCTCATAAGGATACGCGGCCCGCGCGCGCTTCCCTCATCAAAAGTTTCTTGGTCGAACAGATTGTTGCCGGAAAAGTCGAGCAGCGACTGTCAATTCGCCCTCGCGGCGCGCTTCGGCGGCAACCACCCTTATGTGTCTATCGTCCAATGATCAGTACAGATATGCGTGTGCGGAAACGCACGCCGGCTGAAAAGGATCAGCGAACGTCAGACGCCGAGCTCGGTACATTGCGCAATATGGATGCAGGCGGAGAGGGCGGTCGCGATTTCGCGGTTTGCGAAAGCGATCATGGGGCCTTGGGCCAGTCATCGCAACGTAGTTTTAACTTCATTTCTTCGCGTCCTGTGATCAGGTCTCCTGAGAGGCGCAATGACGCTGAGCGCTTGGGACGACATTGCGAAAACCGACAATCTGGCATTGACGTGCAGCGCGATCGCGTTGGTTTGCGGAAGGCTCGCGAGGTCGCTCGCACGGCTTCAAAGATCGACAATGCGAATGAAGATCGTCTTTGTGATCGGGGCACCGTTTCGGGCTGTCCATGACGCTGCAATGGAAGTAATCTTTGCATTGTGCGCCCGGCACTATTTCAATTGTCAGAAATATCGCCGGGTTGGCGTGAACAGCTCGGCGCCACGAACGGCCGCTTCTATATCTAATCTTGCTTGCATATAGGATCTTCGATTTGCCACGAATTGCCAATATCGCATCAAACAAAACTAAGATATTGCGTGCAAGCGATTCATATATAAGCTGCATCCCGGCTCAATACCCCGGAATCGACGGTCGTCCATTCGTCAATACCTGGAAGCCGCTGCTTTCACCTCGAGCACGCCGACCTATTGAACTGGTCGGCCTAGCTTCTCCATTAGCCGCATTAGCCGCGCGCGCGCACGATAAATGCGCGTCTCGACGGCCTTTTGGGTGATACCAAGGACATCGGCGGTTTCAGCCTGGCTCAGACCCTCGATCGTTCGCAGCACGAGAGGTTCCTTCAACGTCGTCGGCAGCGTCGCGATCAGGCGTGTCACGCAGTCGAGTTCCTGGCGATCAGCGGTGGCATCATCGACTGCGACCTGGTCATCCGCGATCGCCTCGGCTTCTTCCGTCAACGGGCTGGCAAAGGAAAGAAAGCGGCGAACCTTCTGCTTGCGCGCCAGATCACGACACTTGTTGAGCGCGATTGCGGAAAGCCAGATCCGCATCGAGCGCGCCTCGTCGTAGCGCGACAAGGCCTGGTGGGCCGAGATGAATGTCTCCTGGGTGAGATCAAGCGCATCGTCGGCATTGCCCAAGCAGCCCCGCGCCAGACGAAATACGACTTCCTCGTAGCGGCGAACGATTTCGGCGAAGGCAAGCTGGCGGCCGGCGTGGCTGAGCACGGCGAGCTCACCGTCAGACAGCGCCGTCCAGTCGAGGCTCACCGCGCATCTTCGGTAAGCGCCTTCACCACCGCCTGGTCGAATTGCGTCGTCTGATTGGGCTTCAGCAACTGGCGCATTGCGAAAATATGCGAAAGTGTTGCTTTCTGCAGCTCGCCCATGGCGGCATGGCTCTGATCGACGGCCGCTGCGACACGCGGGCCGTTCCCATGCTCGGCCTCGATCGCCGCTGCAAGCCGGGCATTGTCGGCCCGCAACTCAAGCTCCAGCGCGCGGCGCTGTACCGCATAGCGCCGTTCGAGCGCCTCGAGACGCGCTTGCTGATTGCCGTCTAGCGCCAGTCGGTGGTGCAAAACCTCGTGGAGCTCGGCGCCTGGTTTCGGCGCCGCGGGTAAGAGTTCGCGGCCGATGAAAACACCGCCCAGCGCCGCGCCAAAAGCGGTCACGACCGTGACCGTGGTCCGCCAAGAGGGGTTCACGGCGCACCCATGAGCAGTGTTGACGGCGCAAGCGGCGAGCTCGGACCCAGGGGCGCCAATGGTGACGCAAAGCTGGCCGATGCGGGAACGCTTCCCGCGACCCCCATGATCAGCGCTGCAGCGACAGTACCGATGCTGAGGCCCAGCCCAGCGCGCGCGGCAGTCCTGGCGTTAAGCCGGGCGAATACCCTGTCTTCCATCGATGCGAGCCCGGGAGGCGCCGGTACCCGCGCAAGCTGCCGAAGCAGCGCGTCAAGATCATCCATTTCCGTCACTCCAACGCTCTTATAACAGATTACGCGGCGGCAACCTTTACCCCTCACAAGCGGATGAGGTGGATGGCTCCCGCTCACGGCATCTGAGTGCCAAGATGGGTTGCTGTCAGGCAAACCCGAGCAAAGGAGCCATCCGCCATGGAGATTAGCACGATCGGCCTCGATTTGGCCAAGAACGTTTTTCAGGTTCACGGCATCAGCGCGACCGGCGAGGTCGTGGTCCGCAAGACGCTGCGGCGATCGCAGATGCTTCCCTTCTTCGAGAAGCTGCCGCCGTGCCTGGTTGGGGCCGAGGCTTGCGGGACGTCGCATCATTGGGCGCGCGAGTTGGCCAAGCTGGGCCACGAAGTGCGGCTAATGCCCGCGATGTATGTGAAGGCCTACGTGAAGCGCGGCAAGAATGACGCGGCCGACGCCGAGGCTATTTGCGAGGCGGTAACACGCCAGACCATGCGGTTCGTGCCCATCAAGTCGCGCGAGCAGCAGGCGGCGTTGTCGCTTCATCGCGTGCGCAGTCTGTTGATCAAGCAGCGCACGCAGTTGGTCAACATGATGCGCAGCGTGCTCGCCGAGATGGGCATCGCTATCCCGATCGGGATCGTGAAGGCGCTGCAGATGGCACGGGAGATCATCGACGGCGAGTCCGGGCTCGATCTGCCAACCGAGGCGGTGAACGTCGTCGCCATGCTGGCTGCGCAACTGCTCCAGCTTCACGCCCAGTTGCGCAAGCTTGACCTGCGTCTAGCCGCTCTGCAGCGGAGCGACGACAGGGCCCGCCGCCTGGCGACGATCCCTGGTATCGGGCCGATCGGCGCGACCGCGCTCGCCGCGTCGGTGACTGATCCAAGCCAGTTCTCGTCAGGGCGCCAGTTCGCCGCCTGGCTGGGGCTGACCCCGCGACAGAGTTCGAGTGGGGGCAAGGAACGCCTGGGGCGCATCACGAAGATGGGCGACAGATACCTGCGGCAGCTTCTGGTGGTCGGCGCAACCGCACTGGTTCGATACGCCAAGGAGAAGCCCGGCACGGTCGATCCGCGCTTCGTTGCACTGCTCGCCCGAAAACCTGCTCGCGTCGCTTCGGTCGCCATCGCCAACAAAATGGCGCGGATCGCATGGGCGGTCATGGCTCGGGGCGGCACCTTCGAACGAGGGCATGCACCGATGCTGGCCGCAGCATAGATCGAGAGCTTGGCTGAGGAGATCAGCTTCAAGAGGTTGTGAGAGCAAAGGATGTGATGGCAAAACCGGTCGGACCGGGAGCAAGGACAACCCAAGGAATGTCATAGGCGTCATAGCCTGCAAAGCCGATCGGACCTTGTTCGCGGACACCATCAGGGCCAGCAGTCTACACCGACTGCACAAGTAGGCCGGACAGACGACTGCAACCGACAAACAGTCAAAACATCACTTTACGCTTGCAACGCGGGAGCCATCCACAGACGACATTCGGAAAACGCACTGCTCCGGAAGTCTCCTCGTGGCGCGAGGCTGCCGTCGATCTCGCTCCCAATGCCGCCGCTAACGTTCGCGTTCTGTGGGCGCGTCCGCAGATGTTTGATAGTCGCGCTCGAGCAGATCGTTGTGGATCGCCGTCGCCGCGATTGCAGCATGGCCGGTGGCTACGCAAATCTGGTCCAACCCTTCGACGACGTCACCAATCGCGTAAAGCCCAGATATCGACGTTTGTTGGTGTCCATCGGTCAGAAGGCATCCTTGATCGCTCATATTGGCGCCAAGCGCCGCAGCCAAGTGGGTCCGAGCCGTTGACCCGAGAGCTGGATAGAGTGTGCCGAACGATCGCCCCGGTAATCCATGCCACGAAGCTTCGATCGTGCCGTCAGCCAGTCGCAAACCGGCGATCGGCTCCGCAACGACTTCGATGCCTGCCTTCTCCAGACGTTCAAGGTCGCTGGTCGCCAGATCGAGCGAGCGTTGCGCAAGCAAGGTGACCGCAGCGCCATATTGGCGCAGGAACAAGGCTTCCGCCGCGCCGTGGCGATCCGCGCCCAGGACCGCAATCGGCGTCAGACGCGCTTCGTAGCCGTCGCAGATCGGACAATAGCGGATCAAGCCCTGCGAGACGCCGAGCGCGTGCATGGTTTCCGAAATATCTGGCTTATGATTGACGACGCCTGTCGCAAGAATGACCGATCGCGATCGAAGGACATCGCCGGCGCAGCTGATAAGGAACCCCGGCCCCGATGAAGTGATTTCATCGACCTCCGCTTTTCGGACGGCGCTGCCGTATTCGCGAAGTTGCGTTTCCAAGCGGGCGAGCAACTCGATGCCTGACAAGCCGTCCGGGAAGCCGGGAAGATTATGCGATCGTGGGATGGACGCAGCGCGTCCCGCTCCCGCGTCGATCACCACACAGCTGCGTAGGAAGCGCGATAGATAGATTGCGGCGGTCAGCCCAGCTGGACCGCCTCCGATCACGGCGCAATCGAGCATTTTTTGCGGATGGCCGTCCCAGCGGCGGTCGGTTGATTGTACAGACATTCAGGGTTGCTCCGTGACCAAGACGGCACCCGACCCTCGAAGGCGGTTAGTAAGACGCCTGCAGCGATCTTCCGGTGCGGATAAACAATGATACGCCTTCGGCGGCTTCATCCCTCACGGCGCGATGCCTCTCTTGCCGTGTCGAAAAAGGATGTGAGGGATGAGCTCGCGCGCCGCGTAACATCAGATGAGCCTCACAAAATGGAGAATCGCTCAATGCGCCGTTTCATTGTTACCGCTGCTACCCTCGCCATGGCCCTCCTCGGCGGAACCGCCTACGCGCACCCCAAGCTCGTATTGGCGAACCCGCCGGCCGATGCCGTGGTGGCGTCGCCTAAGAATATTACGCTCGAATTCAGTGAGAAGTTGATGCCGGCCTTCTCGAAAGCTGATGTCAGCATGGCCGCAATGCCTGGCATGGCGGCGATGAAGATGGCCAGCAGTTCGACTGTCGCGCCCGATGGCAAGACGCTCGTCATCACGCCGAGTTCGCCGCTCCCGCGCGGCCGCTACACCATCGACTGGAACGTGGTGTCGGCGGACACGCACAAGGTCAGTGGGCATCTCGCATTTGCGGTGAAGTAAGCCAATGTTCGACGGGCCGACCATCGTCGTTCGCTTTGCGTTGTACCTTGTGCTTGCGGCGTTGTTCGGCCTTTCGGCGTTCAGTCTTTACGGGCTGCGCGCGGACGAGCGCGAGGATGCGATCGCGCTGCGGCCATGGCTGACGGGCTTCGCCGTCTTCGGTCTCCTGTTGTCAGCTTTCGCGCTGCTGCTGATGGTGTCGGTCATGGCCGGGACGCCGTTCTGGCCCGTCGATAGAACCGCCGTGGGCGCGCTCCTGGGTGGCGGCGCAATCGGCACGGCGTGGGTGGTACGCATGGCTGCACTGGCGATCGCCGGTGGTTTGGCACTGGCCGTTGCCGACAGAGCATGGTCGCTAAGCCTGATCATGACGGCGGCGGCCGTTTCGCTCGCGACGCTGGCATGGACCGGTCACGGCGCCATGGACGAGGGGGCTGCCGGCTGGATTCATCTGGTCGCCGATATCCTCCATCTGGTTGCAGCCGGGGCCTGGGTCGGCGCACTTTTCGGCTTACTGCTGTTACTCGCGCGCCCGGTCGAGCGCGTCGATGTCGCTCATCTCAGGCTGACTCACCGGGCGCTCCACGGATTTGGCGGTATCGGAACGGTTGTCGTCGCAGTCGTCGTCGTCACGGGTCTGGTCAACAGCTGGCTTCTTGTTGGGCCGGACCAGGTCAGGGGGCTCGGCGCGAGCCTTTACGGCCGCCTGCTCCTCGCGAAGCTTGCGCTTTTCGTGGGCATGCTGGCGCTCGCCTCTCTCAACCGGTACCGACTGACGCCGGCGTTCGAACAGTCGATCGCGCGTGACGATCATCGCGGCGCATTGGTTTCGCTGCGGCTGAGCCTGGGCGTTGAGACTGCCTGCATCGTCGTCATCCTTGCGCTGGTTGCGTGGCTGGGCACGCTCGCGCCGCCGGCATCGGGGATGTGAACGCAGTGGGCCAGTCTCTCCTCCTGGACGAGGCTGGTCGGATGCTCGTTGTGATTGGCCTGATCATGGTGGTTCTCCTCACGCCGATGATGATCGTTTCGTTGGTCGTCAGCATCATTCAGGCAGCGACTTCGATCAGCGAACAAAGCCTCAGTCTTGTACCGAAACTGATCGTTTTGCTCCTTTGCCTCTCCGCATTCGGTGCCGCGATTGCCGAGCTTCTGATCAAGTTCACGGGTGAAATCTTCGGGATCATCGCCGCAATGGGTCGCTGATCGCCGATCGCCGGATCGGGCTTGCAGCGTGAAGGGGCGGCCGCGAAGTCGAAATTCGCGCGTCGGCGCGACAAGGGCGCGATTATGGGGCGCGACAGTGGTCCGGATTGCCGTGTCGAAACAGAACAAAAACGGCTGCCGGCGACGAACAACCACGATGAATGCTCGCCCTGGCGAGGGGTCCCGGGCGTAGCCGCGTAGTTAGGATTAGGTCTCCCGGCTCGATGCCAGATCGTGACGGCAGATTCAATCAACGGGGGTGTCAGATGGCTGAAACGAGCACCGGCGCCGAAGAAAGTGCCGCCCAGCGATCCCGGTCCTACCACGTCCTCGATATTCTGCGCGGTATTGCCGCGATGAGTGTCGTCGTGCTTCACTTTCCTCACGCATTCGCGCCGATCGCCGCGCCCGGCGCATATCTCGCCGTCGATCTTTTTTTTGCGATGAGCGGATTTGTTCTCGCCAATGCCTATGACGCCAGGCTCGCCGGTGGGATGAAGGCTGGCGCCTTTCTGCGGGCGCGTCTCATTCGATTGTTTCCGTTCTACCTGTTCGCGCTGCTGCTCAGCACCATCGAACTCGCCTATTTTTATCGCCATGATGGGCTGGGAACGGCGGTCGTGATTTCGAGCGCGTTCAATGTTTTCATGCTTCCGGTGCCCCCCCATCGGATTTCCCGACAACCCTCTCTTTCCGGCCAATTTTGTCGCGTGGACCCTGTCGTTCGAGCTCCTGGCCAACATTATCTATGCTGCAACGGTTTCTCGGCTCTCATCGCAAAAGCTGGCGGTCGGCATTGGCATAAGCGGGGCTGCGCTGGCCGCCATCGCCATCGCTCGTGGTGACCTCAACGGTGGTGCTTATTGGCCTGACGCGCATCTTGCGGTTCTTCGCGTGTTCTTTTCCTTCTTTTTGGGCGTGCTCGTTTTTCGTGCTCGAGTGGCGGGACGACTCCCGGTGATCCGTGTCCCGGCTATCGTCCCGGTCGGTGTCGCGACGCTGGCGCTTGCGTGGCCAGTTTCCGCTTCAATCCGCGGGGCGACCGATGCAGTGATCGTGCTCGCGATTTTTCCGCTGATTCTTATTGCTGCGACAGCGCATGCGCCGCGACCCAGTCGGGCCATCGACAGGCTGCTCGGCGACGTGTCTTATCCAATCTACGTGCTACAGATCCCGGTCTTTTCGGCCGTCGTACTGGGGGCAGCGCGGGTGTCTCCTGGCCTGCTTCGAGCGAGCGCGCCATGGATCGGTATCATGGTGCTGGTCGGGCTGTGCGCCGGATCGTGGTTTGTCGCGCAACGGGTGGAAGTCCCGTTACGCCGGCGGCTCAGCGTTCGGGCGGCGCTGACATTCCGCGGCGATGATCGACGCCACGGCGCGCGGCAGAGCGAGTTAAGGCCAGACGATGCTCGGACTGATTAAAGTCATTGGTTTTCGCGCTTTGAAGACCGCGATCAGCCCGGTAAGTGTCGGTACGACAGCAGCCTCGGTCACTTCTTCGAAGCCAGCCTCCTGGAGGAGCCTCGGAAGAACGCCGTCGGCGTTCGGCTGAGTGTCGGTCGTTCCGTCGAGGCGCTGCACCGTTTGTCGAAACAGCATTCGCATAAAACTACTTCGCTGCTCGCCGTAGTCGGCCAAGATCAGGCGGCCGCCAGGCGCGAGCGCATCGAACATTGCACCAAGACCAGCACGCTTTTCCTCAAGCGGCACTTGATGAAGGACAAGCGTACAGGTCACCGCGTCGAAGGCACCGCGACGACCAGCTGCAGCGTCCCGAGCGAAACCTTTGGTCCAAAAGATAGGGGCTGCGCTTCGCGGTTCCTTGGCGATCGCCCGCACCAGCGTTTCAGGGTCGGGATCGATCCCGGTAATCTTGGCCATTGGCTCGATGCTTTTGATGGCAATCGCAAGCGTGCCGGTCCCGCAACCGACGTCCAAAATTCGTTCACCTGGTTGCGGGGCGAGGGTGCGAAGCACGATGCGCCGCCAACATTTTTCGCGGGTGAAGAGTCGGATCGCAAGATCATATAATGTGCTTGGTGCGCGGCCCAAAGCAGGCGTGAAGTCCGCACGCTGTCGCGCGCTCTTTTCAAGGCGATTACGCGATGTCACTCGAGCCTCCCGATTTGCGTCCTCGACGCTGGCGTGCTCTGCTCAAGCGATCCTCAGCGTGGGTGCCGTGGGCGGAAGGCTCGGACAAGGGATTGTCAGCGACTTTTGCGTCCGATCAGCTCCGCGGAGCTCTCGGGCGTCTGGGGAACGGGAAAGTTGGTTACGGCAGCAGAACCGTGACTAACCCGTTGATGGTCATCCTGCGCAGCTTTGGATTGGGGCGATAGCCGCTCAAGGTAGAGTTCGGCCAATCGGTCGTGCGCGGCGACGACTTTCGGCTTGGTTGCATGCTCGGCAAGCTCGAGTTCCTGCTCAGCCCTCCGTTCGTAATAATCCGAGTCGCAGCGTGTCACGGTCGACCTCGTTCGTCGTGGTCCCCTGCTAGTGGATACGCGGCCAGCGCTTCTATCCCTCAAAAAAAACGGTCGCGCTCAAATTTTAGCCAGTGCCGCCCCCGATTGCGGGTTATGCGAACCGGATACGGATGGCCCCTCAGCGCGTCACGCCCTTCGCCCGTTTGGCCAGCTGTCTCTGCATGGGCAGGTTGCCCATTCTTGCATCAATTGCCGTCTGAAGACAGATCGCGCAAAGGTTTACGCCGTGACCATATCGTCGTCCGTCGATGCTGGCTTCCGATACGAAAAGCTGAGGGCCGGCCCCCGGGGATACGTAGCTTCTTTAGAGGACCCTATGAGCGAGCATTTGGTTGGAGAATCGAGGCTTGGTTGGCGAGGAAGGAGAAGGAAGATGACCTCGAAACGAGTGGGGGCGATTTTGATCCCCCTTGTCGTCATAAGTCTGGCGGGCTGCAACAGGCCCGAACCGTATTCGGATATTTCCGATGACCAGCTCAATCACTATGTTGGCATCGAGACACATGACCACCCTGTCGATAATGCCACGGCACCAACCAATAATGGTTCGGTACAGGCGCCTGGGAAGGATCCGCCGTGAAATTCGCGTTGCCGTTCGCCGTGTCGAACAGTACGGGTACAAGAACCTGCAAGTGGTTTTACAGAGACGCTAAAACCGCGACGCAGCCGAAATCGACAAAATGCTTGGTTCCGAGCATGTGATGCGGCACGGCGTTCGACCTTTCACCCGATTTTCTCATCGAACCTGGAAGCGCGCCCGCCGCTCATGCGGATGGGCAAGCGTCACCGGCGGCCTTTGTCAGCGGCCCTTATCAATTGTCCGCTCGCCTCGTCTGGGAATCTCGGTGGACTCGAAGGAAGTGGCCGCGACACCTCGTTTTCGCGTACACAACCAATAACCGACGCTTCCCGCAACGACGACGCAGCCGGCGATCGCAAAATTCTCCATCGTAGATTGGCTCAGCAGCCAGAGGATGAGGAGCAACGCGACGGCAGGGATCGCAAGACGTCCTGGTAGTTTGAACTGTCCTGGTTCCGCCGGAAGCGTCCGTTGGATGATTGGCAACGAGACGATGCATAGCGCATAGGTCAGCAGGCGAACAAAGGTGCTGAGCGTCGCGAGCCACACGAATTGCTGTCCCACCGCCATTGCAATGCTTAGAACGCCGCAGAACAGAATGGAATTCACCGGCACGCGCGTCCGCACGTTCACCGTGCCAAACCAGCCAGGCAGCGTGCCGTCACGCGACAGTGCGTAGGTCAGTCGGGGCGCGGTGAGCAAGGACGTCAGACTGCCGCCGCCGATCGAGAACACGACTCCCAAGCCGAGCGCGAGCGCGCCGGTAGGGCCCATAAGGCGGCGGGCAAGTTCGATGAGAGGCGCGTTGCTGCCGCCAAGGTCTGGACCCACCGAAACCGCGACAAGCTGGATAAGGGCGTAGCAGACGGCGATGGCAAGAACAGTGGTGACGAGCGTTCGCGGGATGGCGGAGCGCGCGTCTCGGGTTTCACCGGCATTGATCAGGCTGAATTCGAATCCGATGAAAGCGTATAACAGGACGAGCATCGTCCGTCCGATGGCTTCCGGCGGCAAAACATTCGCGCTCGTCACTAAGCCCCATTCGACGGCTGGAAAGCCGACCAGAATCAGCAGCAGGAGCGGCGCGAGCTTGAGGATACTGATCAAATAGAGCGCAGCCATTCCCGCGCGGACACCAATCGCGTTCAAGATCGTCGCAAGCGTAATGTAGCCCGCGATCGCGATCATTCGCGGCAGCCCGGACGATAGAGGGCTCCAGATCGGTGCCGCGTAACTGACGATCAGATTGGCGCTTGCGGCGATCGCGGCGACCCGGCTGATATAGATGAGCAGCCCGGTCTGGAACCCGATAAAGCGCCCAAAGGCATGCGATGTATAGACGATTGGGCCCCCGGTCGTCTCGAAGAAGCTCGCGGTCCGCGCGAGGGTGAGCGCTACGGACAAGATGAGTACGCCGCAGAGCAGAAACAGCCAGGGGCTAAAATATCCAGCCTGCGCGATTGCCACCGCAGGTAGCGCGAAGATGCCTGACCCGATCACGCCGTTCATCGCGATCGTGGCCACGCCGACCCGGCCGATCTCGCGGCGCAGGAGCGAGTCGGGCGCCGATGGCCGGCTCATGCCACGCTCGCCGCGTCCGGCAGATCCTTATAGCCGTTGGAGGTGGCTATCAGAACGACTGCGTCATTACGCGCGATCTCTCCTTTTTGCAGCAGGATCTCTAGCGCCGTGAGCGTTGCCGCAGAGGACAGCTCCGCATAACATCCGTGGCGTGCCAGGCGGCTCTGGTCGCGGACGACGGCGGTGTCGTCAACGACGACGGCGTTCCCGCCGGTCTGGCGGATCGCCTCCGCGGCCTGATAAGTTACGGTAGATCCGCCGATCGAGAAGAGCGCCGTCGAGCCGGGGAAGGTGCCGGTCTGCGCCGCCCCATTCAGAACCCGGTCGATCCTGGGAAATGGCTCGACCGCGAACAGCCTCGGAAGCGCTTTGATGCGCTCCATAGCTTTTAGTTGCCGAAAACCCTCGTACAATCCCCACAGGAGATCACCCCGGGACGTCGGAACGAGCACCGCATCGATGTTGTCGGGGCCTAGATCCTCGACCAACTCAAAAGCGATGGTTCTCAGTCCATCGACGCCGAAGTGGTTGCTGCCGACGGGCGGGTTGAGATAGTTGGTGGCGGAAAACCAGCCTTGTTGCTTGACCATTTCGGTGACGAGCCGCCATCGTTCGAGCGAGTCGTCTGCGATAACGAGCTCTGCGCCCGTCAGGGTGATCGCGCGGCGGTGGATCGGCGAGAGCGCAGGGGTTGAGACGATGCAGCATTTGAGGTCAGCGGCGGCGGCATAGAGGGCCAGGGAGGCGCCGCCGTTTCCGCTGGACGCCGCGACGATCTTGGTCGCGCCGATGTCGAGCGCTCGCGTGACGGTGAGGCAGCTTACCCGATCCTTATGCGAACCGCTCGGATTCATCCCCTCGTTTTTGAGATGAATGGCGGCAACGCCCAACGCGTCCGCCAGGCGATTGAAGGGGGTGCAGGGGGTGCCGCCCTCTCCGAGTGAGACCCACGACGAATAGGGCATCCACGCGGCGTAGCGCGCCATACCTTGTACATCCAATGCACCAAGCTTCATTGGAAACTGATGAAACTCGGACCGTATGGCCGCGGGCTGACCTTCGGTGAGGCAGGCGGGGCAGCCCTCGAAATAGTCGGCGAGCGGTAGCTGCGTCCCGCAGCGAATGCATGAAAAGCGGGCGAGCTGGGTGTTCAGCGCATAGCCCTGTTGCGCAGTTGAGACCGGCATTTCTTGTGTCTTGTTCATAACGTCGGATGCTTTCTTGTTTTGGTCAAGCCGAGGCGGGCTGCGCTGCTCAGACTTTTGGTCGGGTCGACCGAAGGCGGGCGAAGGCCTTTTCAAGGTCGCAAATCAAATCCGCACCACGTTCAAGTCCGGCATGCACGCGGATGAGAGCTCCGTCGTCTGGGGCGGAGCAGCTTCGCGTCGGCGCCGGCCACGCCGGCACCATCAGACTTTCGAACCCGCCCCAGCTCGAACCCAATTTGAATAACTCCAGCCCGTTGAACAGAGCGGTCCGCTCGGTCTCGGACATAGGGTCGAGCAGCACACCGAAGAGACCCGAAGCCCCCGCGAAGTCGCGCTTCCAGATCGAATATCCCGGATCGGCGGGAAGCGCGGGATACAACACCTTGCGGACTTCAGGCTGATTCATGAACCAGGCGGCCAGTTCAAGAGCTGTGCGCTGGTGGCGTTCCAGCCTGACATCGAGCGTACGAAGACCGCGGTGCACCAAATAACAATCATCGGGGCTCGCCGAACTGCCCCACCGCGCGGCAGTGTCCTTCAGTCGCTTGTAGACGTCCTCCGTTGCGGCCGTCATGGCGCCGAGCATCACATCGGAATGACCGGACAGATATTTGGTGGCGGCCGCGATTGATATGTCGACGCCGTGTTCGATCGGGCGAAAGAGCAACGGGGTTGCCCAGGTGTTGTCGAGGGCGGTGATGATACCGCCTGCGCGCGCGGCTGCGGTGATCGCCCCGACGTCGACGAGCTCGAATGTTAGCGATCCGGGCGTTTCGAGAAACACCATCCTGGTGTTCGGCCGGATGAATGAAGCGATATCATCACCAACACCAGGCGGAAAATAGCAAACCTCGACGCCATGCTTGGTCAGGACCTCGTCGCAAAACCGACGGGTCGAGCGGTAGACGGTATCGACCACGAGTAGATGGTCACCTGCCCCCAGAAATGCGGAGAGGCTGAGCGAAATCGCAGCCGTCCCAGACGAGGTGAGGACGGTCCGGAAGCCACCCTCCAGCTGCGCGATCGCGCTCCCAAGCGCGTGGCTCGTCTCGGTGCCGTACAGGCCGTAAATGACGCCATCATACAGGTTGCGGTGCCGGTCGATATAATCCTCGACCCGGTCGTAGACGATCGTCGAGGCACGGTGCACCGGTGGGTTAAGGAGGCCCGCCTGCTGCGCCGATCGCGAAGTCGAATGGATGAGCGTTGTCGACTCCGCAAACGAACAGGACAGCTCGTCTTGAGCTCGCGCGTCCAATGGCGAACCGGTCATCACTGTTCGCCTTTGTAAATCGACGCTGGAAGCGGCTGGAAATCGAGTTCACACGCCAAACATAATCTGACCCGAGACTGGGCGTGCAGGCAGAGAGCCGACGCCGCCGGAGAGGCTCCCGAGACGCTGCGCAGGGCGTGCCGCAGGGCATGGCCGATCCGCGGCAAAGTCATATCTTGTCTCCAGGTATGAGGCTGGGGTTATAAGCGGAGGCGATGACCGAGGAGTAAGCCCAATGAATCTGCGCCAGCTTGAAGCGTTCCGGGCTGTCATGCTGTCCGGTTCGGTCACCCAGGCGGCAGCCGCGCTCCACATCTCGCAGCCGGCCGTCAGCAAGCTTTTGGCGGATCTTGAATACCACCTCGGGTTTCCGCTGTTCGTCCGTTCGAAAGGCGTAGCGCTGACGGTAACACCGGAAGCCGACGTCTTCTTCCACGAGGTCGAGCGCAGCTTTGCCGGAATCGCGGTTCTGAAGCGCGCGGCGGCCGACATCCGCAACGCCTCGACCGGGACGCTGCGGATCGCAGCGCTTCCGGCGTTGGCGGTCAGTTTCCTGCCGTCGGTTATCACGACGTTCCGGCGTCGGCATGCCGGCGTCTCGATCCAATTGCAAACCCGCAGCTCGTCGACTGTCAGGCAATGGATCGCCAACCAGCAATTCGACATCGGTCTTGCGACTCCAGCGCGGGAGTTGCCGGGCATCGCGATGGAAAGGTTCCTGCGCTGCCCGGGAGCGTGCGTCCTGCCGCCGGGTCACAGGCTCGCTGAAAAGCAACATATCGAACCCGCCGATCTTGATGGCGAGCGGTTCATCTCGCTGGCGCTGGAAGACCAGACGCGTCACCGTATCGACCGGGTTTTCGAGGATGCCGGCGTCGATCGCGACATGATCATCGAGACCCAATATGCGATGACGATTTGTGCGTTGGTACTGCAAGGGCTGGGTTGCTCCATTCTCAATCCCATCACCGCGGCCGACTATGTCGACCGCGGCCTGGTCGTTCGGCCGTTCAAGCCCGAAATTTTGTTCGACTATATGCTCTTCACGCCAAAGCTGCGGCCGATGTCTCAAGTCGCTCAGGCGTTTATCGCGGTCCTTGAGGAGCATCGGGCGGCATTCCTAGCTACGGGTCGCTTGGATCTCGGCTAGAATTTCGCGGTGCCGCGCACATACCAGAAGCCGCCGTTGAAGCCGGTCGGCGCAAACCGGAGATATTGGATGCCGTTCGCGATTTGCGACTGACGGATCTCCCGGTCGGGGTAATTGTTGAACAGATTCTCCGCTCCGACAGCGAGCCGGAACGTCGATGTGAGCTTGTACGAGAGTTCGAGATCGACGAGCACCTCCGCGCCGCCGGTCTGGTCGGCCGCGGGCGTCGAGCCATAGTCAGTCCATTTGCCATAATAGTTCGCGCGCGCGGTGACGCCAATGCGATCGCCCTCGTAGACGAAAGAGGCATTGCCCTTCCACTTCGGAACAAAGCCTTCGAGATCAAGCAGGCGTTGCCGATCGGCCGCAACGACCGGTGATGCTCGGGTCACCTTCGTGTCGGTGTAGTTGGCGTTTACGCCGAACGTCCCGCGGCCACCGAGCATATTCATGCCGACGGTGAGCACCGCATCAACGCCTTGCGTGCGACTGTCGAACGAGTTGGTGAAGAAACTGACCTGCTGAAACGAACCTCCTCCAGGAATGCCGAGCGCGGCGAGCTGGTCACGCTGCGCCTGCGTCAGGTTGAAGTTGCCCGAAACCGCGATACGGTCCTTCACTTTGATGTTGAAATAGTCGATTGTCAGCGTGACGTTCCGGGCGGGCTTGATCACGACACCGCCCGCAACGTTGAATGAGCGCTCCGGCTTGAGTGGCGTGGCGCCAAAAAACTGGGCCACAGGATTGGCCGGCGCAACGATACCGGCGGTGAGTGGCGCCCCGGTGACCGAGTCGATGTTGGTCTGGACCTGTGACGCATTGGACTGCCCGGGGGTCGGCGCGCGGAAGCCGGTGTTGACCGAACCGCGGACGGCGAACATGCTCGAAAAATCGGCGCGCGCGCTCGCCTTCCACGTAAAGCGACCGCCGAAATCGGTGAAATCCTCGTACCGCCCGGCCAGACCGGCTTGAAACCACTTCGTCAGATTGCCTTCAAGCGATGAGTATACCGCCCAATTGCTGCGCGAGAAGACACCGGCTTGCGCCGGGCTGAAGCCGGGGAAGCCATTCGATCCGACCGGCAGTCCGGTTCGCGCGCCCGTGTCGGGATCGATCACGGATGCGTATGGGCCAACCTGCCAGGACGGGATATCGCCTGCGGTAATCTCGTAGGTTTCGCGTCGATACTCAGCGCCGCCGGCGAGCGTCAGGGGGGCCGCGAGGCCGAGCGCAATGGGATAGGTCAGATCGAGATTGAAGTTGAGCTCGCGCTGCTCGAGCTTGCCCGGCTTGAAGCTTGTGGGCGAACTCAGGCCGAGGGACGGGTTCACGGTATTGGTAATGCGGTAATTGGCCGAGTTGCGCCCGTAAGACGCGCTCACGTCATAGGTGAGCCCGGAACCGACCTCTCCCTTCAGCCCGCCGACCAGGGACGAGTCGGTGATCGTCGCGCCGAAATCGGGCGTAAATCCGCCGGGATAAAGTTGACGGAAGCTGAAACGCGGTCCGCCGCGCGTGTTCGTCAGTGGAATACTCGTCGCGATGAAACTCGTATTCGGGTTGCGATAGAAGAAGGCAGTCGTGCCGCTGCTCCAACTATAGTTGCCGAACGCGTAGAACTTCATGGTATCGGTGAGATCGATGCCCGCGTTCACGAAAAGGCGCGCCGCTTCCGCAGCCGGATTGCCCCAACGTTGGGCGGGCACGGGCACACCCGGTACGCCTGCATCGATCAGCGCCTGCGCGTCAGGACGTTGGATGCCGCGTGAGGTCGGATTGCTGTTCGAATATTCGGCGCTGATATTGACGAACCCGCGTTCGGTGAACGGGAGGCCGACATTGCCTTGCAGGAGGATGTCGCGTCCATCGCCCTTATAATATTGACCATAGCGCGCGATCAGGGTGCCGCCCTCTCGATTGGTGCGCAGCCGGAAATTGAGTACGCCCGCGATTGCGTCGGAGCCATAGAGCGCCGAGGCTCCATCGCGCAGCACTTCGAGCTGGCCAATTGCGATCGACGGAATGGCACTAAGGTCCGGTCCTTGCGAACCGCGGATGTAGGGTATGTTGGTGAACTGGACGGTCGCGCCCCTGTGGAAGCGCTTGCCGTTGATCAGAACCAGCGTCTGGTCGGGCGGAAGTCCGCGTAGCGAGAAGGGGCGCGTGAACACCGCGCCATCGTTGCTGACGAACCGCTGAATGTTGAGCGAAGGTATTTCGGCGCGGAGGACATCGTTAAGATCGGCGCTGCCCTGCTGGGTGAGCCGGTCGCCGGAAATGATGTCGATCGGCAGGGGCGCATCGGCCGCGGTCAAGTCGGCGCGGCGAGTGCCAGTAACGACAATCTCGCCTTGGCCAGGTGTGGCTGAAGTCGAACCTGGTGGAGCTGAATCCGCAACCTGTGATCGAGCGGGCTGCGCGTATAGAGCGATCGCAATTACTCCCACCGCAGCGCTTGAACTAAGCCTCAACATGGCACCCCCTCCGCTTGTTTGCTTTGATCACGGCCGAATAGGACTCGGGGCGGGAAGCGGCCACCAAATATCACGAGACATGCTGATTCCGTTTGACGTAATCAAGAAAGGTTATAGCTTTTCGGGCATTCATCACAAGGATGCGACGCTTTGACGCCGACATAATGGCCATATCATCTTCGTGGGGGTATTTCCTGACAATCGCTATCCGACCGGAAAATCGCCGAACGATCAGGCGCCTCCCACATCGAACTGCGCGATCATCTCAGAATCCGCGCAATTGGGGCCTGAGGCGGTTGTGGCTGGCATAATGCAGCAGGGTTAATCTGGACTCGCTCAGCGGACGTCGAATGTTATGCGTGAGGGATTTTGGGTCGAGCCACGTATTAGGTTTGTAGGCTCCACGAACGCCGCGCCTGGCTGCGCGGGGCTCGCGCCGCCGGAAGTTTTGTGACCCGGGCACATGGGAAGCAAAGTGATCGGTCTGAGGATATATAGGAGGCTATCATGAGAAAACGCAGCATGATTGTGTATTTCGCGACAGTCCCGGGACTATTTTTTGGCATTTGGAGCGTTGCGAATGCCGATCCAGGGCACGGGCGCGATCAGCGCCGGGAGTCGCAGCAGCGTTATTATCCCGGACCAAACAACTCAAGAGTTCCATATCGGACGGGTTATTATCGGGACGGGAATCGGAGGCAGCAATATACTTATCCCTCCGACTGGAGGAAGTACAACCGACCTCAATCATGGTACCGGGGCCATCCCAATTGGCATACCTTCGATCACCCCGACTGGTATCGCGGGGGTTCAAAGCACTAAAGCCGCCGCTTTCACTTCTTAGGGCTGCTCGAGGAAAAGCGTGCGTTGGTCACGACTCAATCTCGCTAAAACGGGCGCGAGCCGTAACCAGCGTGCCTTCACAAACTTGCGAGCCGTCGTTCAGCCGAGATTTCAAACTATGCCAGTCTTCATGAAGCTACGGGATGTCGATTTGTTCCTGCGCAGCGCACGCACCGACGCGAGGATCAAGCGCTTGCAGCCCCGTGTTGGGGCAGCCGCAGCCTTGGAAGCCGTCTACGCTGCAAATCCGGATCCTTGGGCGGCAGCCTCGTCACGCTACCGCTACCAGAGCCGCAAATACGACGAGCTGGGTTCTTTGTTGCCGCCCGGACGCTTCCGGCGCGCCCTTGACCTCGGCTGTGGCCTCGGTCTGATGTCGCGCCGACTCGCTGGCTGTGCAGAAACGGTGTTAGGCATAGATGTTGCTCCGTCCGCCGTGAGGCGAGCGCGTTTACTGCACGCTGACCAGCCGAATATCCGGTTTGAGACGTGTGATCTTCTCACCCTGCCGCCATCATATGCTGGTAGCTTCGATCTCATAGTTGTCGCCGATGTCCTCTACTATTTGTCGCCGACGGACAATGAAACGTTGAAATCTACCGCCATGTACCTCGCAACGCTTTTGACACCCGGCGGCATTTGCATGCTGGTCAATCACTACTTTTTCCGTTTTGACGGGGACTCCCGCCGATCGCGCCGCATCCACGACGCCTTTGCCTGGTCGCCAGGCTTTACGGTGCAAGCTGAACACCGACGGCCTTTCTATCTGGTGACGCTGTTGCAAGGCACAGAGTTAGGAGTTAGCGGACCTGATCAGAGGCGTAGCGATAGAACGCCGGACTGAGGCGGTTGGCCTCGGAATCCGCAGCCTGTCGGCGCGCGACAGTTGACACCGCGAAGCGAGATATCCTGTCTGGCACATTTGAGACCGCGGTCGCGCGGACTTGGTATTCGCGCTTTGCAAGGCCGATCGCCAGAATGCGAACGTCGGTGATGTGCTCCTTCTACAACGCCATGCCACGCCGGCCAGGCACCATGTGATGCCCGTCAAGCGGGACATCCGCATGAGGGAATTGCGGGAAGCGAGTCGACTCGGGTCAGCGAAACATGGGGGGCGGCAGTTCCCCCCGTAAGATGCGAGTGTGGGCGCCCGACGTGTCAATCAGTGCACAACTTGGCGCCGGAATCTAAAGGAGAACAACCATGGAAATGTATATGGGCCTCGATGTATCCGCCAAAGGAACGTCGCTCTCAGTTCGGCGTGGAGGAAAACATATCTGTCAAGGAAAGCGCCCGCCCGATCCGGAAACGATTGGCCGGATGGTCAATACGCAGGTTCTAAGTGCTGGACGGACCGGCTTTGAAGCTAGTCCGTTGTCGGTCAACGTTCGACGGGCTAGTGGGGTGACTGTATGCCACGGCCTCCTTCGAGATACTACTTGTACATTTCCTTCGCTTTGTCAGGTCAGGTCTATACCTGCATGCTCATAATATCTTTGTAAGCCGAAAGCAGCTTGTTACGGAACTGAAGGGTTGCCTCGAAATTGACTGAAGCACGCGCCTGTATCAGCGCGACAGTCGCGATGTCGGTCGTCTCGCCGCGTTCGTATGCTTCGGTGGCCAAATCTTCCTGCTCGAGGTTGGCATTGACCTTCTGGACCGCTGTCTCCAGCGTCGAGGCGAAACTGGGAGTGGGCGTCCCGATGACGCCGCTTGCTGCGGGAGTGGCGCTTTGGCTTCCAAGTACGACATTTCGAAGTGTCGCGTTCCGGTCAAGAACGGCGGCACGCATCGCCATCACACTAGCGACCATGACGTCGCTCATCAGTTAGCCCTTGCCGTTGAAAATAGCACACCGCTCTAACGCTATTCTGTTAAAAATCTGCTAACTATCCGCGGAGCGTGCGAAACGCGGCCTTCGTGCGCAAATATGTTCGACGCAAAATGACGATTTCTAGGCCGTCTTGCAAAATCTTCCGGCAAAATTCGGCCGACAGTCATTGAAACTGAGCAAACAACATGAATTTTTTTGTATGAGCCACAGGCAGAACGGCATCTTGCCAAGTATCTGAAATTCAACTGAATGATCCGAGCTCGATGAAAGAAAGCTTGCGCGATTCTGAAAGGGGAGGCTACCAATGACGCTGTTGGAGCTGTGGCGCCGGTATGGCACGAGGTGCGGCTGGCGAGCTTCCGCTACCGCGCGTCCCCTCATCTTTTCTCGTTTGACTGTCCTCAAGTGTAGCCGGCGCAGGGGCAAAATCGCGCGAAAGCATATCATCCTCGTACTTGGTGTCAAAGGGCCCCGAACTTTCCGCAGATGTGGGTTCTCCCGCACTTTTGGTGCAGGTGGCGGGGAACGAATCATGAATCTGGTCGATTCAAGCAGGCTCCATAACGAGGGAGCCTTGTCGATCC